>JANYLK010000145.1 GCA_025357875.1 Granulicella sp.
AAGCTGGGCCAGTACCTCCGGCTCCGCGGAGAGTTACGAGTTTCAGAAGTGGACCAGCTTCCCCAGTGAAAGCCTCACGCCGCAGCTTGTCACCCTTTTCGCGACTACCTGCATCGGGGTTTCCCTGCGAAGTGGTAGACGGCGAAAAGGGTGACAAGCTGCGGCGCGAGGCTTTCACTGGGGAAGCTGGTCCACTTCTGAAACTCGTAACTCTCCGCGGAGCCGGAGGTACTGGCCCAGCTTGAAGTCGGCACCCACTCCGCCGGCGTACATGGTGTAGGCAAGCTTGGCCTGGCCATAGGGATACTCCAATTCGCCTCGCCCGTCCATGGCTCTAACGTAGGGAACCGCTGGCCCGTAGGTGCGCATCCGCCGTGCGAGGGCCGTCTCAGTGGCTTGGCCCTGAAGCATGGATTTTTCCCCAATAAGGACGATAGCGCAAGCCGTTCGATCAGGTGGAATCTCCGTGAGCTTTAAAAGGCAACGAGAGCGACTCTATCGCTCTCGTTTGAGTAGGGTCGGTTACGGTAGATGAGGCTATCTAAAGCGATACGCGACGCCTAAGGTGTACGAGGTGGGAGTGAGTCCGGTCAAATAATCCCAGTGCTGGTATTCGAAATCACCTCGGACGACGATGTGCTTTGTGGCTCGATAGTCAACTCCACCGCCGATTCCATAGACAAAGTACTTTCCGGCTCCGCCTTGGGGGTTATCCTGTGTTTCCTGGATGACGATATCGCCGATTCCAGCAAGGGCTTTTGCGTAGTAGCTGAATCGGCCTCGAGGGAGAATGAATCTTGGTCCGGCCAAAAACGAGTTTTCGGCAAGGTCGGTGGGTGTGATGAGGGCGACGTAATGATACTCAGCCTCCAACCCAAGATGACGGAACAAATCTAAATCGGCGTATCCGGTGACGCCCTGAATGGCTCTGAGTCCGTAGTCAGGCCTGACGTAGCTCCAGCCAATACCCACCTGCAGGGCACCGTTTGCGGTGGCAGTCGGCAACGCCTGAGCGTGACAAAGAGAATGGCAGCACAGCACGCCGGCCAAGGATGTAATTGTCATCAAATTCTTCAGCATTACGTCTCCTGGAATAACACCAGTACTCTGGCAGGTGGAGGTCAATTGCGTGTCTTAGACCTCTGTTAAGATGCAGGACTGAGCATCCCTGCCCTCTGAGGCTTGCGAATTACTGCGGTGAGACTACCGGTGGTGACGTTGTCTGCTGTGTCGTTGTATCTGCAGATCCAATAGTTGGAGCAGGAGGCACAGCTGTGACCGGCGACGAAGGTGGCGTACCGCTCGTCGCAGGTGCACCCGCAGGTGCCGCAGTAGGGGGCGGGGGTGCGGCGAAATAGGTCAACTTGAGATAAACGGGCTCCACCTCGAACGGCATCTTGTCCCGAGGATTGAGGATGGGCTCGAAGCTGGTATGCATCTGGACAACCTGGTCGGTCCATGGGTCGAACCGCAGGAAGCTCGCCAGCGGCATTGCGCCCTGTTGCTTCAAATCCTTCATGTCGAGTTTGATGCCTTTCGGTACCATCGCCGCCATCCAGAAGGTAGCGTCTTTATCGCTTTTGATCAGCGCATCTCCGATCATCGGAGTGTTGAGCGCAGGGAGCTGTTTCAATCTGGTCTGAAGTTGCTGGAGGTAGAGGCCAAAATACTGTTGCCCGCCGACTAGCTCCTTCGCGCTCAATAGCTCCGAAGCCTTTTTAGCAGCCTCGGTGTTATCTACGTCGGTGTGGTGCATCGGAATGCGCTGAAATACGGAGGTCGATGGGAAGAGCAGGCGATCGCTGAATGCGTATTTGGTATCGAGCCGATGGCCCAGGATGATATGAGCCAGCTGAAAAGCGAGGACTGCATTAAGATTGCCCATCTGCTGCGCGCCGTCCGCGGACATGACGCTGGTAGTGTCGATAAGGCTCTTGGATAGGATGATGGTGTTGCCGACGGCAAGGGACTCAAGCGGCTCGGTCAGCAACGTACGCACGCGGATCGGCCGGCTGACTTGAATGTTGTTATAGACAAGAATGTTGTTGGCAAGCGCTTCTAGAGTTTTATCGAAGTCGCTGGGTGCATCGAGTAGGCCTGCTTGGAAGAGCCGTTCGATGACATTGTCTTCAGCTTGCTGAACCCATTCGCGCTGTGCACCGAGCGGGCTGAGGTCAGGAGCGTCGGCAGACACGTCTTGCGCATTTACCACATCGAGCGACGTATTTTCGGCGTTGTTGCTGGGGACCCTGAGGACGTAGCCCCAGACGTAGTTGATCGCTTTGAAGGCGAGGGTGCTGCTTGGGCTCCGAGGATCGCTCTCTTCGACGTAAAAGGAAGTTGGGAGCCAAAGGCCAGGCTGAACGTTCGTGCGCCAGCTATCGAAGTGGTAAAACTCCTTCATGGTCTGGATGGATCCAGCGAAGTCGCCATTGAAGCGGACGACGTTTGCGTCGCGCGTCTCCACCCAGATGCGTCCGAAGAAGCGGCCATACTCACGCTTGCCGCTGACGGGCTGGACATCGAAGACCGCCGTGGGAATGTTGCCCAGAAAGTCGTTACGAATGAAGGTGAAGGAGTAGTGCTGGCGGTCGAAGGAGTTGGAATCCATGAGGATCATTTGCACGAAGCCAGACTCATGGAAGGTGAGGCGGAGACTTGACGAGATGCCGCCTAGGGCGCCGAGAGAATTCTTAAAGAATGCGAATTTGCTCTTCTTTGCTTCGAAGTTCCCCTTGTTTTCTTTATACAGGTCATCGTTGATGACTTTGCTGAAGTCAACGCGAGCCAGATGATGCTCGTCCGAGACTGGTACCTGAAGCAGGATAGGATCGGGCTTCATGTTCTGGATGTAGGTCTCAACCACGGGCGCGCGTTCCTTGACGACCTTGATTACTTCCTTCTCGCGCAAGATGGCTCTGTCGATGAGGGCATTCTGCGCCTGGGTCAACTTGCGGCCGGGCATCGTATCCTGTTCAACCTTCTTCTTGCCGAAGATGGAGGCTCCAGCCATAGCAGGAAAGGTTGCCGCGAAGACGAGCGCCAGCAGCGTTGCACCAGAAGTGAATCTTGCACGAGAAATCATAATTTGCGGCTCCCTATGGTGACCTGAAGTCCACCTTCGTAAGTAAAGTCTGGGTGTACGTACAGCGAGTAATTGGAAAAGAGTTCAGGCCAGGACATTCGAGCTTTGCGATTGGCAGCGCCCATAGTTGTTACCCCGCCAACTGAAAAGTGACATTTACGTTGCCCTCCCAGGTGACGGGATGACCGGATGCGTCGGTTGCAGGTTCAAATTTCGTCGCCATAATGGCGCGCTTGGCAGAGTCATCCAAGCCATAACCGAGTGGCCTGGTAATTCCGACCACCTGGACTGAGCCATCCGACAAGACCCGGATGTGGAGGGTAACTACGCCCTCGATGTGCATCTGCCGAGCTTCGGCAGTGTATTCCGGCCTAGGCTTCGAGAGAACTTTAACGGCTTTCCCGGGAGCGGCGGAGGCGACAGCGGCCGGCCTTGGCGCGGGCGGCGGCGGTGCCTGGCCCAGGCTGACGGAGCCGGCGGTACGAGCGGGGCCGGTGCCTGTTCCTCCCGGAACGCCGTGCGGTATGCCGACAGCAGCAATCACACCATTACCTTTAATGGTTGTACTGCCTGGACTTCCGTTGCCGAGATTGACCTTGGTTGCTGGAGGGCCGTTTCCAGTATTGGCGGCGTTCATTCCTGGCATTCCTGCAGCCAGATTGACGGGGGAGACTGAGGGGCCCTTAAGGTTATTGAGGGGGCTCGTCGAATTTCCCAGCCGGACGGCCGTGGGATGCGGGTCATTGTTGACGACCGACGCAGCTTCGGGATGGGCCAGGCTGACTGCCACCGGCGCTGCCTTGGCGATGACCTGCTTCGGCGCGGGCGGCATCAGGACTGGCTTGGGCTGATCCATCTTCACGATTGGCTGCTTGGGCAACTCCGGAAGCTTGACCTGAGGGATTGTAATCTTAGGTGGAATGATTTTTGCGATTTGAGGAAGCGGCTTTGGCTTGGGCGGAATGATTTTGGGCTTGACTGGCTCCTTCTTCGCAATCACAGGTACGGTCAGCTCAGTGATCCGCTTCGTATTTTCGATTACCTGTTTGTGCGCCAGGCTGATCACGATAACCACAAACGCGATGACCACATTGAGCATCACCGAGGTGACAGTCGAAGCCTTGCTCTGCGCGCCGGTGTCGAGAACGCCGAAATGAGCGAACTGCACGCTTTGCTGCGGGCCGGGATTTGTACTTCGAAGTGGCGCTGCCATGGGCGGTAACATTCCTTGTATCAGCCGCTATGGAAGACAGCGACAGTATGAAATAAGTATGACGCAATGTAAGACGCCAAAGTAACACGCTGCGACTGCAGTACGCCCTTTATTAGACTATCTCAACGCACTACATGGCCCATGAATTGTTGCGAAAGCACTGAAAGAGATAACAATTAGCCTGGTGTCGCTCACCGCCGCTGTTTACGAACTTGATGCGGTTACCAATGTCATCAATTGCTGGTTGCGTCGAATTGAACCGAGCATACCATTTGTTATCTTGAGGCTAAGCCAAATTCGATTTAGGGGGTGAGGCTAAGACAAGGATGATTTGCCCTTTCCCCCTCTTATTTCGTACCCTCACATCTTCAATGAACCCGGCTTCAACTGAAATCACTCTTTTGAGATGAAATCCCTATACTTTGGTTGTAGTGCAAAGTGATTGCACGTGGAGAAGCAATGAAGATTTTGATAACGGGAGGTGCCGGCTATATTGGCGGCACGTTGACACGACGTCTGTTAGCCGACGGACATGCAGTAACCATCTACGACAATCTGTGCCACAGCAAGCGATCCGCGGTGGCGTCAGCAGCGGATTTTGTCGAAGGTGACATCGCTGACCGGAAGCTGCTCGAGCAGACCCTCAGCGCGGGGCAATTTCAAGGGATTATGCATTTTGCGGCGTTGATCGAGGCTGGTGAAAGCATGCAGCGGCCGGAGATATATTTCCGCAACAACACGGCGGGAACGCTATCGCTGCTCGAGGCGATGCTGGCGACAGGGCATAACCGGCTGGTGTTCAGTTCGACGGCTGCTTGCTATGGTGAGCCGGTGACGACTCCAATCCTGGAGGACGCGAAGCTGGAGCCTACCAACGCGTATGGCGAGAGCAAGTTGTTGGTCGAACACATGCTGCGCTGGTTCAATCGCATCCACGGTCTCCGGTTTGCCAGCCTGCGCTATTTCAACGTCGCGGGCGCGACTGAGGGGTACGGCGAGGCGCATGAGCCGGAATCACATTTGATACCCCTGGTGCTCGATGTCGCGCTTGGCCGTCGGAAGAATATCAAG
>JANYLK010000149.1 GCA_025357875.1 Granulicella sp.
AGGCGCTGTGTCCTGCCCTCCAATATGAGCCTTGGGTAACTCCAGATACGGCCTCATCTTTTCAGAACGGACGAGATCTTGGGCACCTGGCTCCTGGTGCAACGCGCTGATTGGAAGGGTTGTGGGGTGGGGCGCATCATCGTGTCTCCCTGTGTACCCGAGCCCTAGCCTACATAGTCCATTTGTACGGAGGGCAACTGGCAAAACCGCTCGGTGCCCTTGCCAGCGGAAGTTGGTTACAACCACTACAAAAACCACTACAGCGACGGAAAAGAGAGTCGGCCGTTTCGGGCTGACCCTCTCATAAGTTCTTTACCTTCAGATTGGTGCGGAGGAGGGGACCTGAACTCCTCTGCTTGAGCAGCCGCACTAGACAGCAAGCTAGTGCGGCAATTTTTGCAGTTGTTTGCCTGTCTATGATGCTCTTTTCCTGCCCTGACGTTTCGGGGTTGGAACTGCCCAGGCCGATATGACCGCGTTGTCTAGAACCTCTTGCCTTGAAGGCACCCATGCGGCATAGCTTTTCTCGGTCGTGCGTATCGAAGTGTGTCCTAGCAGCTTGCTCACATGCTCCAGTGACACACCCGCTTTGAGAAGCTCACAGGCGAAGGTATCGCGGAGTCGGTGTGCCTTCATGTAGCCACCCGTGATTTTTGCCTCAACGAAGCAGGGAGCAACAAATCGTTTGCCCCAATTGCCGCTAATGGACTTGGGTGAGCCGACCCCACTCCAGAAGAAGAAGCGGTTGTTATCGTTAGGAACCGCGAGCAGTTCAGCCGCTATGTTGGGTGGAAGTAGGACGCTGACATCGGTTCCGGTCTTGGTGCGCTGGGTCACAACCCGGTGGCCAGTTGCGTCGTGGATGAGGGCAGAGCGGGGAAGTGTCAGAGCATCTTGGATCGACAGGCCGCTCGACCTCATGAGCAGGAACAGACCGCGTACCCGCTTGATCCAATACTCCTGGCTTTGATTTTCCACCGTGTGATTCTGCGGTGCCTTGACGACGACATAGACGGCATCAAGGAGGCGTTCATATTCGTCAGTGGTCAAAGGAAAGGTGGGAACCTCTTCAGCTTTCATTTTCGGCCAGACGGGAATCTCGACCAGCCACCCCGCGACGCGGCAGAACTTTAGAAAAGACTTGTAACGTTCTGCCAGTTTGTTGCGAGTGAGGCTCGACGGGTACAGGTCTTTCCAATCAGAACAAAATCGGGTGATGAGTTCTCGGTTGACTCCCGCAAGGGTATAGACGCCACGAGCCTCACAGAAAGACGCTAGGCGTCCGAGCTCCCGCTCGTACTTCCGTATGAGGTCAGAGGAGAGGTTCTCCACCTTCTTGTCAGCAATGAAGACCTCGACGGCCGCTCGCATGTTCTTGACCCCCGGCGTGTCGAGCACAACCGTTCTACCGGTCAGTTGGTCTTCAATGTCCCGCTTGACCTGTTCAGCTTCTGCCCAGGACCGCGTATTTGCCGGACGCCGTTGGCGTGGTTCACCAGTTGCCGTCCAGCGAAGCCACTTTCTGCAATCGCATCGCTTGGCGAACTCATCCCCCGCGTACTTGCAGCCCTTCGAATGCCGGACAAAAATCGTGATGGTCGGCGTGGTGGTCATTGAGTCCTGCTCTCTGAATGCTCCAACGAGACACAGTAGACACGTTTTTGACACAAAAGTAAAAGCCACCCGCAAAGGTGGCTTTATAATCAACAACTTAGAAATGGTGGAGGCGGTGGGAGTCGAACCCACGTCCGAAACTACCTTCAACAGAGAGCATTCATGCTTTTCCGCGTTCATTTTTGTCTCGTCATCACCGCTAGGAACGGGCGAAGAAACGATGACGACCAGTCTGATCGGTCTCATCCCTTCCGCTCAGACGGAGCAGTCGGGACCAGCCTACTGTGCGACGATCGGTACAGGCCCGTAGGCGAAGCTTGAGCGATCGGCTGTCTAACTAATTAGGCAGCAAGAGCGAACTGAGGTTCGGCACTTATGATTTTGTGAGCGATTACGGGTGTCCACACCCCGGCATGCCTCTCTGCCGCTAGCAATCCCGTCGAAGCCGTGACGCCCCCATGTGGGTGCTGGCTACTACATTGCATTCGGCATTCAAAGAACTATTTCCAGTATACCCCGAATCGACACTCCAATCACTCACCCAGCCGCGTCTGTGATAGCATGCCGCTTCCTCGGGGTAGTGCCTTATGCGCGCTTTGAACACGCTGATTGCCGATGGCTTCCATCCTGCTCGACCAGTGTGCCTGCATACTGCAATCCCGCCCATGACCCGTGAGGCGCGTCACACCATACCTCCACAAATTTCTATACCATTCGTTGATTGTTGCAGTAGTCGGAACAGGAGCACGCAATGAAGACTTATCTTGGACAAGATATTCGTAATGTCGCGGTAGTCGGTCACTCGCACAGCGGCAAGACCACTTTGATCGCCGCTCTACTCCACTCCGCCAAGATGACCGCCACTCGCGGACGCGTCGAGGATGGCTCCGCCGTAACCGCCTACGACGAAGAAGAAGTAGCCCGCCGCACCACCATGGCCAACGCAGCCGCTTTCGCCGAATGGAGCGGAGTCAAGATCAACTTCGTCGACACTCCCGGCTTTCACATGTTCCTGTACGAAACGCGTGCGGCGATGCTGCCGGTAGAGGCCGCGCTGGTCGTAGTCAATGCGCAGACGGGCGTCGAAGCCGTCACCGACCGGGTGTGGAAATACGCCGCCGAGGTGAATCTTCCGCGTGTAATCGTCATCAACCAGGTCGACCATCCCAAGGCCGACACCAGGCTTGGTCGGCAGCACATGATTGAGTTGATGCAGGAGAAGTGGGGCCGCCAGGTCGTTCCCGTGCAGTTGCCCATCGTCGATCAGCAAGGTTTTCACGGCGTGGTCGACCTAGTCACGATGAAGGCGTTTTTCTATCAGCCGGATGGCGATGGACACGGTGAGGTCGGCAAGATTCCGGACGCGGTCATGCCCGATGCAAAAGCTGCCCACGAAGCTTTGGTAGAGATTGTTGCCGAAGGTAAAGATGAGCTGATGGAGGAGTTCTTCCGCGAAGGAACCATTCCCGAAGCCCACCTGATCACCGCATTGCACGAAGCGATTCGCGACGACAGAATATTCCCCGTCCTCTATGCCAGCGGGCTGAGGAACGTGGGCACCGACCATTTGCTGGACTTCCTGAAGGTCTACGCACCGGCTGCGAGCGAGCGTGAGCCAATAGCCGCGCGAGGGAAGATTGAGGCACTGGCCAACGGAAACGCAAACCATGAAGGCGGCGAGGATGAAATCGTAATGCGGCAGGTCGACGATGCTGCTCCGCTGGCCCTGTTCGTCTACAAGACCATGACCGACCCATTCACCGGTAGAGTCACGTTCTTCAAAGTGATCAGCGGCAAGATGAAGGCAGACTCCGCGCTACAGAATTACACGCGTGCGGAGTCCGAATCCATCTCGCACCTCTACATCATGCAAGGCCGCAAGCCGGTCGAGGTGCAGGAACTTCACGCCGGCGATCTTGGCGCGGCGCTGAAGTTGCACGTAACGCTGACCGGCGACACCCTCGGAGATAAAGCGCACGAGCTGTTTCTCGACCAGGTATCCATGCCCGAACCCGCGATGACCTATGCCATCGAGCCCAAATCGCGCGGGGATGAAGACAAGCTTGCGCCAGCTCTGCATAAGCTGATGGAAGACGATCCCATGGTCAAGTTCTACCGCGATCCGCAGACCAACGAGTTCCTGGTGTCCGGCGCAGGACAGCCGCACATCGAGGCGATTGTCTCAAAACTCAGCCGCCGATATCACACCCACGTCATACTGCATGCGCCCAAGGTGCCGTACCTCGAAACGGTTCGGGGACGTGCAGAGGCGCAAGGCAAGCACAAGAAGCAGAGCGGCGGTCACGGCCAATTCGGCGACTGCAAGCTTCGCATCGAGCCGCAAACCCGTGGCAGCGGAGTTGGCTTCGCCAACGAGATCTTCGGCGGAGCAATTCCGCGGCAGTATGTTCCAGCGGTCGAGAAAGGCGTTCGCGAATCGGCCGCTCGCGGATTCCTCGCCGGTTACCCCGTGGTCGATATTAAAGTTACGGTGATCGATGGCAGCTACCACGACGTCGACTCCAGCGAGATGTCGTTCAAGATGGCCGCACGTATTGGCTTCCGCAAATGTATGGAGCAAGCGAAACCTGCGCTGCTCGAACCGGTAATGAAGCTGGAGATCGAAGCGCCCGACGAATTTGCCGGCGCACTGATGGGCGACCTCAGCGGACGTCGCGGACGTGTGCAGGGAATGGATAGCGCCGGCGCCGGAACCACAATTCGCGCCGAAGTTCCCATGGCCGAAATTCTCACCTACGGTACCGCTCTCACATCCATGACGCAGGGCCGCGGCAGCTTCCGCATGGAGATGAGCCACTACGACCTCGTCCCGCAAGCCATCGCCGAAAAAATCCTCGCCGCCGCGAAACAGCCCGTCGAAGACGAAGAGGAATAGGCGGGTGCATGAGCCTGCCCTGAGGTTGTCAAAGGGATCACCGAAAGGACGAAGTCCGTCGTGAGGTTAGTCTTTCTCACGCGTCCCCTCCGACCCGACGCTAAATTGTGTCATCTCGACTCGAAGGCGCAACCGGAGTGGAGAGACCAACAACCCGGGCGAGCGAAGTTACCTATAACCCGTATTGCGGGAGTTGGCTGGCCACGTACCTGCACCGCCCACAGATCGCTAAGACCTCTGTTTGACCAAGCCCAAAGAAATAAGCCGCTGGCGCTGCGGCATTCCAACATCCCATTGTCTCTACCGCATAGACGGTTTTCGGTTCCGCAATCATTTCGAAGCCGAGTCTTGTGTCCTACAGCACAGACGCACGATAGGACAGATGTAAAGGTAGGCAATGAACATCTGTGTCTGGAGGTTACGTGGCTTTCGATAGTGGCAATATGCCGAAGGAAACTCTTGACTACCTGGCTTCGAAAAAAACCGCGGGAATATTCGGGCGTATCGCCCCATCTGGCACCCCGAACCAGAATGGCTCGGGCAAGAAGTTGCGCTCTGGGACATCGCTGGGGCGCCGCTTTCTTGAACTCACATTCTTAGTGGGTTGCGTTGTTACTCTGGTCGTCGTGCTTGTTCTGGTTTTGGGCCTTCACAACAGACATTAGACGCGGAGAACGCGAAGCTAGATGCGGAACATTCTGCTCATGTCGCGACTCTCAATCAGCTTGGAACAGCTTCCCCCACTGCTTACAACCCCGCTGCGATTATTGCTGATGCAAAACGGGACATAGTCGCGAAGGACTTTCAATCTGCAGTTTGGGAGATCGGGAAGCTCAACGCGGCCGATACCCAGCGTCCTGGCGTGCAAAGCATGCTTACTCGGGCAACGCACGGGACGCAATTAGCCGCTCTACAAGAGGCGCGTAGTGCTCGCATCGCCTATGCCGACAAATACGAGCGATCACTCCTTGAAGAGGGCGGAGATTACACGGTCCGTGCGGAAGGGCCAAATGCTGAAACCCTCAGCGTCAAGTACGCGCTGATAAACCGTCCTTTCGTCTACAAAGTAGAGAATGACCGAGAGACGAATGCGAGTTGGGTTGCGCTAGGGTTCAAAAGCGTACGGTTAGGCGACGGGTTTGAAAGTACATGGTCATACAAGCTCCAGTAGAATCCACTTCCCAAATTATGCCGCCCAGGCTGGCGGGAAAGGCTGTCCGTGAAAGTTTGCGTTATTGCAGTCCTGTTGATCACATCCTCTTCGATAGTCGGCTGTCACGAGCAGGCTCCATCTAGCGACACATCTGCGTCCGACAGCCCGATTCAAAAGGTCAACGCGGTTTCATCGGACATATTTCTCAATGCCCACGGGGACCGCCAACCTGACGGGACAATCGTTATCTTCGGTAAAACGAACCTGCCGGATGGCTTGAAAATGTGGGTCGAGATTGAGTCCGGACATTTACCACTCGGAGCACCGAGGGTTGTGGCAAACGATGAGGCAGTTTTCGTGAATAACGGGAGCTTTCAAACCGCTCCGCTATGGCTCGAAGTCCCGAATACGACTTTCCCGAAAAAAGGTTGGCCGGCAAGCGTCAAGGTCGATGTCAGGCAGAAATCGCTCCCACAAGGCCCCAATAAGGTACATTTTGAATCGTTTTTCAACACCGCGTGGCAGACTGATGCGGTGCTGGCTGTAATCGGGAACAACGAAGGAAAGAATCTCAAAGGCGCGATACTAAAAGCTACGGATTCCGATGTCAGCGATAGCCCGAAGGTCTTAGACTTTCGCCAAACAATGGCCTTTTCTGCGTCGTCGTCTGAGGCAAGGGCGATCAGTTTGGTCAGAGGATCGATACTAACCGTTCCGGGTGAAGGACGGTCGACGGGAGACGTTCAAGCGAACATTGACCTCTACCTCGCGTCTCCCGGAATGACTATGGGAAAGGGGTGGAGCGCAAGAGTTCTCAACCCGAACAACCTTGAAGTATCGTATGACTTTGTTGATGGCAGCCAAGGCGAGGAGCAAGCCATCTGGAAGGTGAATCTTACGTCTCGCAGCGTCCAGTATGTCGATGAAGCAGCGAAGCTTTTTAGCTGGACACCAAAGGATTAGCCGCGGCGGGAACATCCGCTCTTAGGCGATCCAACGCTTGGCAATGATTCAGTCCATGTTCCTGAAAAGTCATTTTTTGAGCAACTACAAACAATCGAGGCCAGCCCCGTCCGGACAGTCACCCAACGCTCTTCAACGCAGCCCGCAACCGCCTTTTCCACCGTCAGTTTCTTGACACGTACCTTATACTTTATAAGGTAAAGAAACTGGAGTGCGGCCTCGTGCCTGGCCCTTGTCCTCTTATCTGAAAAAACGCCTTGGGGAGGCGTTGCAGATTGATTCCAAACAAGTGGGAGAAGCATGGGAAAACACCTCTAAATACACCAACGAATCAATCCGTTATAGCCTAAGTCGTTTACTTACTAATATTTGACTATAACCGCAATGGAATCATATATTTGCAGGAGGTAAATTTCTTAACTTGTTCTAGCGTAATCACTTAGGAGCACTACCCCCCCCGGGGGGGTACCGACATCTCGAATGAACGCCGGATCAACCTTTCGGCTCGATACCGATACACTAGCTTGGACCGACTGGAGGAGCACCGATGGCAGATATTCTCACCAAAGCGCAGGCGGCAGTCGCAGCCATTCGCGTCCTCACCTCGATACAGCCACGGATTGGCATCATTCTCGGCTCCGGCCTGGGTGCCTTCGCCTCGCAGGTTGCGGACGCCGTAGCGATCCCTTACGCGGACATTCCGAACTTTCCAGAGTCGACGGTAGCGGGTCACTCGGGCAAGCTGGTTCTGGGAACG
>JANYLK010000188.1 GCA_025357875.1 Granulicella sp.
ATGGCAAAGCTCGAAGACACCCTGGTGCCGCTCTACCTCTTGCATCGTTATCAGACCGAGGCTGCCATTAAGGAGATCGGTGGCCTGGACTACCGCTACCGACTCCGAGGCGACGGCCAGCCCGACGCGCAGATCGTCTCCTCCGACGAGCAGAAGAAGGCGCTCGCAGCCATCCTGCAAACGCTCGCGCCCGACACCCTCACCCTGCCCGAATCTCTGCTTCGCATCCTGCCGCCGCGCCCGCCCGGCTTCCCGCGCACCCGCGAGTCATTCCCATCCGAGACCGGCCTTACCTTTGACCCTATCGCCGCCGCCGAGTCCGCCGCCGACCTCACGCTGCAGGTACTGCTCGACCCCGCCCGCGCCAGCCGCGTCGTGCAATACCACATGCGCACCCCGCCCTCTTCGCCCTCGCTCCGCGAAATTATGGAGGCCGTCTCCAAAACCACCGCCACCCGCATCGACGGCGGCCACACCATGTCGTCTGAGGTCGAGCGCGCTGTCGAAGTCCGCGGCCTGCAAGCCATGTTTTCGCTCGGTGCCAATCCCGCAGCCAGCAGCCAGGCCCGCGCCATCGCCCGTTCTCACATCAACGACCTGCTCAAACAATGGACCTCGGAAGCCGCTCCCACCGACTCCGCCGAAGCCATCCACCGCAGCGGAATGATCGAACTCATCAACGAGTTCCAAAAAGACCCCACGAAATTCATCCCCGCCAAGCCGATCGAGGCCCCACCAGGCATGCCCATCGGCGACGACGAAGACATCATGTAGCGACCACCCTGAGGCGTCACGTAGCACCCACACATGGTTGGACTTGGCGAAATACATAAGCTGACAATCGAGCGAAGTTCGACCCGGAGTAGCAGCGGGCTTTAGCCCGCGGTAAACCGCCACCAAAGGAAAAGGGCTTCAGCCCCGGGTCTTCTCTAGCACCCTAAACTCCGTCATTATGAGCAAGCGCTAGGCGCGAGTCGAAGGACCCCGACGCCCTCCGCGCCACCTCAATATCTCCGGCCATTCTGCCAACCCGGTTGCCAACGGCGTCGAATTTCGAACATCACTCCCCCGTCATCTTCCCCACATCCAGAATCTCCTTGATCTGCACTTCACTCAACACATCCTTCTCCCGCGCCACCTCAATCACACTCCGCCCCGACGCCACCGATTCCTTCACCAACTCCGCCGCCTTCGCATACCCGATATAAGGGTTCAGCGCTGTAGCCAGAGCCACCGTACTCTGCGCATAGAATTCGCACCGAGCTACATTCGCCGTAATCCCTCGCACGCACCGTACATCCAACTCGCGCAGCGCATTCGTCAAAATAAAAATCGACTGCAGCACGCTATAAGCCATCGTCGGCATCATCACATTCAACTCGAGCTGCCCCGCCTGCACCGCCATCGCCACGGCCGTATCGTTCCCAATCACCTGAAATCCCACCATAGCCGCCAACTCCGCCAGCACCGGATTGATCTTCCCCGGCATGATCGACGACCCAGGCTGCAAGCTCGGTAGATGAATCTCATTCAGCCCTGTATTCGGCCCCGAAGCCAGCAGCCGCAGATCATTCGCAATCCGAATCACCTCCAGCGCCAGCCCACGCAACGCAGCGCTAACCTCCGCCATCGGCGCGCACGACTGCATCGCCCAACGCATGTCCTCCGCCGCCACCAGCCGCTGCCCTGAAATTTCCGCTAACTTCGAAATCGCCAGCGCCCGATACCGCGGATGCGTATTGATTCCCGTCCCCACTGCGGACCCGCCCAGCCCTAACTCCCGCAGTCCCTCACCCGCCCGCGCGATCGACTCCTTAGCCTTCCGAATCGCCACCGAGTAAGCCGCAAACTCCTGCCCCAGTCGGATCGGCGTCGCATCCTGCATATGCGTCCGCCCCGCCTTCACCACCACATCGAACTCCGCCGCCTTCGCAGCAAAGCTCCCCGCCAGCCCATCCAGGACGGGATAGAGCCCTTCCAGCGCCAGCAGCGTCCCCAACCGCATCGCCGTAGGAAACACATCATTCGTCGACTGCCCATAATTCACATGATCATTCGGATGAACCTTTGCATAGCTTCCAAGGGCTTCGCCCATCATCTGATTCGCCCGATTCGCAATCACCTCATTCGCATTCATATGGAAGCTCACGCCCGCCCCCGCCTGAAACACATCCACCACAAACTCCGCATCCCACCTGCCGTCGATCACCTCCTGAGCCGCGCTCGCAATCGCCTCTGCCCGCTCCTCACTAACAACACCAAGCTCGCCGTTAGCCTCCGCCGCCGCCCGCTTCACCATCCCAATCGCACGAATCAGCGCCGGAGCCGCCCGCATCCCGCTGATCGGATAGTTCTCCACCGCCCGCTGCGTCTGCGCCCCATACATCGCCCCCGCCGGAACCTCCACCACCCCCAGCGAATCCTTCTCCTGCCTCATCTCTGTGCGTCCCATCACGTCACCCGCCCTTCCCGCTCAGCTAAACTTTATACGTATATAAGAGGATCGGAACATCATGGCCACAATCAATCAGGACGACGTAATCCGCAGCGTAGCCGACGCGCTCCAGTACATCAGCTTCTACCACCCCGTTGACTACATCGCCAACCTCGCCCGCGCCTATGAGTTCGAGCAGTCCCCCGCAGCCAAGGACGCCATCGCGCAGATCCTCATCAACTCCCGCCTATGCGCCGAAGGCCACCGCCCCATCTGCCAGGACACGGGCATCGTCACTGCCTTCGTCAAAGTCGGCATGCAGACGCAGTGGGCCGCCTCCGCCAAGCACGGCATGATGACCCTCCAGCAGATGATCGACCAGGGCGTCCGCGAAGCCTGGCTCAATCCCGACAACGTCCTCCGCCCCTCCGTCCTCGCCGACCCCGCCTTCTCCCGCAAGAACACCAGGGACAACACGCCCGCCATGGTCGTAGTCGAACTGGTCGAAGGCGCCGAACTCGACATCACCGTAGCCAGCAAGGGCGGCGGCAGCGAAGCCAAATCCAAGTTCGCCATGCTCAACCCCTCCGACTCCATCACCGACTGGGTGCTCAAAACCGTGCCCACCATGGGCGCTGGCTGGTGTCCCCCAGGCATGCTCGGCATCGGCATCGGCGGCACCGCCGAGAAGGCCATGACCCTCGCCAAAGAATCGCTCATGGACCCCATCGACATGCACGAACTCATCCAGCGCGGACCGCAAACCGACATCGAGAAACTAAGAGTAGGCCTCTATAACAAGGTCAACGCGCTAGGCATCGGAGCGCAGGGCCTCGGCGGCCTCACCACCGTCCTCGACATCAAGATCAAGGACTTCCCCACCCACGCCGCAAATCTTCCAGT
>JANYLK010000192.1 GCA_025357875.1 Granulicella sp.
AGTTCCACGCTGGCGACGGCTACCAATCAGCACCAAAGACTCGCCGCTTGGTACATCGCAGGCACAGGCGTCACCGTTATCTTCACCTACATTCTTGCGCGTCGATTTGGCCTCTACGGCGCCGCCGCATCGCTCATCCTCTCCGAAGTCATCATGAATATCTACGTGCTACCCGCCTCGTTGCGCATCGCGCACGACACCTTCCCCGCATTCGTAGCGAGCCTTTTACACATCCCACATTCGCTGAGGCCAGCGAATCTGCTCACGCGTCTCAGCCGATCCAAGCCCACCCTGGAAGCTGAGTGAAGCCAAAGGTGACCCTATAATTGCTGAAAGGAAGTAGGCTAAAATTAATCTCGACAGGATCATGATCGACTAGGGAAGGTGGATCTCAGGTATGAGTAATCTGGATGCTTCTACGCAGGATGAGATCAGAATTCAGCGGGCCTACTACGCGGAAACGGCACATCGATACGATAGCGCGCATGTGCATCAGGATGACGAACACAGCTTCGCCCTTCGCTTCATGATCTCTGCCATGGGGCAACTCGGCATCCAGTCCATACTGGATGTTGGCTCCGGGACCGGCCGCGGCCTTCTCATGCTTAGGAAAGCCATGCCGGACATTTTGGCGGTCGGGGTTGAGCCCTCCGCAGAACTCCGAAAAGTCGGCTACGCAAACGGCCTCACCGAGACGCAGCTCATCGATGGCGATGCAATGGGCCTGGCATTTGGCGATGGCTCCTTCGACCTCGTCTGTGAGTTCGGCGCGCTGCACCACATTCCTAAGCCGTCGAAAGCAGTCGCCGAGATGCTGCGCGTGGCCCGCAAGGCGATCTTCATATCTGACTGCAATAATTTTGGACAAGGGTCCAAGCTCGGCCAAATTTTCAAGCAGGCTGCGGACGCCGTGGGCCTCTGGCCGGTGGCAAATTTTTTCAAGACAAAAGGAAAGGGTTACACCATTAGCGAAGGCGACGGCCTTTTTTATTCTTACTCTGTATTCAACGACTACCAACAGATCAGGCAGGCGTGCCAAACAATTCACCTCCTGAGCACCACGGATTCAGGTCCGAACGTCTATCGCACCTCAACTCACGCGGCCCTGCTTGGCGTAAAGCCTGGCCCGAAGACGACACCGTTGACCGTCCAAGCCTGAACATGCGAGTTAGTCAGGCCGTCTTCGGCGTCTTCCATCACTTCGAACTGGCGCGCGAACTCGACCGCCGCCACCATCTAGATACCGTCTATTCAACCTGGCCATGGGCGCGACTGAAGCGTGAAGGCCTAGACCACAGCAAGGTACAGACATTCCCCTGGCTGCATACGCCGCAACTTCTGCTCAACCGCGCAGGCCTGCTGCCGAACAGGCTTAGCGACGAACTCGGCTACCAGAACACGCTCCGCTTCGATGACTGGACGGCGCGCCGCATCGGCGAGATCGACGCATTCATCGGCATCTCCGGCACGGGCCTCAAGACTGGCTGCATGCTGCAGCAGCGCGGCGGCAAATTCATTTGCGATCGTGGATCGACGCATCAGCGCTATCAGCAAACCATCATCGCCGATGAATTCAGAAGGTGGAGCCTCGATCCTCCCGCCACCGACCCACGCATCGTTGTGCGTGAAGAAGCCATCTACGAAGTGGCGGATGCGATCACCATACCATCGTCCTTCTCTCGCCGTTCCTTCCTGGAACAGGGTGTTCCCGCGGACAAGCTTCACACCATTCCCTACGGCGTTCGCCTCGAATCCTTCGCCAAAGTCGCGGACCCGATCATCGACGCGTTCGAAGTCCTCTTCGCCGGACACGTCTCGCTGCGCAAAGGGGTGCCGTATCTTCTGCAGGCGTTCGCCCAGCTCAAACACCCACACAAGCGGCTGCGCGTGGTTGGAGCAATGTCGCCGGAGATCGAGAGCCTGCTGGAACGGCTGCCGCAGGAGCACGTGGAGTTCCTCGGTTCGATTCCGCAGGCGCAGTTACCGAAGATGATGAGCGAGAGCCACGTACTTGTCTTGCCTTCCATCGAAGACGGATTCGGCCTCGTCCTTTCGCAGGCACTGGCGTGCGGCTGCCCGATTCTTGCCAGCACAAACACTGGCGGCGACGATCTGGTCACCGACGGCGTTGAAGGCTTCATCGTCCCCATCCGCGACGTGGCCGCGCTGACCGACCGCATGCAGCGACTCGCCGACGATCCCGCCCTGCAGCGCCGTATGAGCAAAGCCGCCCTCGCCCGCGTGCAACATCTTGGCGGCTGGCGTCAGTACGGCGACCTGTGGGAGAGCCTGCTGCTTCGCCTCACCCAGGCCCCAAACTGAACCTGCCGCCAACCATGCGGTACATCTGGAACCAGGACCGAGAGTCCTGTGATATTCTCCCACTCGAACCCAACTCATCTTCCCGAGGATTCTTTATGAACCGCTTGCCACTTCATGCAGGAATGCTTCTGTGTCTAGCCACGGCTGCCGCACCAACGGCGTTTGCGCAGAACCCGCCCACAGGCGTTGTCTATGGCTGCTATAACTCCTCTACTTCAGGACCGTCCTTCACTCTGGTGGATGGATCGAATTACCAAAGCAGGCAGGGCGGAACTGGTCGCTATACGTACGACGCGGCAACCGGCGTGCTCACCATGCTTACCGGGCCGTACGAGGGCATCCGGTACATCAAGGAGACGAGTGCCTTCTCGTTTCGGGAGCTGCGAGATAACACGATGACCATGACATCGACGAGCTGCCCGGTCAACGTCGGCAAGGATCCCAACAAACGGCCATGGTAAGGGCTGGAATCATCAGCAGGTTTGTTTGACCGTTTGTGAGGGCTTGCGGTCCCGCATGCTCTTCAGAACGCGTTTGACGCCGGCGACTGTTTTGATTACGTCTTCGTAGGACGTCTGCCAGTTCGAGACGCTGATGCGCATCGCGCGGCGTCCGTTCGCAGTCGTGGTACCAGAGAAGAACGAGGTGCCCTCTGCCGCTATCGCAGCGATGACTTCGTCGTTCCACCGGTCGGAAGTTGCACCGGTGGGATCGGAAAAAGTAACCAGCCCTTGATTGATGATCGGGCTGCTCAGCACCTCGACGCCTTCCAACTCATCAAGCGCGGCGACCAGTTGGGCGGCGCAATCACAACAGCGTTCGACAAGCTCCCGTACCCCAGTTCGGCCAAGCTCGCGCAGGGCGGCGTAGCTCGCGAATCCCCGAGCCCTGCGCGAAAACTCCGGGTTCCAATCCATCGGATCGCGTGCGACATCCTCCTGCGTGAGATAGCTTGCGTGATAGCTCATGGACGCTCGGTGTGCATCCGGTTCAACGACGAAGGCATAGCCGCAATCGTACGGAACGTTTAACCATTTGTGGCCGTCGGTCGCCCAGGAGTGTGCCTGTTCGACTCCACGCACCAGCTGTTCGAAGCGCGGACTAGCTGCTGCCCACATTCCGAAGGCACCATCGACATGCACCCACGCTCCATATTTACGCGCTATGGGAATGAGCACTTCGAAATTGTCGAAGCCCCCAGTATTAACATCGCCTGCCTGCAGCAACACAATCACAGGCTTGTCTTCTGAGTGACGCAATGCCACTTCGAGTGCACCAGGTTCGAGCGCTCCAGCAGCATCGACCCTCAGCTTGGTGATCGATCTATCCCCGAAGCCAAGCAGACGCACGGTACGATCGATAGCTCCGTGCCGCATCCCGCAAAACACACGTATCTGCGGCGAGCCGGTCATGCCTTGTTGTTCCACATCCCACCCATGCCTCTTCAGCAGCCATGTTCGCGCCGCAGCCAGACATGTTGTATGCGCCATCTGGCAACCAGTCACCAGCGCGAACGATGTCAAAGCCGGCAATCGAAACAGATCCTTCAACCACGCCCCCACCGCTTCTTCGACGATCGCCGACGCCGGACTCACACTGTACAGACCTGCATTCTGGTCCCAGGTTGAAGTCAGCCAGTCGGCAGCAAGCGCCGAGGGTAGCGACCCGCCTATAACCCACGCGTAGAAACGAGCGTTCACGGAGTTGCTAAGACCGCCTTCAATGTCTCTCACTAGATCATTGACGACAACTTCCGCGTGCATCGGATTTTCATTCCACTCTTTGCACAACCGCAGCCGCAGAGTTTCGAGCGAGGCTGTCGGACCCACCGGACGTTCATCCACTGTCCGCAGGTACTCCAGCGCGTAGTCCATTGCAGCGACGAGAGCGGGCTGAAAATTTTTTCGCATGTTGAGTCCTTCATCTGTCGCTTACTTGCCAGTCTGGAATTTATCCGCGCAACCGGTGCGCCAAACAATCATATTCGATTGCCTTGACTCTCTTCAGTGCTTCGTCCGGCCGTGCATTCCTGCCTCAAAGCTGCGGCGGTCGAGACGCGGCAGTGCGCGTGCCACCTTGTCGGGAAACAGTGGATAGTGCCGCGCCGCGATCAGCAACTCCGGCACGCACCAAACGTCTTGCTCTGACGTCATCCAGTGCTGGCTGTCCAGGCGCGTAAGGTCCACCGCACCCGAGTAGTTCCGCAAAGTACGTTCGCCGCGAAGGTTGTAATAATGCTCAAAATAGCTAAGTGCCAGTTCGCGCAGCGTGCGATAGATCGGCGCACGGAAACGCAGGCCCGCATAGTTTGATTTTGCAATCCCTCCCCACAGACCACGTTCGCGATAGAGTGCGATGACGTGGTCGTCGTCATGCACCGCCTCCAAATCCATCAACAGCGGCGGGTGGCCGTTGATTCGCAGAGCCGCAGCGGCCAGCAGCGCGCCCTCCAGGCAATGCCCCTTGCGCTC
>JANYLK010000194.1 GCA_025357875.1 Granulicella sp.
GCACAAACTTGCCGGCACCCTTCTTCTCCACCAGCAACTGGTAGATCTCTCCGGCGTGCTTCACTGCGGCGAGAAACTTGTTCGCCACGCCAGCCACAAAATCGAAGTCTGTCTTGAACGGCTCAGCAATCTTCGGAATCGTAACCGTACCCACCAGTTCCGGATGCCCTTTCACAAACGCGTCCACATCCTCCGGCTTCGCAGGCTGCCCAATCAGGTCCGCAACATCCAGCGTAAAGAAGTCGCTAGGATCGAGGAAGCGGTTCACAGTCTTCATGTTGATATGGTCGGCATCCACGAAGTAGGGCTTCGTCCAACCCAGCTCTTTCACCGCCACATCCGCAGCCGCGCGCGTCTGCACGGGCTCAGACCCGATGATCGTGTGCTCGCGATTCGACTTGTTCCACACTGGAACCACTTCAACGCCCGCATCCGCAGCCAACATGCATGCCGCAAGCTGTGCCTTCGCCTGGTGCGCAAACCTGTCGCCCACGCCTATCGAAAACTTCGGAAGTGTCAGTTTCTCAACTATTACATCCATTTCCCTACCCCATTTCATTCTTCGCGACCAATTGGTCTAACCAATTTCAACCGTCCCAGCATAATGCCTCGCCGCCAAGAGGAGCAAATCTGTGACGCCCATCACCCCGTGCGCACTCTGCCTATTTGAATCTTTCAACCGGCATTTCAGAGATGAACTATCCAAACACCACTAGGTCGCCATCGGGCGCCAACACCATGAATTCTCTCGGTCCATAGCCCTGATCAACCGGCCCATGAACTTTTCCCTCCCACAGCGCATCAATCTTGGCTTATGCGGATGTTCAACACGAGGTAGCGGCAGTGTGGATTTTGCGGATGTCGACCAGCCCCGGAGAGCAGCAGGGGCCACGCACCCGAGCGCATACATGGTGTAACACGTATGAAGTTTTCCATTTTCAATCTCCCTCCGAACAAGCACCCGCAACTATTCGGTGAATTTCCTCACCCGTTTGGGTCATATGCCACCCCTTTTCAGGAAATTTATAGTTAAAATGGGGAGTAGGGTGACGACTTCTCCGGCTACAGAGAAGCTGCGTGACGGGGGCCAAACATGAAAGACCTTTTCAAAAGGCTGGTGACGGAAGACGCCGGCCAGGACCTGATCGAGTACGCCATGGTGGCGGCCATCCTCGCTCTTGGTTCGCTCGCTGTACTCAGGAGCCTTTCGATCAACCTTAGTAGGACATTTAACGGCCTTGGCAACGCGCTTACCAACGCCGCCTCGTAGCCCCTATCATGCTCCATTCCAAAATCGGGACGTCCAAGCTAGCTCTCGAATCGGCCTCGATAGGCCCACAGGCCCAGCCCTGGGTTTGAGATATAAAAGATCTCTTCGCCGTCAACTGTGTTCCATCCGTCTTTTAGCTTCACCGGATCATATTTCGCGGTGTACTCTGCCAAGTCGCCATACTCGAAGTGCGCGCCCTCAATCTCCGCGCGCGTCAAGCCGCCCGCGCAATAGCGAATCCTGAACCGCCCTTCGCTCGACCCGTGAATCAGGTGCGCCGCCGCCGAAAGGTTCCCCGCCAGCGCCGGATCGTTCTTCACCGCCTCCAGCGTCTCCGGCGTCCCACAGTAGCCGTACTTGCGGATCAGTTTGTCAATCGTGGGATCTTCACCAAACTCATGCACACCTGGTGCCAGCACAATCAACTCAGCGTCGTCAGCCAGCGCCATCCGAGTACGGTACACGCTCTTATTGCCCAGCCAGGTACTCTTAAACTCGTGTGGATCGAGAAACACAACCGCCTTCTTAATCTGGCGGTCCAACATCAGGAAGTTGACCTTGAGGCTTAGTTCCGCGGCACGTTCGAAGCACTCCACATCGTCGCCAATGTACAACCCGTTAATGACCAGTTTGCCAGCGGAATTCTTGCTCACGACCGTCTGGACGTAGACAATCGGCAGCCCCTGGGCAAAGTGGTCGCTCGCATAATTCAGCACACGCCGCACTGGCGTGTCAGCGCGTCCCATCATGCGTTCCATCCCATAAACCGCGCCGAGAAAATGGCTGCGATGGATCCCCATCACGCCGCCCGCACCAACGAAAATGTTCTTGTTGTAGTTCGCCATGCCCACAACTTCGTGCGGAACCACCTGCCCGATCGACAGGATCAGATCATGTCCACCATCCCGTAGTAGCTTGTTCACCTGAGCCGGCCAGGGATAGTCAAGCTTGCCCTCGCTAACCTCACGCACAAACTCGCCAGGAACCTCGCCCAGGGTCACAATGTCGTTGCGCCAGTCATGGACTCGAAAGAGGTCACGCGGGGTCGGCCCAAACATGATCTGAATCTCGTGGTCTGTCATCGCCTTGTGCGTGCCCAGCGCAGGCAGAACGTCGGTCAGCGCGTCGCCGTAGTAGTCCCACGCGTACTCGGTCAGTTGGCCCGACATCGAGTGCATGCGCGTAAAATCCGGCGGCACAGCCAGCACCTTCTTCCGCGGACCCAGCTTGTCCAGAGCCATGAACAGTGCGGCCTTAACGTCTGCGGGCGAGAACTCAGTAGTCGGCGAACCGGCTGCAAACAATAAACTCATGCCGATGATTCTAACTCGCGTTCACACCTGGTCGCGCCCCCAAGCTATGCATGTGTCCTCCGTCACAAAGAAGACCTACAACGGCACGTTAGACTCACGGCAACATGGATGCCCTCCTCCTCCACCGAATCCATTTCGCCTTCACCATAACCTTTCACTATCTCTTTCCCCAACTCACCATGGGGTTGGCTCTGCTCATCGTCATCCTCAAGACGATTGGGATAACCCGCGCAGACGAGCGTTACAACCAGGCCGCTCGATTCTGGGCAAAGATCTTCGCCATCAATTTTGTGCTCGGAGTGGTTACCGGCATTCCCATGGAATTCCAGTTTGGCACCAACTGGTCTGAGTTCGCGCGCCGCACTGGCGGAGTCATAGGCCAGCCGCTGGCAATGGAAGGCGTCTTCTCCTTCTTCCTCGAATCCACCTTCCTCGGACTCTTCCTGTTCGCGGAAAAGCGCCTCTCTCGATGGGCACACTGGGGCGCCGCTTTTATGGTGTTCGTCGGTTCGTGGATCTCAGGCTTCTTCATCATCGTCACCGACGCGTGGATGCAGCACCCGGTCGCCTATCGCCTTCTACCCAACGGCACGTTTGAATTGACCAGTTTTTGGGGTCTGCTGATGAATCCCTGGGCCTGGCTCCAGTACGCGCACAACATGTGCGGTACCGTGGTCACAGCGGCTTTCGTCATGTCCGCGGTTGGCGCGCTCTACGTGCTCGACAAGAGACACACGGAGTCCGGACGACTCTTCCTGCGCGTCGGGGTCATCGCTGGCCTGATTTCCTGCGTAATGATTATCTTTCCCACGGGCGACTTGCACGGTCGCTATGTCGCGAAAAATCAGCCCGCAGCAATCGCTGGAATGGAAGGCCTCTTTCACACTCAGAAGGGTGCCCCGGTAGTCCTGATGGGCCAGCCGGACATGGAGCAGCAGCGCATCGACAATCCACTGGTGGTCAACAACGTTCTCAGCTTCCTTATTTACGGGACTACGAGTGCCGAAGTCAAAGGCCTCGACCAGATTCCCCGTGACCAGTGGCCCACTACGCTTCCGCTGCTCTTCTACAGCTACCACATCATGGCCGGACTGGGGACCTACTTTGTGTTCCTCATGATCGTCGCCGCGCTCTTGCTCTGGAGAGGCAAGCTCTTCACCACAAGCTGGATCCTGTGGCCCATCCTGTTGAGCTTCCCTCTGCCTTATATCGCAAACATCGCCGGTTGGATGACCGCCGAAATCGGCCGCCAGCCCTGGATAGTCTATAAACTGATGCGGACCGCGCAAGGCTATTCGACGCATGTTTCAGTCGCAAACAGCCTGTTCACGCTGCTTGGTTTCCTTGGACTATACAGCCTGCTGTCGGTGCTCTGGATCGTGGTCGTATACCGAATCATTGAGATTGGTCCAGACCCCGTCGATCCACCAACCGGCCCACGCACGTCCAAGCCCGATCCCGCTCGTGAATTGACCAACGCCTGACATCGCATAGGAGTAAATAATGGGAGCAATCTGGTTCTGGATCGTCGCCGTCATGATCGCGGCCTATGTCGTCCTCGATGGATTCGACATCGGCGTCGGCATCCTCTATCCATTGCTCGCGCGAACGGAAGAAGATCGCCGTGTCATGATGCGTTCCATCGGCCCTGTTTGGGACGGCAATGAAGTCTGGCTACTGGCTGGCGGCGGCACCCTCTACTTCGCTTTCCCGCTGCTCTACGCCTCCGCGTTCAGCGGCTTCTATCTGCCCCTGATGATCGTCTTGTGGCTGCTCATCGGCCGAGGCGTCAGCATCGAGCTCCGTATGCATATGGACAACGCCGTCTGGCGAAGTTTGTTCGACGGCATCTTCTTTCTCTCCAGCGCACTGCTTGCAATCTTCCTCGGCGCGGCCCTCGCCAACGTCGTCCGCGGAGTTCCCATCGGCGCAGACCAGTATTTCTTTCTCCCCCTTTGGACGAACTGGCAAGTCGGTCCCCACCCCGGAATTCTGGATTGGTACACCGTGAT
This sequence comes from Granulicella sp., assembly GCA_025357875.1. Lineage (GTDB taxonomy): Bacteria > Acidobacteriota > Terriglobia > Terriglobales > Acidobacteriaceae > Edaphobacter. Next base: position 4,596 of record JANYLK010000194.1, read on the forward strand.
CGGCGGCCTCGTCGCATTTATCGCTCTCGCCACCCACGGCGCTCTATACCTGGCCACCAAGGCAACCGGCGAACTAGAAGAACGCGCCGCAAAGTTCAGCCAGAAGGCTTGGATTGCACTCTGCGCGATCACAGTAGTCAGCTTGATCGCTACTGTCCTCGTCCGCCGCAGTACATTAGATAATTACAATAACCATCCAATTCTCTTCGCGATTCCCGTCCTCGTAGTCTCATCCTTGATTGGGATCAGGACCTTCTCGGCCCGCAGAGAACACCTCAAGGCATTCCTGTCTTCGTGTCTTTATCTCACCATGATGCTGGTCGGCGCCTGCACCGGACTCTATCCGACCGTGCTTCCCTCTTCCGTCGACGCGGCCGGCGACATCACCATCGCCAAGTCGCTTACCGGCACTTACGCCACCCACGTCGGCCTTATCTGGTGGGCGTTCGGCATGCTGCTCGCGGCCGGCTACTTTGCAATGAGCTATTGGATGTTCCGCGGTAAAGTCTCAACCGATCCGGACGGCTACGGCCATTGATTCCTGCCCGCACGCGATAGCGCAGACGCTGCCCAAATTTTCTAGCGGACGCACAACCCCTGTGCTGCCCACCTTGCCAACCAACGCCTTAGACTCCATCCGGGCCCGAGTCAGCGTGGGCGGAACAGGCCGGGCTTGGTCTAATGTGTTTCAAACGGTAGAAAACCACCAGTCGCAACTGTTTTGCTCGCCCTGATCGGAGCCGCGCACTCGGGCCCCTCGCTCTCCGACTCGAAGACGACCCCTATCCATCTCGCATCCAATGCACAAAACCTGATTTGCAAGCGATACTAAATGGGTTGAGCTGAGGCACCTTAAATGGAATTTCACATCTCCCGCGCCGTCCGTGAAGCCACCCAGGTGGACGACCTGCTGTTCAGCTACTCCGGCAACGTCGTGTTCGCCAATGTAACCGCGAGCCGGAAACTGGTCGAGGCGCTCAACAAGGCGAGGGGCCCCAACGCCGATCCTGCTGGAGCGTTCAACGCCGGCGCCCTCTTCGCCATGGGCCTCATCGACGAACTTAGCCATGCGTTGGTGGCTCGCTATCGCAAGGAAATCGATCCAGCCGTGCTCACCGAGGCCGTCCGCTGGTTCGCCGCCCGCATCGATCCGGACAAGACTGACCCAACAAAATTGGATCGCCTCCTGCTCGCATTCACCGAGCAGTTCCCCAACGTAGCTGTTTTTCGTGGAGAGATCACCGCCGCTGAGTGGCTCCGCGGCAAGACCGACGGCATGCCCAACCGCGAGGTCGCCCTCGAAGAGCTCCTTCTACTTTGGATCGCCAACATCAATCCCGCCTTCAAACCCTTCCACACCCTCTTTGAAGACACCGGCCTCAAGCAGCAAACCGTCTACCCCAACGTTACCGCCGCCTTCCCCGAATACTTCAGCACGCGCCCTCCCGTGGCACCCGAAATCGGTACCCTCTTCGAAGCTCTCCGCGCCCCCATGCTGGCCTCGCCCGACTCGCTTACCGGCCAGCTCGACTTTATGCGCGAGCACTGGGTGCCCTATCTTGGCGAGGACGTAAGGCGCATCTTGCTCGCCGTCGACGTTTTGCGCGAAGAGGACCTCGCTATCTGGATGCGTTTCCATCCGCCCGGACCGGACGAATTCCGCCATGGCGCGCCCGAGTGGGGATCGATGGGCTTTGTCGGAGACGAGTTCATCGGCTTCGACGAGGACTTCCGCAAACGCAAGAAATATGCCACCGGCTACCAGGCGCCGCTTGATGAGTACGAAAACTTCTCCGCCGACCAGGCATGGATGCCCAACGTAGTCCTCATGGCCAAGAGCACCTACGTCTGGCTGGAGCAGCTCTCCAAAAAATATCTTCGCCACATCCACCGCCTCGACCAGATCCCTGACGAAGAGCTTCACCTGCTCGCAGAACGCGGCATCACCAGCCTATGGCTCATCGGCTTGTGGGAGCGCAGCATCGCCTCGCGTACCATCAAGCGCCTGCGCGGCCACCACGACGCCGTCGCCTCCGCCTATTCGCTAAAGAGTTACGACATTGCCGAAGACCTAGGCGGATGGACCGCCTACGAAACCCTCAAACACCACGCCGCCGCAGCCGGTCTGCGCCTCGCCAGCGACATGGTTCCCAACCACATGGGCATCGACTCGCCGTGGGTCATCGACCATCCCGACTGGTTCGTCCATCGCAACGAAAGTCCCTTCCCGGCCTACAGCTTCAACGGCCCCGACCTCTCTACCGACTCCCGCGTCGAGATCAAGATCGACGACCACTACTACGACCAGACTGACGCCGCCGTAGCCTTCCGCCTGCGCCACCACTCCGACGGCAGCAGTCAGTACATCTATCACGGCAACGACGGTACCACCTTCGCGTGGAACGATACCGCACAGCTCGACTACTCCAAAGCTTACGTGCGCGAACATGTAATCCAGACCATCCTGCACGTAGCGCGGCTCTTCCCGATCATCCGCTTCGACGCCGCGATGGTGCTGGCCAAGCGTCATGTCCAGCGCCTTTGGTTTCCCCTGCCCGGAGCGGGCGGTTCCATCCCTTCGCGTGCTGAAAACTCCATGTCTCAGGAAGAGTTCGATGCCCTCATGCCGCATGAGTTCTGGCGCGAAGTCGTCGATCGCGTCGCCGCCGAAGTTCCCGGCACGCTTCTTCTCGCCGAGGCATTCTGGCTGCTCGAAGGCTACTTTGTCCGCACGCTCGGCATGCACCGCGTCTACAACAGCGCCTTCATGAACATGCTGCGCGATGAAGAAAACGCAAAGTACCGTTCCTACCTAAAGAAGACTATCGAGTTCGATCCCGACATCCTGAAGCGCTACGTCAACTTCATGAGCAACCCCGACGAGCGCACCGCGATTGACCAGTTCGGCTCAGGCGACAAGTACTTCGGCGTTTGCACGCTGCTCGCCACGCTGCCCGGTCTGCCCATGTTCGGACACGGCCAGATCGAAGGCTTCACCGAGCGCTATGGCATGGAGTTCAAGCAGGCGCGCATGAACGAGTTGCCGAACGAAGACCTCGTAACGCGCCACCAGCGCGAGATCGCGCCTCTACTCAAGAAGCGTTACATATTCGCTGGAAGCTCCGACTTCACCCTCTACGATTTCTGGAATGGCTATGGCCACGTCGACGAAAACGTCTTCGCCTACTCCAACCGCTTCGGCGACGAACGCTCTCTCGTCCTCTACAACAACAGCTACGAAAGCACCCGCGGCACTATCCACATTTCTGCGGCGTTCATGGACAAAGGCAGTGGCTCCATGCGCCAGCGAAGCCTCGCCGACGGCCTCGGCCTGACCACCAGCGACTCCGTCATCCTCCGTTACCACGACAACAATGGTCTTCAGTACCTTCGCCGCGCCACTGATGTCCACTGGCATGGCCTCAGCTTCGATCTCCATGGCTTCCAATGCGTTGTCCTGCTCGACTGGCACGAGCTTCGTTCCACAGCCGAGTATCCATGGGACTGGCTCTGCGATACTCTCCGCGGCACCGGCGTGGCCAGCCTCGACCAGGAACTTACTCGCCTCCGCATGCGGCCTCTGCACGACACGTTGTGCCAAGCCATCGACGCCGATAAAATTCAGCTCCTCACAACAATCGCCGGCGAGCGAGAGAATACGTACCGCGCCGCCGCCAACGCCAGCAAGAGTGCAGCCACAGAAAAGAAATCCGATAGCTCCGCCGCGCAGACTACGCTATATCCTCGCCTCGAACCACTGGTCGAAAAAAGCCAAGCCTTCTTCGACAAATTGATGGAGGCACTCCCCGCCGACATGCGCGCGTCCACGAGAGCCGCGACAGCTCTTACCTCTAAGTCAGAGTCCGTTAGCGCTGCCGCATCCAGCATTTCCCAGACGCCCAGCTACGCCGACAATGTCCGTGCGCTGACCTACGCTGCAACGCTCATCCCCTCGCTGTCGCAATCGTTCTCGACCGATTGGCCCGACGAAGCGCGCCGCATGTTGCCGGGCCGCAAGCCGGGCATGCAGGCGGATCAATCCTGGGCACCAGTCATCGCATGGATCGTGCTGCGCGGCCTGCCCTCGCACATGGAAATTAGCTCCGTCTTCGACCGACTCGAACTCCGTACCGCCCTGGCCGACATCTTTGCCGCCGCGGGCATGGAAGGCGAAGCGAAATGGCGTGCCGCTGCACGTGTACGCATGCTCCTCTCCACACCGAATGCAGCCTCCTCAGTCCGTTCTAAATCTTTCTGGGATGATCCCGATGTCCGCTGGCTTGCCGGCGTCAACACCTCTGCCGGCATCACCTACATCAATCGCGAACAGTTCGAAGAGCTCCTCGCATGGCTTCAACTGCCCGCTCTCATCAAGATCGCGCAGCAGGACTCAGCCCAGGCCAATTCGATCGCCGAACTCGAAGCCACATTCGCCGTCGCCTGCGAGGCCGCCCACAATGCGGGCTATAGGCTGGACGCATACCTCGCGTCCGTCAAACCAAATCCTCCCAGGCCTGCCATAACAAAACCCGCTACTACGACTTCAAATCAAGAACTGCCCTGCTTAAAATCGGGACAGCACACTTGAGCGGAACGTGCTTCTACAATTACTTTAGCAATGCCAGTTCGCCTCATCCTCAACGCCGACGACTTTGGCCTCACTCCCGGAATCAATCGCGCCATTGGCGAGCTCAACTCTGCAGGCGTCCTCACCTCAGCAACCCTGATGGCGAATGGCCCCGCATTTGAAGATGCCGTGGCCATCGCGCACGCCCACCCCACACTCGGCGTCGGATGCCACATCGTCCTCACGGACGGCGTCCCCGTCTTACCCCCCGAATTTGTTCCCAGCCTGCTAGGCTCTGACGGAAAATCGTTCCGCACGTCTTTAGTCGACTTCATGCAGGCGCTCATCCGCGGTCATGTCCGTCAGGAGGACGTGACCCGAGAAGCCACCGCACAGATTCAGAAGTTGCAACATGCGGGCATCCAGGTCACTCACCTCGACACCCACAAACACACTCATCTCTTTCCCGCCATCGCTCGGCCACTGCTCGACATCGCAGACAATACCTCAATTCGCGCCATCCGAAATCCATTCGAACCAAACTGGAGTCGAGCGCTGAATCAGGGCTCAGTTTTCCGGAACATTGTCCTCAAGCTGATCGCTAACCTGCGCCCCCAATTCGAAGCCAGCCTCAGCCTCCACCAGGCTCGCGTCCTCACCACGGATGGCACGCTCGCAATTTCAGCTACCGGCCAATTGAACGCTACCACGCTCGCCGAAATTCTCGCAACACTACCGCCAGTAGGCACCTACGAACTCTGCTGCCATCCGGGATACAGTGATCCCGACCTCGACCGCGTCAACACGCGCCTCCGTGTCCACCGCAACATTGAGCGCGAGGCCCTGCTCCATGAGATTTCCAGAATCCTCTCACAAGTGAACGCGCCCAGCCTCATCCACTACGGAGACCTTACCGCGTCTAGCTAGCTGTCCCTACGCGACACATAACTCTTCGGATTGATTTGAACTCTGCACAGCGTCGCAGCCTGTCATCAGTCTTGCGACCACTTCGGCCACCCCATATTCCGTGCGGCCCGGCTTCAAAAACTGCTTGACAGTGAATAGATCGTCACCCGCGGTGATCAGGCCATACTCTTCTCGCTTTCCATTCCTCACCTGCTGATACCCGATATTCGCGAGAAGCCCATTACATACGCACTTCCGGCCAACTGTATCTTCCGGGTTGCCACCCTTCGCGGCATAAACCGTCGCGGGTTCCCCCGCACAGCGATAGCCGATGCCGCCATCCTCCAGGCGATACGGCTCACGAAGAAAGCCGAGATCGCAGACTCGCGGCCTCGCTTCGTACACATCCGCCTCCGAACACGTACCCTCCAACTCCGCAACCTTGAACGGAAATCCGGTCGGCGAAGCAAGCGGATCAGTGAACACGCGAGCCCGGCCAGCAATCACCTTCCGCATCAACTCGTCTTTGTAGTCCTCGCGCAGACCAGACTCATTTGCAAATTCAAACGCGGTCCCAACCTGCACGCCGGCTGCTCCTTGTGCCAGCGCCTCCCTTACCTTTTCCGGATGCCCGTACCCACCAGCCAGCCAGAACGGCACGCCAAGCTCTTTTAGTTTTCCTATGTCAATCGCATCGCGCTCGCCATAGACAGGCTCACCGATCTCGGAGAGTTGCAGCTTGCCGCGTGGCGGAGCATTGTGCCCGCCTGCCGTTCTCGTCTCGACCACCAGCCCGTCCACCCGCCCGTTCGCCTTCTTCAGCATCGTAGAAGCCAGCGTGTTCGATGAGACAATCGGCAGAAACTTCGGCCGCGTCAACGTCGCAAACTCACACTGCATGTAGTCGCGCGGATCAAACCGCGCAATATTGTCGTCACCTTCCTGCGCGCCGATCACATGAATTGCGTACTCAGCAGCCTGATGCTCGACATAACGATCCAGCACACCGGGAATCTTCAATGGAATTCCCGCGCCCATAATCACATACCCCGCACCCGCCAGCATCGCTCCATAGATGCACGGTAGGTGGGCCGACTGAATCTTCTCCAGATAATTAATTCCCACCGGATTACTATGGCCTTGACGAGCTAGAAATACCTCAACGAAGTTACTAACAATACATAGCTCGATCAGCTCGCGCGAATTGTCCTTGATCAGTGAAGGAACAGATATGTAGGGCGTTCGTACACCCTTGCCACCGGGAATAAAGTACCGCAGCCACACCCGGTCAGCCATAGCCCGATCAGGAAAGCCATCCATGCCACGCCGCATGTGTCCGCCACAATCTCCATCCTGCAGACGCCGCGCAAGAATCTGATCCAGCGCCGTTCCCGATACAAGTCCTAATTGACCTAAACGCGATACCGCCTGCGCCAGGCGCCAATTCGATACGCCCGCACCCATGCCACCCTGAATTATTACTGGCTCATTCATATGTTGGATTATTCGCCTGCTGAAAGTGTTCGAGCGTATTAGTTTTGTAACCTTCCATGACGCGCATCCCTATGCAAATACCCGCGCCAATACTAGCCAATGCTCGCACACACCTCACAGCCGCGCTGTGACGTACATCACTGCAAGCCCATCCTCTCAACGCTAACCTGATCGTGTACCTAGATATCAATTCTCTCCTCGACGTGAATCAGAGCGGGGCCTCACGCAAGGATTGGCAGATCTAATTTCGAACAGGTGTGAAGGCCCAATGAACAAAACAGTTATCGTCGGTGGAGGTATCGCAGGTCTCGCAACTGCCTTTTACCTACAGGAATTCGGCTCATCCAACTACACCCTGATCGAGTGCTCTCCCACATGCGGAGGAAAAATTACCTCCACGTCCCGCGATGGATTCCTCATCGAAGGCGGCCCCGATTCCTTCATCACCCAGAAGCCAGCTGCCCTCAACCTTTGCAAACGCCTCGGCCTTGGCGATCAACTGGTCGGTTCCAATACCGGCAAACAAGCAACCACTTACGTGTGGAGCGGCGGCCGCCTTCACCCCATGCCCGAAGGCATGATGCTGATGACGCCCACCATGGTGCTTCCATTTTTGCGCTCAAGTCTGATCTCATGGCCCGGCAAAATTCGCATGGGAATGGAACTATTCATTCCCAAACTCAACAGCACCCAAGATGAAAGCCTCGCCAGCTTCGTTCGAAGGCGCCTGGGCACCGAAGCTCTCAATAAAATCGCCGGCCCACTGATGGGCGGCATCCATGCAGCCGACCCCGAAAAGCTGAGCCTGAGCAGTACCTTTCCTATGTTTCAGGACATGGAGAAAAAGCACGGCAGCCTCCTCCGCGGAATGATGAAGAGACCGAAACGCGGCACCGCCAACAGCTCCAAACCCACTCCAATGTTCATGACGCTCCATGGCGGCCTGCAGCAACTTTCCGATGCGCTTGTTGCTCAGTTGCCCGCGCATACCGTCCGCTCCGGCTGCACCGTGTTGAATGTCCGCCCCCATGAGGCTCAGTACCAGGTTTTGTTGAGCGACGGCTCATCCATCCTCGCCGACCACATCGTCTTCGCCACTCCCTCCTACGTGACCGCCGACCTGGTTCAGCAGACCGATCCCACGCTCGCGTCACGCCTGCGTGCCATCCGCTACGTCTCTACCGCAACAGTATCGCTAGCGTTCCGACGCGCAGACATCGCCCATCCCATGCAGGGTGCGGGCTTCATCGTCCCTAAGAGTGAAGGCCGAAAAATCACCGCCTGCTCCTGGTCATCCGCAAAATTCCCTCACCGCGCTCCCGACGACTCGGTCCTCCTGCGAGTCTTCATCGGTGGCGCGCTGGCCGAAGACCTCGCCGAACAGGATGAGCCCGCTCTGATTGAACTAGCCCGCAATGAACTCCGAACGATCATGGGAATCACCGCCGCACCCATCCTGGCCAAAGCCTATCGCTGGAACAAAGCCAATCCTCAATACGACCTTGGCCATGGCTCACGAATCACAGAGATTGAACAGTCCCTCACGGATTTGCCAGGCCTATACCTTGCAGGTGCCGCATATCGCGGAGCCGGCCTTCCTGATTGCATCCAGAGCGGGATCATCGCCGCGCGCTCTATTGCGGAGCGAGTCCACGCCAATCACGATGAATACACATCAGTTTGCATCGGAACTTAGGAGAACGCGCATGCTTGCCATCGATATCAGAGCCATCACCGCCACCCCTTCAGCTCATGGCCCCCGTCCCAGCCACCACCACGACTACTCCCGCAATCCCATGCTCGTCTATTGGGAGATGACGCAAGCCTGCGCGCTAGCGTGCCGCCACTGCCGCGCCGAGGCCGTCAACACCGCTCACCCCAACGAACTCAACCACGCCGAGAGCATGAAGCTGCTCCAGCAGATCGCGGCCTTCGACACCAAGCCACACCTCGTCCTCACCGGGGGCGATCCCCTCCGCCGTCCCGATCTCTACGAGCTCATCGACGAAGCGCATCGTCTAAAACTCAATGTATCCGTCACTCCCAGCGCAACGTCCGAACTCACCTACGAGGTCCTCGCAAAGTTAAAGGCTCATGGAATTGAAAGCATCGGCCTCAGCCTCGATGGCTCGACCGCAGAACGGCACGAAGCGACCCGAGGTGTGGATGGCTGCTTCGACTGGACCATCCGTGCAGCCAAAGCAGCGGCGCAACTCAACATGTCCGTCCAGATCAATACCCTCGTCTCTGAAGAGACTGCCGCGGATCTCCCTGCCATCTACGAGTTGCTCAAACACGTAAGCGTGATGCGTTGGAGCCTCTTCTTCCTGATCGCCGTAGGTCGTGGCAAAGAGCTGCAGCCGGTCACACCGGATCGCGGCGAGGAGTTGATGCAATGGATCTACGATCTCGCCCTGGACGCTCCTTTCGCCATCGCGACCACCGAGGCGCCCTCCTACCGTCGCGTAGCATTGAATAAAATGCGCGAGGCTGGATGGACCGGAGCGGAGATCGAGCGCACGCCCGTCTACCGCGGATTCGGCATCCGTGATGGCCACGGCGTCATGTTCATCTCCAACCAGGGTGACGTCTACCCCGCAGGATTCCTACCACTCGCCACCGGCAACGTCCGCAAAGATAAACTCACCGATCTCTATCGCGACTCTCCCACATTTCGCGCTTTACACGATCCGTCAGCCTTCAAAGGAAAGTGTGGCGTCTGCGAATACCGCACCCTATGCGGAGGCTCCCGCGCCCGCGCCTTCGCCTACACCGGTGACCCATTGGCAAGCGACCCCTTCTGCGCCTACGAGCCCAGAAATGCCGCCACCTCACCAGCCGCCATAAAAGCCGCCGAAAGCATCCTCGCCGGCGCCTACTAACTACCATCCACCTATCGTCATCTACTAGCCACCATCCACCTATCGTCATTCTGAGCCGACTTGGGCTCAGAATCTCCGTAGTTCGTCGTTGCGGTTGTTGGTCCGTTGCCCGTCCGCCAAAAGTCAAACCTTAGCCTTGGAATGCAGTGACGAACTCGTGGACACCACACTGAAAAATCATCACGGGGCTTTAGAAGATGCTGAAACTCGCCCCTAAGATAGGCGGGGCTATCAGTTCCCGTAGTACCCCGTGTGCGAAGTTTCCGATGACCCGTTTTGCGGGAATGGCGGTTGTTACTTTGCTATATGCCGACTTCCACTAAGACTTGTGGGTACTATTCGATCCCACGAGCCAATTGCGCGCACCCCCCTTCCACGACGTAATCTATTTACATGACGAGGCGGCAAGTTACGCAGATCGTACTGGGGTGTTTTCTTATCCTGCTACTGCTCGCCCCGGTGTATGAATCGTTTGATCGATGGGACGGATTTTCCCGAAGCGGTAACGATACGGTGCTCAACCTGATCGAGGCGGTCGCGTTTTGCGGACTGGTTCTAGTTGCGGCGAAGAGTTTGCTTTCTTTACTGTCCGCGCTGGTGAACGTGTTTCTGAGTGTTTGCAGACTATTTTGTGTTCGTTCGTGCCCACTTGTCTTAACACCTCGCTTGACCATTGGGGAATCTCCGCCGCCGCTTTTTATCTCTCCGCTTCGTATCTAGCCTCTGATCCGTCCATTGCCCTGCACGCGTCTATGCGCTGTGCCTTGCGGTCTCGTGTCTCGAATCAAAAGGCTTCCCATGTCTGCAATCGATCTCTCTAGTTACATCGGCCAGGCCGCGCTGTTTTTGCTGACCGGCAATATTCTCCTGGGCCTCCTCATCTCCGTACGCTACAGTCCGGTCAAGAACTGGCCGCATCGCAAAATCAGTATTTTCGCCATGCATAACTGGACGGGGTACACGGCCCTTTGCGTTGCTACCCTCCATCCCGTCGTTCTGATGTTCTCGCGCACTGCCGGCTTTCGCTGGACGGATATTTTATGGCCGCTTCACTCTCCGACGCAGCCGCTCGTCAACTCACTCGGTGCGGCGGCGCTCTATTGTCTGACCTTGGTCGTGTCACGTCGTACTTCCGGGTACAACTGGGCCGCCGCACCTGGAAGGCGTTGCACTACACCGCCTATGCATCAGCCGCGCTCTTCTTCACGCATGGAATTTTTACCGACCCCGAGCTCAAGGGCCGACCTACCGACTTTCTTGATGGAGAGAAGCTGGCGGTGGAAGGATGCCTGCTCGTTGTTCTCCTCGCTGTGGGGTGGAGAGTCCGCTACGCGCTGAATCATCGGATTCAGGCATGAGGGCGATGGTCGCACTCATGTTGCTCTTTCTGGCCATCGCAGCAAACGGCCAAACACAACGCTCGACGCAGGCCTCGGCTCCGTCTGGAAAACAAACCACGGCAGGATCGGCCACCGAGACGCTGCCCACCACCCACAAGAAAGGCTGGACCTACGACCCCGATGCGGGGATTGTGCTCCGACGCGGGGATTTCAAGTGGACGAGCTGGGGATATGGAGAGCACGTCTTCAGGCCACAAGGCGACGGCTTCTGGCGGCGGGTGCGGCAAGGCATGGAGTTCGATCTGCCGCGCTTTGCCCCCCGCTACAGGAGCGCCATCGTCTATGAGGTTGATTTTACTGACACCAATTTCTTCCGCGACCATTCGAAGCTGAACATCGTCGAAAATCTCTATTGGGCGGTGCAGGACGCCGAAGACCCCGGTAAAGTGAGGGTGCTTTTCGGCGAAAATACCCATATCCTGAGCCGCGAAGACAATCTTTCCTCCGGCAACCTTCCCACAATCAATCGCTCCATGATTCTTGAGGAGCATGGCAGCATCCACAGTTTCGGAACGCAGTTTGGGGTAGAGGCCTTCAAGAGCCTAACCCCGCGCTACACGATTGCATTCTCGGCGCTCGACAACCGCGGCTCCCTGAACACCTCGAACCCTCGCTATGTGGTGGGAAACAGTCTCGCAGCGAAGTTGACCGGTCAACTTCTAAACGATCAGAAGCGAGGACGCGAGCTCAGCGTTGGTGCTGGTTTTGACCAGACACGAGACACCCGCAATGGAACTTGGACCTTCATCTCCGCAGTAGCCGGTCAAGCTATAGGGAACGCCCCCGCCTTTGGCAATGAGCTGAGTGTCGAAGGCGATATCGTGTATACGGATCGGCTGCGGAACCACCCCTACACGCTGGAATCGGAACAGATCGTTTCCAGTTTCTCGAAGTCCCAAACCTTCCTGCCGGGAGGTTATATCCTGGCTCAATATTCCGTCTTCGAAACCCGGCGCTGGGGCGACCTGGACCCATTCGTACGCTACGACTGGTGCATCTTTCCACCCCCTCGATCTCAAGTGCGATCACGCAACTGGCGCTCCGGGCGGGGGTCAACTGGAACCTCCCAGAGACACACAAGCTCATCGATTTCCATCTCGAATATGGCCGGAACTCTATAAGCGGGCCACTCTCAGCGGTTTCTCTCGGCTATCCACAGAATGAACTCGGGCTGGAGCTGCGCTTCAATGCCACTCGATACATCCGACATTAAAGGCCTAAGCAACAGCGAAACCTAAGCGGCCGGTTTTGTCGTTCGATGGAATAGGCCCAACTGAGCGATAGGTAACGGCCTTGTGCTTATCAAGCTGCCCAGTAGCGCACGAAAAGTCCGTTTACCCACAACAAGGTAGCAATCATTCGGAGAATCACTCACACCCGCTCTGCAGCCACCGATGACCGCCTTTTCCACCGACGTTTGCTTGACACGCCTTGTATACTTGGGTAAGGAATTATAGGAGCGCGGTCTTGTGCCTGGCCCTGTACTCTCACTATGGTACGCAGCGAATTTCGGCTTCCAAAGTTATTGACAATCAAATTGGCAATCACGGCCCAAAACCGCGTGCGGAGCTGCTAACCGACATGGAATGAAATATTTGACTATAACATGTTTAGAATGAAATATTTGTGAGCATCAAGTTTTACATCTGTTGCAAATGGGAGGCTTAGGTATACCACCCCCCCGGGGGGGGTAGGACAAACACTGAGACATCAGACACTCACACTTACTCAACCTACCGGCCATAATTGGACGACACAAGCAGAGCTAGCACGGAATTGACTATGAATAGCAAAGATACAGGCCGATTGATCGAAACACTCTCCAGCAACTGGCAGGCGGAGATGCGTGGCTATCACACCTACAACACGCTCTCGCAGCAGGAAAATGAGCCCCACCGCCGGCGCGTATTGCGCAACCTGGCGCTTGCCGAAAAGCACCACGCCGATCTTTGGGCTAGCCGGCTCACCGCTCTGGGCGCCCCCGTCCCCGAGTACGATGGCCCAAAATCCGGCGAGGCAGATACACTCGCCAATCGCATCGGAGGCCAGGGCCTCACCCTCCGCCGACTCGAACTCGAAGAGAGTCGCGACATCGCCCGCTACGGCAAGCAGATTGAAGACTTCGGCGACGACGCCAGCACCGCAATCCTCAAAGAAGTCCTCGCCGACGAGGCAGACCACTACATCACCCTCGGTAGTCTCATCCGCCACCAGCTCCCCGCCGAACCTCTCGCGCCAGAACTCGCACAACAGGCGCTCGACGAACTGGTAGCCGCCAGAGAAGTCGGTCAGCCGAAAGCCGCCAGTTGGATCGGCGACGCCATCTACGGAGTCAACGACGGACTTGGCGCAATCTTCGGCATCGTCTCCGGCGTCTCCGGAGCCACCACTGGCAACGCCCACTTCGTGCTCATCGCCGGCCTGGCTGGAATGATCGCCAGTGCCCTCTCCATGGGTTCAGGCGCGTACCTCGCCGCCAAGAGTCAGCGCGAGATCTACGAAGCCGAGTTCGCCCGCGAGCGCGATGCCGTCGAATACAACGAAGCCGAGGCCCGCGAACTACTCTCCCTCACCTACCAGGTCCGCGGACTCTCCGCCGAAGACTCCGACCACTTCGTCGGCAAAATTGCTGAGAACAAGGAGCAGCTCGTCCAGGCTCTCGCACGCGAACGTCTGCACATGAGCGAAGAAGGCCTCAGCAAGCCCTGGGTTTCCGCCACCTCCGGCGCACTCTCCACCGCCGTCGGAGCCTTCATTCCCGTGCTGCCGTTCTTCTTCATGGCAGGCATGCGCGCGATCATTGTCGCCGCTATCATCTCACTCGCCGCGCACTTCGCAGTCGGTGCAGCCAAGTCGCTGATCACCATTCGCTCCTGGTGGAGTAGCGGCCTCGAGATGACCCTGGTCGGCGCCATCGAAGGCGTCGTCACCTACACCATAGGCCTTGGCATCGGGCGCCTCTGATGAAATTTCTAAGCCACCGCGCGCCGTTCCTGCGAATCCCGGCTGCGATTGTCCTTGCTCAAATTGACGCTGACGATTTTCGACACGCCAGGCTCCTGCATGGTCACACCGTAGATCACGTCCGCCTGCTGCATCGTCCGCTTGGAGTGAGTAATCACCACAAACTGAGTCGTCGCCGCCATCTCCGCGATCAACTTCGCGAACCGTCCCACGTTCGTCTCATCCAGCGGCGCATCCACTTCGTCCAGCACGCAGAACGGCGCCGGCTGGAATTGGAATATGCCCACCAGCAGCGACAGCGCGGTAAGTGCCTTCTCTCCGCCCGACAGCAGCAGAATGTTTTGCAGCTTCTTACCCGGAGGCGAAGCCACAATATCGATCCCCGACTCAGCCGAATTCTCCTCGTCGGTCATCCGCATAAAGGCCTGGCCACCACCGAACAACTTCGCAAACGTCACACCAAAATTTTCATTGATCACCTTGAACGCCTGATCAAACTTCACCCGTGACACATCGTCGATCTCCTTGATCGACGCCTGCGTATTCTCAATCGACTCCAGCAGGTCCTTACGCTGCGTCTCAAGGAAGTTGTGCCTCGCAGCAGTCTCGTTGTACTCCTCGAGAGCCATCATGTTGACTGGCCCCATCGCCTCCAGCCGCTGCTTCAAGGCCCGCGTCGCCTCTTCTTCAACGCTAAGCGCCTCGCCCTCGATCCGCACAATCGCTACATCTTCGCGCAGCGCCGAAGCCTCTGCACCCAGTTCATTCAGGCATGTGCCTTCAATGTGCTCAATGTCCGACGCCAGTTTCGCAGCCCGCGCAGTGAGGTTCGCCCTCTGCTCACGCAATTCTTCTGTTTCATGCCGCAGCGTGCGCAGCTTCCCGTCGAGCTCCGTCATCTGTACTCGCAACTCATTCGCAGCTTCGGTCAGTCTGGCGCCTTCAGCGAGCGCAGTTGCCCGTGTCTCCGCCAGCAACCCATGCTGCGCGCCAAGCTCCGCCGTCTCCTGCTCACGCCGCAGCTTCTCGGCGCCCGCAGCATCCATCTGGTGTTCAATCTGCGCAATCCGAGCTCCATGCGCCTCCGTCATCCGTCGCGTCTGTTCATAATTCGCCGCCGCATTGCGCCGCCGTTCCTCCAACCCAGCCAACGCCGCCGAGGCCTCCGCAGCCGCTTGCTGCAGCGCCTCGCGCTGCGACCGCAGTCCTTCGAGCTGACCCTGCAACTCCGCCAGTTGAGCTTCCAAGCCTTCACGCTTGGCCTCGAACGCTGCCGCCTCCTGCTGCCTCAGCGCAATCAGTTCCTGCTTCTGAGCGCGCGCACCACGGTTACGTTCGGTCGCCAATACCAGGTCCTGTAGACGTCGCTCAATCCGAGCCGTCTCCTGCTCCATCTGCCGCAGCGCCGCACCCGAGTTCGCCGACTCGCGTTCCGAATCTCTCCGCTCCATCGTCTTCGCGTCGAGCAAAGTAGTCAGCTCGCGAACTTCACGCTCAAGCTCGGCTGCCTCCAACTCCGCCTGCGCCAGCGCCGACTCCGCCACATCGAGCTTTTGCTGAACTTCGCTCAGTTCCCGCTTCAACGCCAGCGGCCCCTGCTCCCGCACCCGCCCACCCGTAACCGTCGCATTGTGAAAGGCCTCACCGCTGGGGCTCAGAAAGAAGCCACGCGGATGCTCGCCAGCCAGCCTTCGCGCCGTTGCGGCATCCTGTGCGATAAACCCATCCCGCAGCTTCGGCAGCATGCCCTCAAGTGAAGTACCGAATCCATTCAGCACGCGTACGCAATCCTTCAGCGCAACCGCACCCTCAACCGAGTTGTGTATCTGAGAAGTGTGAGTCTGAGATTGTCCATCACCGTCCCCATGCACTAGAAACGTCGCCCGCCCAGCAACATCGGTCTCCAACATCCGCATACCGGCGTCTGCAGCATCCCAACTCTTCACGACCACATAGTTCAGCTCTTCGCGCAGAAACTCATCCACGACGCCTTCATACTGCCCATCAACCTCAAGAAAATCAGCGAGCGTGCCTACCGGCGACAGCCCATTGCTCTCGCCATTCTTCGTATTTGCCTTGAAGATATTCCGCACAGTATCGGTCGAATAGCTATGCTCACGAATCAATCCATCCAGCGAACTGCGCCGCCCTTGCAACGCCGCACGCTCTCCACGCAACTGGTCGCCGCGCCGCTTGGTCGCAGCCTCTTGCTCCCGCGCGCCATCGATCTTCCGCCGCAACTCCGCAATCTCCGTCTCAAGCCCCTTTAGCCGCTCGGTCACATCGCCAAACGTCATTGCCAACTGGCCACGCTGCACTCCTAACTCCGCCAGATCGCGCTGCGCCACATCGGATTCCGACACCAGCCGCTCCGACTCACTCTCCAATCCCGCCAGAGCAGCTTCCGCCTGGGTCTGCTCATTGCGGCTCTGACCCGCCCGCTGCAGCACTTGAAGATTCTCCCGTCGATTCTGCTCTGCTTGCTGCTCCGCCGCAGCAACCGCCCGCACCGCTTCCTGTGCCTTCTGCTGTTGAGCCTGCACAGCCTCACGAGAACCCGAAGCCTCGTCCGTCGCATTCTCCAGAAAACTCCGCTGCGCCTCCAAGTCACCCGCCAGCACGCGAAGCTGTTCTCGTGCCTGCTCCAGATCCGTCCCGCCCGCAGCAATCCGCGTCGCGAGCTCTGCCACGCGATCGATGTTTGCCGCCATCCGCGCCGTCACCCGCTCCAGTTCCACCGCAGAGTGGTTTGCCTTAGCGCCAGCCTCGCGTATCTGCGTGTCAAACTCATACCCGCGCTGAACGCCGGCCGTATGCTCGGCGTCCATCTCCTCCACTGCCGCCGACTGGTCGGAAACCTGCGCCGTCAGCACACCAATCTGCGTCGCAACCGCCGCCTGCTCGGTATCAAGCTGCCGCATCCGGCTCGCCAACACTACACGCAGACGGCCGCGAAGCTCGTCGCGCAGCAATCCGTACCGCTCCGCCTTCGCCGCCTGCCGCTTCAGCGTGCCCATCTGCCGAGTAACTTCTTCAAAAATATCGGTGACGCGCGAGAGGTTCAACTTCGCAGACTCCAGCCGCAGTTCCGCCAACCGCTTCTTGGTCTTGAACCGCGTAATCCCAGCTGCCTCTTCCAGGATTGCCCGCCGGTCCATGGGCTTCGAACTCAAAATCTGACCAATCCGCTCCTGCCCTATGATCGCGTATGTCTCGCCGCCAAGCCCGGTCCCCATGAAGATGTCCTGGATATCCCGCAACCGGCAAATCTTTCCATTCAGCAAGTATTCCGAATCGCCCGACCGGAACAGCCGCCGAGTAATTGTCACCTCACCCGCACGCACCGGCGACCGCCCAAACTTCCGCCGCCGAATTTTCAGCACCACTCCCGGCGCACCGCCCTCCAAACCATCGGGTGCCCCATCCTTCACGGCCTCTTCGTGAAGGGTGGGATTGCCCAAACTTTCCACCTCCACGACGTTCCCATCGATCCCGATCACTACGCCCGGCTGAGCCTCCGCAGTCGCCTCTTCCGTCTCGGCCGCCTGCATCTGACGCAGTTCCGTTTCATTCCAATCCCCAGCTAGGTCCAGAGCCCGCTCGCTGCTTCCATCGCTCGACCAGTCGCCTTCGCCGTTTGAGCCATCACCCAGCGACGCCCCGTCATACACCTCCGGATCGACCAGCGTCAGCGACACCTCAGCCATCCCCGTAGCCTTGCGCTCGCGCGTCCCGGCGAAGATCACGTCCTCCATCTTTGTCCCGCGCAGGGTCTTCGCTGACTGCTCCCCCAGCACCCAGGTGATCGCGTCCGAGATGTTCGACTTGCCGCACCCATTTGGTCCCACAACCGCCACAATCCCATCGCCCGACAGATGTATCTCCGTCCGATCACAGAATGACTTGAACCCCAGAATCTGAACCCGCTTGAGCTTGAGCAAAACCACACCTCCCGAGACCGCGATGCCATTGGTAATAGCGCGTCGAGCACGTTTCAAATACGCGGCTCATCTAGTACAAGAATGAACCGCCCACGCACTTTCTAATCTATCTGCAGCCGCAGGCAGGATCAACAACGTAAACCCCACATATTGTGGATAACGAGCCCTGA
Source organism: Granulicella sp. (assembly GCA_025357875.1). GTDB lineage: Bacteria > Acidobacteriota > Terriglobia > Terriglobales > Acidobacteriaceae > Edaphobacter. Next base: position 22,920 of record JANYLK010000194.1, read on the forward strand.
ACCCCACAAATGGGCCGGCACCCCCACTTGCAGGCGCAATTGGCCTACTTAGGCCATCCCCGGCGCCATACAGATAAACGCCTAACAAGAGATCTAATCCTCAAAATTGTCGTTTGTTTACAACGTTCTAGGCCCGACGGCGGTACCGAATAGCAAACTCGTAGTCCACATTCGGTGGAAATAGCCCTGCAACCAGCCGCAGCCGATCCGCAAGGGCCTGCGGAGCCAATAATGGATACTCCCGCTCCCGCAACTCCGAGTAATCGAAGTCCACCGACAGCGATAGCAGGTAGATCGCCACCGCATCTGAGAATGCCGCCTCCAGAAAGTCCGTCTTGGCTTTCTCATCAATCCGCGGCTTACCGTCCCGGTTACAAGCGTCACCCACCCCCAGCGCAAGCGCCCGGCTCTCCCACGAGTCCTGACTGGTCTCTCCGCGAACATCCGCCACAGCCTGGTTCCAAGCCAGTTCCGCGAAGCTCTCCGACACACCCGCCTCGTCCACAAACGCATGGCCCACGTTGATGAAGAACTCGAACGCCAGCGAGAAACGATCATTCAACAGCCGGGTTGAGATAAAAACGCCATCGCCCGTCACCTCGCTTCCTTCTGCTGCAAGCGCCACATTGCGATGGCAGATGGCCAGATCCGCAAGTTCAGTGCTGTAGACCGGCGAGATCATCGTCGTTTCATTGCCACTGCGATGCCCTGCAGACTCGCCACTCCGCCCCTCCGCCAAAGCCAGCGGCACGAAGTAGTAGCTTTTGCGAGCCAGCGCAGCGGCCATTGAAACGGGGACTGCCTGCACCATACGTGCCAGTTCGACATTGTCCAGCCCCGTATCGCCGAACACCGCGAAGCGAACACCATTCGCAGATTTACGTACCTCCGCCTCGCGCGCTACCTGCGTCGCCTGCACTAGCCCGCCCTGAACACTCTCCGCCATCGTCCTCACAACTTCAGCCATAAACCGCTATTCTAATCGCATGACGCAATCTTCCCCTACCGCGCCCGCATCCGCCCGAACCTTCGGCGCTGGATATCTCTTCGGAATTCCTCTCGGTAACCTTGGCTGGTTCGCCAGCCTGCTCATAGGAGTAGCCTCCGGCTTCATGGCTTTCTTCGCAGCAACTTTCTGCGCGATCGTCTTCATCCTTATCTACAACACCGCCCTTCACGGCACTATTGATTACGCCTTCAGCTATCGCCGCGTAGGCTTACCCATCGGCATTACGGTCATGGCAGTCGCGCTGGCGTACCTTTGCATGCTCTGGTTCAAGCGCATTCTCCGCCGGAGTTAGAACTTCGCGAAGTTGATGAAGTGTCACCCTAACCGGAGTCTGGCGCGCATTTTGCGCCAAACCAAGTCGAAGAATCTGTGTTTCGCTGATGAATATAGTGAGTGGAATCTCGACGACACCACCAAGCCTCCATGAAGAACGCCAGCCCGTCCCTTACCGCCCTGAGAGTCGCCATGCGCCGAGCCGCTCATCAGCTCTACGACGCGCCACCGCTCGTATTCAACGATCCGATTGCCATCCAAATCCTTGGCCCGCACGCCGTCGAGATCGAGCGCACTCCCGGCCGCAATCCGGCTAACAAGCCCCGTCCATTCTCCGTTAGCCTGCGCGCCTTCCTAGTCGCCCGCAGCCGTTACGCCGAAGACTTGCTCGCCGACGCATTCCATGGCGGCGCCACCCAGTACGTCCTGCTAGGCGCTGGCCTCGACACCTTCGCCCATCGCAACCCCTACCCATCGCTGCGCGTCTTCGAAGTCGATCACCCCGCCACGCAACCTTGGAAGCGCGAACTCCTCAGAGAAACTGGCCTAAAAGCTCCACCCAACCTCACCTACGTTCCAGTAGACTTCGAGCAGCAGTTGCTCGCCGACGAGCTCCACGCCGCCGGCTTCAACGCCGCCACTCCGACTTTCTTTGCGTGGCTCGGTGTAGTGCCCTACCTCTCGCTCAAAGCCTTCCGCGAAACCCTGAACTTCATCGCAGCCCATCCACGCGGCAGCGGCGTCGTCTTCGACTATGGCCAGCCACGCGCCGTCCTTCCCCTGCATGAGCAGCAAGCCCGCGACTCGCTAACCGCGCGCGTCCACGTAACCGGCGAATCCTTTAAGCTCTTCTTTACGCCACCACAGATCGCTGCAGAACTCGCCGCATTCCGCACCCTCGAAGACATCGGCTCGCCGGAAATCAACGCGCGTTTCTTCGCCAACCGTACCGATAGCCTCCAAATGATCGGCAGCGCGGGTCGGATAGTCAGCGCTTGGGTCTAGACATGGCTTGAGTGTCATTCTGGGCTCAGCAAAGAATCCCCGTATTTCGCCGTTGACGTTCCATCCCAGTTTCTCCCTACGCCACCGCATCTGCGTTCCCCGCCGTCATCCACCCCAACGCATTCGCCAAATATCCCTTCAAATCCTTGCGCTCTACAATCGCGTCCAGAAACCCATGCTGCATCAAGAATTCCGACCGCTGAAATCCTTCCGGTAGCTTCTGCCGAGTAGTCTGCTCGATCACTCTCGGTCCCGCAAACCCGATCAACGCCCCGGGCTCTGCAATATTCAGGTCGCCCAGCATAGCGAAACTCGCCGTCACCCCGCCAGTCGTCGGATCCGTCATCAAAGAAATGTATGGAATCCCCGCATCGTCCAGCCGCGCCAGTCCCGAAGCTAACTTCGCCAACTGCATCAGCGACACGATCCCCTCCATCATCCGCGCCCCGCCCGACGCCGCAACGATAATCAGCGGATGCCGCGTAGCCAGCGATCGGTCGATCGCCCGCGCAATCGTCTCTCCTACCACCGCGCCCATGCTTCCGCCGATGAAGCCATACTCCATCGCACTCACAACCACCGCATGCGGACCCAGCATTCCAACCGCATTGACGATTGCATCGTTCAGTCCGGTCTTCTTACGCGCCTCGGCAAGCCGGTGTTGATACCGCTTCAGATCTGTGAAGTCCAGCGGATCGGTCGAGCGCAACTCCAGATCGACAAGTTCATATCCCGGCTCAAGCAGCATTGCGATACGCCACCGAGCATCAATGCGGAAGTGATGTCCGCACTTCGGACAGACGTTGAGATTCTCCTCCAGGTCTTTCTTGAAGATCGCCTGGCGACAGCTTCCGCACTGGATCCAAAGCCCCTCAGTGCGCACCGTCTTTCTCCGGTCATTGACGATTTCGTTGTCTTCCCTCTTGAACCAGGTCATTGTCAGCTTCCCTCGCAACCCGCATCTCTGCCGGTCTATTGTATCGAGACTGGCTTGGAATTGTTCCATGCGTGGTTGAAGTCACTTCGCCTCTTGAAGTTTATTGAAATAAAACCGAGCGGATCGGGCCCATGCCCGTCTGTCCAATAGAAGAATGAAATGAACGCGATCGGGGAACAAAGCTTGCCATGGCTCTCAGCAGAGAAGGTATCCGCTGAGCCCGACCTGACTGCGCTCGTCCACGAATACTCCGGCTTGCTCTATCGCGTAGCGCTATCCATTCTGCGCAGTCCTACGGAGGCAGAAGACGTAGTCCAGGACGTCTTTATTCGTGTCCTGTAGTGCCAGCAGAAATTGAGCTCCATCGTTGAAATGCGACCATGGCTCGTCCGTATCGCGTGGAATCTCGCGCTTGATCGCCGCAAAAAAAATCCGGCCCGACCAGATGGACGAGGTTCTCGCCGCCAGCCTGGTCTCTGCCGATCTCGCCGCTGATCAAGCGGATGCCGGAGCCGCTCGTATCCGCCAGGAACTAGCAGCGATGGAACAATTGCGGCAACGAGAACGGCAAGCGTTGCTCCTATCCGCGATGGAAGAATTGAGTACAGAAGAGATTGTCGCAGCTCTGGGCAAGAGCAAATCCACACTACGCTCTCTCCTCTTCCGCGCACGCACTCATCTGCGCGAACGATTGAAAGAGTGAGCATTAAGTTTTGAAAACGACAAGTTAGGAGGACTTATGAGCGCCGAACGCAACCAACATGACAAACACGACGACGCACTTAACAAGGTTCTAGGCGCACTGCGATACGCCGCCCCCCCGAAGGCATGGAAGTCCGCATCATCCAACAGTTGCAGCACAGCACAGCCACAGCAAAGATAGCTCGATTCTGGAGCTTTGGTGGCGCGGTGCGGCAATCGGGGTCGCAGCCACGATGCTTGCCGTGAGCGGCATGCTAACGGTCCAACATGGACGGACGGCGATGTCTGAACATGGACAAATGGCTGAGCGCGGCGGCAACCACATTCGCGGCGTCACTTCGGTCAGCACCTTTCGCAAGACGCGTCTCCCCAACGATCTCGACCGGCCTAGGAAGACTTACCGCCTGACATACACCGTGACCGAGATCGAAGGCGTTAAACGCGTCGACACCCAGCACCTTACCGTGGTCATAGTCTCGGGTCAAGAGACGAAGCTCAAACAAGGAAGCAGAGTGCCGATTGCAACGGCATCCTACAATGCTAGCGCCACCATCCGGACCAATTCCGCTCCCGCCGGGGTACAAACGCAGTTCACCTATCTCGACATCGGCATGAACTTCTCTTCGACGATGCAAGAGATGGGCACCAATGGCAGGCTGCGCTTGAGTGTCGGACAGTCCAGTATCGCCCCTGAGACCGCCGGGGTTGCCCTACAAAGCACAATCGTCCGACAGACCTCGCTCGCGGGCGAAGCCACCCTCGCACCCGGCAAGCCCATGATGCTCGGCTCCGTCGACATCCCCGGGTCGACGCGCCATCTCGACATCGAGGTCCTCATGAAGCCACTCCCCTAGCCAATCCCACTTTGGAGCGGGCCGCACCAGCAGCCCGCTCCTCACTTCGCTTCGCCGTCACCTTGAACCTCGTACCCAATACCTCTCACCTTCCACCTTGGTACCCTGTAGCAAGACCACGCCGCAGGAGTACCGCCGCACCCGATGACCACCACCGCATACCGCATGCCCGCCGAGTGGGCGCCTCACGCCGCCACCTGGATCGCCTGGCCTCATAACCCTGAGGACTGGCCGGGCAAATTCCAGCCCATCCCCTGGGTCTACGCCGAGATCGTCCGCCACCTCTCCCGCGTTGAACAGGTCCACATCCTCGTCAACGATTTAGCCGCGGAGAGTCGCGCCACCGGCATCCTCAAACGAGGTGGCGCAACCCTCACTCGCGTCCACGTCCATCGCTGGCCCACCGACCGCGTATAGCTCCGCGACTCCGGCCCAATCTTATGAAGAGTGCGAAGGCGACCTCGCGGCCACCAACTGGAAGTTC
>JANYLK010000207.1 GCA_025357875.1 Granulicella sp.
CGTTCCACAATGCTGCTGAGGCGTGCGATGGCTGAAGCCATTTGTATGGAAACAAAAGGGTATTCCACGTCTTTCCCAGCAGTGGCGACGCCGGACAAATGATTCTGCGAGAAGATCGAGCCCCCGGTACACACCATGACGTCGGATTGGTTGTGGAGGACGGGCGCCCAGAAATCGTTGAGCGGCGTGTTTGAGTGAGCAGCTATATACTTCCACCCGATTCCCGCGAACACGAGCATTGCCAGGAATACGGCGATACCGATTTGCCACCGGCGCGTTGAGGACGTGCCGCGTCTATGTGTCCCCCACGGGGAAACTTCTATGGCGTCAGTTTCACGAAATCCTGACTGTTCCGGCGCTGAGGGCGCGGTAGATTCCTGCGTTAGAAGCGTTCCACTCCCCATCCACCGAGGGTCGAGGACGGACGTTGACGTGGATGAGTTTGCAACGACAGTCGCTTCAGGTGCGGCCTGAGAATGGTGAAATTCCGGGATGTAGGAGCCTGGGGGAAGCGAGATCTGGATGGCCCGCTTGGGTTCCGCCTCGTGGTAGTAGAGGGACAGCCGCTTGCGCACCTCTCCGGCTGTGTACCGGACCACCGTGTCCGTGTTGGTGTCGAACGATGCCGGGCGATCGAATACTTCGACCCCGAGAGTTCTCTCCTTCAACATCTCCGAGTTGCCGGCCAGCGTGTTCTCCACGATGTATTTCAGCAGAGCAGGATAGCGCCGACTGTTGCAAAAGTGGGGGCTGGCCAGGATCTCCTGCAGCTCCCGACGGATATCGTCCCGATCCTCTTGGGTCTGGGGATGCCATGCGTCTCGAATTGCACTCGTTCTAGTCATCACGATCCGTCCCGAATCCTACTCGCCCTATTCTCTACCCGCAAGGAACGTTTGACACAAGCAAAAACCTGGCCGTAGATCGCACATCCTAAAGGGGAAAATGATAGCCACAAGAACCAAACGGTGAGTCACTTGCCAGTCGTGCTTCCAGAAGAAGAGGGTTGCATCATTTTCCGGACATGTCCGAAATCTCTCGCAAAGAGCCGTTTGGCACATGGGGACTGAACGGATTGAGCCCTTGAGGTACTTCTTGCTGAACTCATCTCGACGACAATTTTTGCTGACGGCATCTATGGCGACGACGGGCGCTCTGCTGTCGGCACCACTTCGCGCCGTGGCAATGCAGTCCCAGTCTGCGGACGGAGCGGCGGTCGCTGGAAAGCGGGTGGATGTCGGATGGCAATTTCGCAAAGGCCCTCTGGTCGGGATATGGCAAATCTGGCGATCCGAGGAGGCTGATTCCTGGCAACCGGTCACTTTGCCCCACAGCTTCAATGCGCATGACGCCTGCGATCCAGACCAACCCTATTTTCGAGGACAGGGGTGGTACCGTACCCGGCTCGTTCTGGAAAGCGCGTTTCCGGAGGGACGAACTATCCTGCACTTTCAGGGTGCAGGCCAGACCACGACGCTGTGGGTAGGTTCGTCTCTGGTTGGGATCCACAAGGGCGGCTATGACGAATTTGCATTCGATATTACCGAAGCCATTCTTGCGTTGTCCGCCGTCGAGAGCAAGCAGGGCGTCCCCATCGCGGTGCTCTGCGACAATTCACCCGATCTCGATCGCGTTCCCTCCGACCTGAGCGATTTTTGTCTCTATGGCGGCCTCTATCGCCACGTGAATCTGGTGAATCTTCCGGTGGTCGCTGTCGATGCCGTTCACGTTATTCCGAGCGTCGGCGAGGACGGTTCCGCACGCGTGTCAGTCGAGGTCCGACTCTACAATCCATCGAAGCGCAACGCCCCATGTAATATTTCGATTGAACTCTTAGACCACGTGGGCCGCACCATCCATACCTCGACTCAATCGGTCCCGGTCTGGAACGGTCTCGCAGAATTGGCGAATGTTCGTATTGCTGCCCCAGAGCTTTGGTCACCGGAGTCGCCGAGCCTCTACCGATGCCGCGTTACATTAGCGAGTTCAGCGGGGCGGACAAGTCTGGAAGAGCGCTTCGGCATTCGCCACGTCGAGTTCGTTGAGCACGGTCCGTTCAAGCTCAACGGGAGACGCGTGCTTCTGCGTGGCACGCAGCGTCATGCCGACCATGCTGGGCTTGCAGCCGCAATGAGCGACGATCTGGTCCGCGAGGAGATGCGCCTGATCCGTGAGATGGGAGCGAACTTTATCCGCCTCGCGCACTACCAGCAGGACCGCCTCGTGCTCGACCTCTGCGATGAGCTCGGCCTGATGGTTTGGGAAGAGGCGCCGTGGTGCCGCGCGGGCATCGGCAACGCCGCGTTTCAACAAAGCGCCAAAGGCATGCTGAGCAACATGATCGACCAGCACATCAATCATCCTTCGATCATTCTGTGGGGACTTGGCAACGAAGATGATTGGCCGGGCGAGTACCCCAGCGTCGATCAGCAGGCCATTCGCACTTTCATGACGGAGATGCGCGATCTCGCTCACAACCTGGATCGCTCGCGGCTGACTTCCTTTCGTCGCTGCGATTTCGCGCGGGATATCCCCGACGTGTATTCGCCGTCCATCTGGGCTGGCTGGTACCGCGGCAACTATCGCGAGTACGAGCAGAGCCTGCTCACCGAGCGTGACCGTGTGAAGCGGTTCATCCATATCGAATGGGGCGCGGACAGTCAGGCTGGACGCCACTCCGAAGATCCTGAGGCCGCGCTGCGCAAAGTCTCTACCGGCACCGGGACGGACGAACGTGGTCTCGATTATTTGAAAGCCGGCGGCACAGCACGCATGTCGCGGGATGGTGACTGGTCCGAAACGTATGCCTGCAACCTGTGCGACTGGTATCTGAAGGTTCAGGAGACGCTGCCTTGGCTCACCGGTTCCGCGCAGTGGATTTTCAAAGACTTCGCCTCGCCTTTGCGCGGTGACAACGACATTCCTCACATCAATCAGAAGGGCGTTGTTGAGCGCGATCTCACCCGCAAAGAATCGTATTTTGTCTTTCAATCCTATTGGGCGGACAAGCCGATGGTCCGGATTTATGGGCATACCTGGCCGGTTCGATGGGGGAAGCCAGGTGAGACGCGCAACGTCAATGTTTATTCAAACTGCGATCAAGCTGAGCTTTTTCTGAACGGTAAGTCGCAGGGTACTAAGCAGCGCGATAGTCAAAACTTTCCTGCGGCCGGGTTGCGCTGGAAGGTCGCGTTTGCGACGGGACCCAACCGGATCCACGTTGTGGCGACGAAGGGCTCGGTTACAGTCACCGACGAAATCAAACTCTCGTACCAGACCGAGCCTTGGGGAAAGCCAGCGGAGCTTCGACTTCATGTAGAGAAACGAGAGGCAAACATCGTCACCGTAGGCGCGATGGTCTACGACGCCGAAGGTGTTCCCTGCCTGGACGCCCGCGATTCTGTCCGTTTCTCGATCGCCGGCGAAGGGAAACTGCTGGATAACCTTGGTACCGCACGCGGCTCGCGCGAGTTGCAGCTTTATAACGGTCGCGCAGAGATTTCTCTTAAACGAACAAGCGGATGCACGCTCGGTGTTGCCGGCAACGGACTCCAACCCGCATTCCTAAATCTTTATGATGAGCGAGCTACCACGCTCCCTCGTCAAAGCTGAACACAACAACCGAATTCAGGAGAATGGCCATGACACAACTCAATCAGAGCAACAACAACTTGCAGTCTCCGAATGCAGCATCCAGAGACATCGCCGCCAAAACAGGTGATGTCAATCTGCATCCCGGATGGACTTTGCGATCGCTGACGCAGAGGGCTCGATCGATGCGCCTTTTGACGTTGGCCGCAGTCTTCGCCCTGCTGCTTGGGTCCGTAGGCCAGTTGCACGGTCAACTCAGCACCGCCACTATGTTTGGTACCGTGACCGACCCCGCTGGCGCTGCCATACCAAAGGCCAACATTACGATCACGCAGACAGACACCGGCTTCGTTCGCTCAGTCGTGACGAACGACGCCGGAGATTACCGTGCCGACTTTCTTCCGACCGGCCCTTATATCGTGACGGTTGAAGCGCCCGGCTTTAAGAAGCTTGAGCGCCGAGGCCTTACGCTGACGGTTACCGAAGAGGCGCGACTTGACCTTGCGCTGACCATGGGTGGCAGCGAGCAGACCATTGAAGTACACGCGGACATTCCACTACTCAACACGGGAAACTCCACGCTGGGCCATACGGTCAGCAACATCGAAATCGACAACCTTCCGCTGGTGGACCGCAACGTTTATGCGCTGCTCGATCTCACCCCCGGTGTGCAGAACAATAACAACTCCGGTACTGGAGGAAACGGCGGTGTGGTTAATCCGCTCGGCTATCCGGAGCAGCATGTTAAGATCAACGGCTCGACCGACAGCTCAGTCGGCCAGATCGCGTACTATCTCGATGGCGGATCTAACATGACTGGCATCCGCAACACCGGGAACCCGCTTCCAAACCCGGACGCGATCCGCGAGTTCGTAGTGCAGACCAACAACTTCTCTGCACAGTTTGGGCGCTCTTCTGGCGGCGTGATCACGGTACTTACCAAGTCGGGTACGAACGAGTTTCACGGCTCCGCCTTTGAGTTCAATCGTGAGCGCAACTTCAACTCAACGGAGCACCTTTTTGCGCAGAAAACGCCCTACAACCAACATCGCTTCGGCTTCACACTAGGCGGCCCGATTAAGCATGACAAGCTGTTCTTCTTCGGGTCCTACGCAGGATTTCGCTTCATCTCGTCAAACGCGTTGGTGACTACCGTACCGAGCGCAGCGATGGATTCAGGCAATTTCTCTGAGAACCTGCCAACCACGGGTCTTACGGGGGCAGCCGCTTGCGCTGCAACGGCGACATCGACAGCGTTTTACGTTTGCAATCCTGTCACACGTCTGCCGTACGCAGGCAATATCGTTCCAACGTCGGCGTTTGATCCGACCATCCTCAACATCGTCAAAGCAGGTTTGATTCCGACGCCGAATCCCAGCCAGCCCGGCGACACCACATACACACGACGCGATCTGCAGCGATTCACCCAGAAAACCGATGAGCAACTTTACAAGGGTGACTATCAGATGACCGCGATGCAGCGATTGACGCTCAGCTACTTCCACCAGACCGGTGATTATGTTCTCAATCCCGCCGGCAATAACGTTCTGAACTGGACATCGCATAATTACAACTTCCTGCAGCACAATGCGAATATTCAGCATATCTGGACGCTATCGAACAACACGGTCAATCAGCTCTACGTTGGCTATACAAGACTGATTGGCGGTCGCGTAGCCTCGCCTAGTACCAGCCTTGCAACGTACGGCTCTAAGTTTCAAGAGCAACTCCCCGACGGCAGTATCTGTCCCGCCGCTCCCACTTCCGGATGTTCCATGCCTCAGCTAGGGGTGAGCGGCTGGTTCCAGGCGGGCAACGCTATTACCGGACCTGTCACCGGAAATAATGTTTATCTTCTGCGTGATATGGTCAGCACTACGCACGGCGCTCACACCTTCGCTTTCGGAGGTGAGGCCGACCTTGAAAAAGACGCGCAAGAAGTATTCCTAAATAACTACGGAAGCTTCAACTTCTCGCAGGCCAACAAGACTGCGGGTAGGACGTCCGCTGCCATCACTGATTTCTTCTTTGGACGGCCAGCGACGATGAATCAGGATGTACCGGTTTATGCGAATGCAAACTACTGGAACCTCGGTCTCTTCGCGGAGGATGATTGGCGTATCCGTGCAGGCCTCACGTTGAACATTGGTCTGCGATACGACGTGCAGACTGCTCCGGTAGATGTCCAGCGCCGCACTCTCAACTTCATGCCGGGGATTCAATCGACTGTCGTCCCCACAGCTCCGCTGGGTGTGTTGTTTGTTGGAGACAAGGGGGTGCCGGAAGGCGGCGCGGCCACTAAATATAACCACTTTTCCCCACGCCTAGGCTTGTCCTGGAGTCCGTATGCCAGCGGCCGCACCATCTTCCATGCTGGTGGCGGGATCTTCTTCGGGAGCGTTGCCGGCAACCTGTTCGTGTATCCCTCGAATGGTCTGCCATTCTCAGGCCGCCCTCAGTTCAAGAAGGTTGTCTCGGTGGCGGATCCTTACGCGAGCGATCCATCCGAGTTCTGCCCCAACGCGGCAGGCGGTTGCACCGTCGGCACCTCGCCGTACCCGTATGTGTACAGTGCGTCCAACGTTAAATTCTTCGTGCATCCATCTCCAATCATCGCCTTCGATCCAAATTTCGCGTGGCCTGAGATCTACCAATTCAACATTGGCTTCCAGCAGCAACTAACGAGCAGCTTCGCGTTTACGGCAAACTATGTGGGCTCGCTAAGCCGCAAGATTCCCATCTTCCATGACATCAACTATCCCGTCTACACGCCCGGCGCACCCGCTACGGCACCGACCGCCGGTACTGCCGCAGCCTCTGTCGGCAGCAATTATCCGAACACGTCCGCGACTGTCGATAGCCGTCGCCCGTTGAACCAGACAACTGCATTAGGGGGAGTAGGGTCCATAGCAACTGGAGGACTGGCGGGAAATCCCACCTTCCAGTCTGTCAATATCATTCAATCGTCTGAGAATTCCAACTATCATGGGCTGCAGATTTCAGCGGAGCAGCGCGTCACTCATAACTTCAGCATCAATGGGTTTTATGTGTGGTCGAAGACTCTACAAAGCGAGCCCTTGGACAGCACGGGGAACACGGGCAACAATGCTGCAACGGCGCCGCAAGATCCGAACTTCAAGTATCTGGATAAAGAGCGATCTGATTTCGATCAGCGCCACGTCAGCACAATTTCTTTCGTCTACAAGCCTGCCTTTGGCATACAGAACTTCGTCTTGCGGAATATCGTCAACGGTTGGACCACTACCGCTATCATTCGCATGCAAAGCGGCCAGCCGTTCAACATCACAACCGGGACAGATGTAAACGGGGATGGCAACAACAACGATCGCCCAAATCTCTCAGGATTGGCCACACCGAGGATCAACAGCTCCGGCGGATCCCGTGTAGCTGCCATGAGCAGCTGGGTCAGCGCCACGCCATTCTGTACCTTCGTTCCCAGCACGGGAGCATGCCCGGGTGTAGGGCCGGGTGGATCGGACGGCACCTACCGCGCCAATTCGCTGGATGCACCCGGCAGACGGAGCGTGGATGCGTCGCTCTTCCGCGAGTTCCACGTGGTCGAGCGTGTGAAGTTTCAATTGCGTGGAGAGGCAACCAACGTATTCAACCTTGTCAACCTTCCCGCACCGACAGGTACATTAAGTTCTACGACCACCTTCGGCCACATCAACGGCACCATCCAGGGTGGGAGCTTTAGCAACCGCGTTCTACAAATAGGAGGCAGAATCCTTTTCTAAGAACGCCGAGAAGTAGTTATGGTGCAAACAGACAATGCATTTCGGTCGAAGAAATGAAGTAAGAGGTCTATGCAGAATTTCGCGCACTTGATGTCACGTCGCGGTTTCTGCGCGGGAAGCTTCGCCACGATTGGATCCTTTGCATTCGCGGCAAACAGAAAAACGATGTCGGACGGCTACGCTCTTGTCGAGCGGACAGACCGGCGTCGAATTCTGGCGGCGGCTTCTGGCTACTTGGGACTGGAGCCCCATACGGTTACGAGTTATCCAGCTTCGCATAGTCCGGGGGACCTCCACGACTACTTCTCGCAGGCGGACTATTTCTGGCCCGATCCTGCCAACCCAAGTGGCAAGTACATCAATCGTGATGGTCAGAGTAATCCGGATAATTTCAATGATCACCGCAAGGCGATGGTCGCGCTGTCGCTGCAGATGCCGGCTCTGACAGCGGCATGGTTGCTGACGCGGGACCACCGCTATGGAATGCACGCCGCCGAACATCTGCGAGCGTGGTTCATCACTCCAGAGACGCGGATGAATCCGAATCTGGAATATTCGCAAGGTGTCCATGGAGTTTCGACAGGGCGTTCGTACGGCATCATCGATACGCTGCACCTGGTGGAAGTTGCTCGCGCTGCCAGCATCCTCGCTCCAACTTTTCTGGATAGTGCGGAGCGGAATTTGCTGCATACATGGTTTCGGGAATATCTGAACTGGATGAAGACAAGTGAGAAAGGTATAGCTGAACGAGATACTGTAAACAATCACGCTATTTGCTGGGCCTTGCAAGCCGCTGAGTTTGCGCGATTGATCGAGGATTCGGATACCAGGGGTAAGGTACGGACGCAATATAGGGATTTATTTGTTCCGTACCAAATGGCTACCGACGGAAGCTTTCCGAAAGAACTCGCACGGACTAAACCGTATAGCTACTCCATCTTCAACTTCGATGTCATGACCATGCTGTGCCGGTCATTGCAGGGGGACGGAGAGGATCTGTTTGCGTTCGCATTGCCAGACGGTCGCGGAATCTGCAAGGCGGCCGAGTTCATCTATCCCTACATGCAGGACAAGATTAAATGGCCCTACAAAAAAGACGTTGAGCACTTCGATTCACTTCCGGTGAGGTCGCCTGGTCTTCTGTTTGCCGGTTTCGCTTGCAAGCATTCGGAGTACCTACAGCTCTGGTCCCGTCTGGATCCCGACCCATTCGATCCGGAGATCATACGCAATTATCCTGTGCGTCAGCCCCTGTTGTGGTTTCCGGACCATGTAAGAATCTAAATCACTATTCAGACTCGCCGAAAAGGATTCGGAATGAACACAATTCCTACACGCAGCCTTCGCACATTCGCCTACGCCGTTACGATTCTGCTACTGGCTATCTCGTCCGTCCGTGGCCAGAGCGTCACGCCGACTCGTCCGCGGATCACCGGAATCTCCCATGTCGGCTATTTTGTGTCAGATCTGCCAAAGGCGATTGCCTTCTGGCATGACTTCCTGGGCTTCGACGTGGCGTACGACCTCAAGAAGGTGGGCAGCGATACCGACGTTCGCATCGCGTTCATCAAGATCGACGATCATCAGCACGTTGAGCTTTTCAACGAGCCTCCGACCGCTCCACCGAGCATGATGAGCCATCTCTGCTTCACCGTCGATGACATCGAGCAAATGCGGACCTATCTCCGATTCAAGGGGTTCGAGGTTAAAGCGGGTAGTGGGCAGACTCGCACCGGTGATTACGCTTTCGAGATCAAAGACCCCGATGGCATGCTGGTTGAGTTCGTCCAGAGCTTGCCGACGGGAATGGAAATGCAGGCTGCCGGGAAGTTCGAGCCAGATACACGCATATCGAGCAGAATTTATCACGTAGGTTTTTTGGTAGGAAATAGCCAGAAGTCCCTGGACTTTTATGGCAACATTCTGGGCTTCACAGAGATGTGGCGCGGTGGTGCAAACCCCGCGGAACTCAGCTGGATCAACATGAAGGTTCCCGGTGGAAACGACTACGTGGAATTCATGCTTTACCGGAACGCGCCTGGCAATTTCGGCACCAAGAACCACATCTCGCTGGTCGTGCCCGACATAGAAAAGGCCGTTGCCATCCTCAACAAACGCCCGGCAATAAAGACGTACGGCAAGGTGCTAACGATTGCTACCGGTATCAATCAGAAGCGTCAGGTAAATATGTACGATCCCGACGGGACCCGGGTTGAGTTGATGGAAGCGAACACGGTAACCGGAAAGCCGACGCCGTCTTCCACAGCACCCCCGCCGCCTGCAGCACACGACTAGCACTCGGCGGACTGAGCCAAGCTCCGGCATACTTCTCAAGCCTCGTATTCACGCGGACGCTATACGTTCGCAGGGTGGCTCGCGGTTGGACTAAACGTACTAGAGAACATTACGACTTTGCACATACTTGATCTCCACTTCTGTGCAGTCATCCTCCGCGGGATTGGGAGCACGAAACTTCGCAACTAATGCAAGTATCTCGTGGACATTCTGGCAGGGTATGGATGTGCGCAACCCCGCTTCCCCAAATTCTTCGCCAGTGCTGTTCTCCGCCTCGACCGCGCCTGATCGGGCTTACCGATCGTTAAAGGCTGCATTGCCCCAAACACTTTGGTAGAGTGCGTCGGGACCGTGGTGGACTCGACGCATACGACTGAGTCGGACCTAACTCTTCCCGCGGGCGCTTCCGACTCCAAACAATGCAGGAACTTCATTACACGCTCCCACATGGCGATGCCTTTAAAGGTGCTGCTGCCCGGCTTTCAAAATTCGGGGCTGAACCAGAGGTGTCCACCGTCACATCTTGATATCGTCACGGTACCTATTATTGCAAATATCAAAACACCAAGAAGCCTAGGCGTCACTAGTCAAACGTTTGTTTCAAACTGAAATTAATTTTATGGAGGTATCACAATGGATAAGGTTTTATCTATCCATGCAGCCCGCACGAATGCAATCGCCATCCGCGATTTCGCGTTTTTGCTGACTCTGTCATTTCTACTCTGCGCATCGCTGGTTGCACAGACCACCTCGGGCACAATCTTCGGATCGGCGAAGGACTCGACGGGCGCTGTCATTCGCAATGCGACCGTAACTATGACCAACGCCACCATCGGTGTCAGTCGCATGGGGAAAACCAATGACACAGGTAATTTCGTCGTCGCTGGAATCCCTGCCGGTACATACACGATCACCGCGGAGGCGAAGGGGTTCAATGCGTTAGCGAAGACCGGTATCGTACTCGACGCTGGGGCCCGGCTGAGTGTCGGCGAATTTGTTCTAGTCATTGGGAGCGAAACCCAGACTGTGACCGTCGCCGCATCTGGCGGGGATCTTCAATTGCAGGCGGTTTCCGGTGATCGGTCGGCGGTCATCGATAGCAAGCAGATAAACGCCTTGATGATGAATGGGCGGAACGTCCTCGATTTTATGAAGATCATTCCCGGCATCAGTAGTTCGTTCAATGGCGCGGAGAGCAATAAGGGCGGCCTGGACAGCATGAATTTTAACGGTACTCGGGGCAACGAGCATCAGATCACGGTGGATGGTGTCTCGAACGAAGACAATGGCTGCAACTGCGCTGTCCAGGTCACAGTGAATACCGATGCGATCCAGGAGGTCAAGGTTGAAACCTCCAACTTCCAGGCAGAGTACGGTAAGGCAGCCGGCGGTTCGATGGCGGTCTCGGTAAAAAACGGCAGCCATGACTTTCACGGCAACCTGCGCTACTTCCACCGCAATGAAGGCATGAACGCCAACAGCTGGTTCAATGACCAGACCAACGCCCTGAACAAAGGCACAAACAACCCTTTTCTCGGCGTACCCAAGTTCCGGTATAACACTTTCGGCTATCAGATAGGCGGCCCCGTAATCCTGCCTAAGATGAGCTACAACAAGGGTAGAGACAAGCTGTTCTTCTTCTTCAGTGAGGAGTTCTACTTCCAGTTGGTCCCCGGTGGCACAAGCAATGTCTATGTTCCAACCGACGCCGAGATCAACGGTGACTTCTCCAACAGCACCGATGGTCATGGCAACAAGATAACAATCAAGGACCCCACGACCGGTCAGCCATTCGCTAATAACAAGATTCCGTCAGGCCAACTGCTTAGCTCCATGCAGACCGTATTCCGAAAGGTATATCCGAGGCCGAACACCACGGATTCCGGTGGCGCCGGCTGGAATCGCTACAACTACCAGTTTCAAACCAGTACGACCCACCCGCGTAGAGAGGACATCGGACGTCTTGACTTGCAGATCAATCCTGCAAACCGCATGTTCTTCCGCCTCATCAATAATGCAGACAGCCAGGATTGCCCATTGGGATGTGTTGGCGTCGATGGCATCTCTAACTTTAGGTTTCCCGGCGGAATGCACATGGACTCGCCGGGCTACAACACCGCCGTCAATCTGACAAGTACCCTCAGCAGCAAAATGGTCAACGAGGTGACTGCAGGATGGTCAGTGAATAAATTGAACGTCCAATCGGTCGCCAATAATATTTACCGATCAAGCTACAACCTCGACATACCTCTGCTGTACAGCGTCCCGGACAGTTCTCCGATTCCTGATTTCAGCTTCGGCGGCCTGAACAACGGCCAGTCAGCCCCCTGGACCTATCTTGGCTCAATGCCGTTTACAAACGCCCTTACCACAATCAACGTCACAGACAACCTGACCAGAACTCTTGGCCGGCATACCTTGAAGGTGGGTGTGTTCCTTGAGCGTGCACGCAAGGACCAGTCTGCCTGGGGAAATGCAAATGGCAACTTCAGCTTCGACGGCCAGAATAATACACAGACTCTGCAAACCGGCAATCCCTTTGCGAACGCACTGCTTGGCGACTATACGTCTTTTAGCCAGTCAAGTACGCGTCTGCGAGGTTTTTATCGGTACACCAATGTCGATGCATATGCGCAGGATACCTGGAGGATCACGCGTCGCCTGACCTTGGACTACGGCGTACGTCTTCCCTGGTATCAGCCGCAGTACGACGCACATAACCAGACTGCCGTCTTCAATCCGACCGCTTACGATCCCAGTCAAGCTGTGAGACTTTATCGCAGCAATAACAACGGCCACTCGTTTGATCCCAGCAATCCAAGCACACTGCTGAGCAACAAGCTTGTTGGAACTATCGTTCCGAATTCGGGCAATATTGCAAACGGCATCGAACTGTCGAAGAACGGGTATTACAAAGGCGGCTTTAAGGACAGCGGAATGCTCATTGAGCCCAGGTTCGGCTTCGCCTACGACGTGTTCGGAAATGGCAAGACTATCCTGCGCGGCGGCGGCGGTATTTCGCACGATCGCTTCCAAGGCAACCCGGTCTACAACGAGGTCGTGCAGAATCCCCCCAACACCGTCACCCCAACCATCAATTTCGGAACTATTCAGGGGCTGTCGTCAATTGGCGCCAACTCGGGAATCGTTGCCCCTATGGGAGTGATGGGCTTTGATCCATCCGGCAAAATTCCTACAGTCTGTAGTTACAGCCTAGGTATTCAGAGAAATCTTGGCAAAGGAGTGATGCTGGATGTCGCGTATGTAGGCAACCAGCAGCGCCACTTATCGCAGAAGACCAACCTCAATGCGACACCTTATGGCACAACCTTCACGATGGCAGCACAAGACCCGTACAAGTACGGCGGAAGCGTTCCCGTTTCGGGCGATACGGGTTGGGAGCCGCAGCAATATAAAGATGCGGGTCTTTCCTTCACCGGCTCAAATGCCCTGCAAGCAATCTATCTGAATAAGTACCAAGGATTCACTAATGTCGAGTATTACACCTGGGACGGGATCGGCAATTACAACTCCTTGCAGATTGCGATGAACCGCCGTTTCGGGCATGGCTTGAACTTTGGAGGAGCTTATACCTGGTCGAAGGCCATGGATACGAGCGACAGTGATGGAAGCTGGATGAACATCATCAGCCAGAAGCAATACAACTATCACCTTTCCGGATTCGACCGCGCCAACAATCTGGCGGTCAACTATGTCTACGACTTACCCAAGGTGAGCCAGCACCTGGGAGGTTCGCGCTTGCTCTCCTACATCACCGATAACTACCAGATCAGCGGCATCTCGCTGTTCATCACCGGAACTCCGGGCGGTATTGGAACCAATTTTTCATGGTGGGGCGGGCAGATGGTCGATGGCTCATGGAGCGAACCAACGGCCGCTTATCTGACAAAAAAGAACCCGGTCGTCAGCCGTCGCGGCCGCTACGCCGCATACGATCCAACGGCATTCACCATGCCAATGCTGGGAACGCCAGCTCCCTGGCCTAAGCAGTACTTCCGGACAGGTGGGACCAACAGCACTGATCTAGCCCTGCTCAAGAAGATCCCGGTCGGCAGCGAGAAGCGGTATCTGGAATTGCGGTTTGAGGCATTCAACGCTTTCAATCACCCGCAGTTCTGGGGCAGAAACACCTCCGCCAATCCAACCACATCCAACGACTCTACAGGTGCCAATGCCAATCAATTCTGGAATTGGGCATGGAATTGGAATAACGTGGTTCCGGTCAGTCCCAGCAACATACGCCCGGCAGGCAACAAATCCAACCTGGGCGCCTACTTCGGCGATTACAGCAGCGGGGGAGGACAGCGTACCGTCCAACTTGCTGCAAAATTCTACTTCTAATCACTCAACACTTCCGGGGCGCGGTATAGCGTCCCGGAAGTTAGCCTGACAAACTAGAAACCGGGACTGCATGCCCAAATTCAGTAATATTTCCTCTTGTTGGATGTTTCGCTACTAGAAGATGATCTTTCTGGCAAACTGCACATTGAAGGGCTCTCACGGTCCAATTCCCAGTATGCCGCCGCTGTTGCGAGTGCTGCTGCTGCGTCCGAAGGTCGACGAAGCTATCGAAGCAGTGGAGTTCAAAAGATTAGTGCGGTTGAAGATGTTGAACATTTCTGCGCGCAGTTGCAGGCTGACCTTCTCGCGGATCTGAGTGTTCTTCACCATCGGAATGCAGAACTCTATTACTGTCAATCCTACGACGCTACTAATTGTCGGTGTTCTTTTCAATCGCTTTCCAAACGATACCCAGGACATCAGCAAAGGCTTTGACCAAGCGACCTTAAGACTTCTAAACTATTAAGTCTCGGCCCTGTCAAAGAAAGTGTTTCCCCGGATCACGTCGGACAGCAGCTTAGTCAACGAAGGCACATCCAACCCGGGCCCTGTAGTATTTTCTCGCGTAACTTCGTCGTTGGACTGGCGAAGACATTCGGAAAGCATAGCCCGAAGATTGGCTATAACTATCGTGCCATCAGCGGGACCTTTACAAGCTTCAGCGACAATTTCGGAACCTTCAATTTCAATGCACTTTCAGGAG
>JANYLK010000214.1 GCA_025357875.1 Granulicella sp.
CCTCATTCCGACGCACGTACCAATCCGCAGCCATCACCGCCAGCAACCACACGACGCCAACAAAGTAGCCCGCCGCAACGTCGCTTGGGTAATGCACCCCAAGGTAAATCCGGCCGTAGCCGATCCCCAGTATCAGTGCCACCGCCGCAATTGATACCGCGACCCGCTCGCGCACGCGACGCAAATGCCGCAGCCCGAGATACAGCAGCGTCCCGTACAGCACCACGGCAAACACCGAGTGGCCGCTGGGAAACGAAAATGTCGGCTCATGTGCGAAGGCCCACGGCAGGTCCGGCCTCAACCGCCGAAAGTGCAGCTTCAGCAGGAACGTTAGCACACCCGCTCCGCCGGAAGTGATCAGCAGCACCATCGCCTGGTGCCGCATTCGTTTCCACCACAGCAGCCCGGCCACCAGGGGTACCACCGGCACCATCAAGCCCGGCGAGCCGATCCACGAAAGCGCGAACGCCAACCGCGTCAGCCCGGGCGTCGCGTCCTCGTGCACCTCGTCCTGGAAGCCGCTATCCAGATGCATCTCGTGCTGCTCTGAGATTTCCTCGTGAATCTCCGCCAACGTCGACATGATGATGCCGGCTGCCACGAGCCCGACCAGCAGCACCGCGCCAATCACCTTCCACGTCTGCGCCTTGAAGTTTCGCATTGTTCTCAGAAAATGCATAACGTCGCAAATTACCATAAATCATCCGCCTCGCGCCTGCCCGGCAATGTGCGACAATCGCTCGATCCGACATGGAGGTTCCTGATGCCTGAACCAGCCGCCGAGCCGGCCCTTACCGTCGACGTAGAACGCTGCACCGGAAATGTCTATGTCGTGCACTGCCATGGCCGGCTGGTCGCCGGAGTGACCGACATTCTCTCCGCCAAAGTCGTGCCACTGATCCCGCAGACCAAACGAATTGTGCTCGACTTATCCGACCTCAAGCACACGGACAGCATGGGGCTAGGCTCGCTGGTTCGCCTGTACGTCTCAGCAAAATCGGCTGGCTGCAGCTTGGAACTGATGCACCTCAGCAAGCAGATTCAACACCTGCTCGGGCTCACTCACATGCTGTCAGTCTTCACAGTCATCGGAGAAAACGGCATCAAGTTTATGTGAGCATGCCCTGAGCATCCTTCCGGCGAACGCAATCCCATGAGCGCGCAATTGCAATTCCTCATCTGTTTCTCTGGGATGTTGTGGTGTGGTTGGATTCATTCTCGTTCCTGATCCGCACGTTGGCTGGCGCTTCTCCGCCGACCGCATGGTGATGGACTGCACGGGAAGGGCTACATCCCCGCCTTTGGCGGTACCTTCAGCGAGATCCGCTGACTGTGCTGCTGTCTTCGTTCACCATCCCCGCCGGTTGTCATTCTCGGAGAGAAGGTGCTTCTGCACCTCTGCCCGTCCAGTCCGTGTTCGCCTTCGCGGGTTCGGCAGAAGGACTAGCGACCGTCTGGGGCGGGAACCATGACTGCGTTCGGATCGACCTTGGGAATTCCGAAGTGCCCGCTTAGGTGGATGAGGTCCAGAGGCCGCAGATCGCCTGCAACCTGCACAAAGTTCATGTCTTTCGGACCGCGCATCAGCACGGTGACGTGGTCGATGCTTGTGCCGGAGAAGTGCAGCCAGAGATCGGTGATCATGGTTATCGGCTGGGCTTCGTTGCCCGTCGTCTGGTTGCTATTAACCAGGTGCTTCCATCCCGCACGGCGAAACGACGAGACAATTCCTGCCATCGTCTCCGGCGTGTAAAAGGCTGGCTCGCGATACCGGTAGCTGTCGAAGCTGATGCTGGTCAGCGCCGCCGCGGCCCGGTCGGCATCCATTCCGGTCTGCTGCAGCATTCCCTGCGCCATCTGGATCATGGAGCGATCGAAGACCACGCCTGTATGCGTCGCAGGCTGGTCGGCTAGATTGGTCAAACTATTGGCGATGCCGGGAGGCGCGGAGACGCCGGGGGAGGCAGGCTGGGCTCGCATCGCGACGGAAGATAGTGTTGCCGTAGCCACGAGGGCGACGGTAAACGCTTGTAAGCGAGCAGAAAGGTGCATGGCCGGAGATCCCCTTACCTGGTTGGACACGGAATCCGCGCAGGAGTTACCCGAACGTCCGCGATTTGCTGACGATTTCTACTCGGCGGCTTTGGGCGCGAAGTATCCGGTATGCGTTCGCACATGGTAGCGCCCGTCATTTGCCCGCAGATAGATGGTGCGGAAGGCTCCATCCTGCTTGAAGTCGGCGGGCCGGTAGTCGAGCAAATATTGGCTGCGCAGTTCTTCCTCAATACCAGCGAAGCCTGCGGCAACGTCCTCGATCCGGGTCGGGAAGAAGGCACGTCCGCCGGTCGCCTCGGCGATGGCCTGCAGCACGTCGTCGCCTTTGTCTTTACTCGGGCTGACGTTGGTCGAAATGGTGTACACGATCGTCTCTGCGCGCTGGCATTCCTTGATCGCGTCCGACTCCAGCGCGTGGCTGTAGTTGTCGTCGCCATCCGAGACCAGGATGATGGCTTTGCGTACCGCGCCGGTTTCTTTCAGCGTCAGCATCTGATCCTTGCATGTTGAGTAGAGTGCATCGAACATCGCTGTTCCGCCGCCTGGACGGAGCTTCTTGACGCCTTCATTTAGCAGAGCGATGTTGCTGGTGAATCCCTGCGCTAGGTCGTTCTGGACATCGAAGCCTTCGACGAACGCGCGGTCGTTGCGGTGCAGCACCTGCAGCAGGAACGAGATCGCCGAGTCCTGCTCGAATTGGAAACGCCCGCGGATCGAACTGCTGGTGTCCAGCATGATGCCCACGCGTAACGGCAGATCCGTCTGCTGCACGAAATGGAATACCTGCTCCGGCGGCCGGCCATTGTCGAGCAGGCTGAACTTTGACTGGTTCAGACCGGTGATGAAGTGGCCCTTGCTGTCGGTCACTGTGAAGACCAGGTCGACCTCGTTGGCCTGCACCTTGATAGTCGGAGCCTGCGCGCCCTGATCAGTCGCGGTGGGCGTCTGGGGCTGCGCCGCTGGAGGCTGTGTCGGTGAAGCCTGCGTTACTGGAGTCTTCGCTGCTGGAGTCTGCACCGCGGGGACCTGGACCTGTGTGGGAGCCGGTTGCGCCGCGGGCGCTGGGGCAGTTTGCGCCTGTGCGAGCGCGACTGCGGAAAAAGAAACCATCAGCAGGGAGGCTGCGAGAATTTCAGCCGTGCGACGAACCACCATTCGGGAGGTACTGAACAATTCGATCACGCTCACGATTCTACCCAACCGGCGCATCATCCGTCCTGAGCCACTGAAGGAACTCCTCCAATTCGGCGGGAAGAGGAGCATTGATCGCCAATACTTTGTTCGTTTGTGGATGCGCGAACTCCAGATGCGCGGCGTGGAGAAAGTTCCGCTCCAGCCCCGCGGTCACCTCAGCTGGATGCTCGATCTCACCCTTCCGTTGAGTCGGCACGATCACCCGTGGCGCGCCATACAAGGTGTCGCCGACCACGGGATGACCCAGCGACTGCATGTGTACGCGGATCTGGTGAGTACGCCCGGTTTCAATGCGGACTTCTACTAGCGTGAACGGGCCGTACGGAGTCGTGAGCTTTTCGATGATCTTGATGTGCGAAACTGCGGTGCGGCCATCGGGCCTTCGAGTGGTCATGCGCGTACGGCGGACGAGATCCCGCGCGATGGGCAGATTCACCGTAATGTTGTCTTTCTTCAGCGCGCCGTGTACCAGTGCGATGTAGGTCTTCGCGACGCGGCGCATGGAAAACATCTCGCCCAGCTTGCGATGGGTGACGTCGTCCTTAGCTACGACGATTGCGCCGCTCGTCTGCTTGTCCAGGCGATGCACGATCCCGGGCCGAAGCTCGCCGCCAACCGCGGACAGATTGTCTGAGAGCTTCGCCATGTGATGGAGCAGGGCGTTGACGAGTGTGCCGCGATTGCGCGCGTCGTCGGTATTTCCCGCGCCCGCGTGGACCATCATGCCTGCCGGCTTGTTCACCACGGCGAGGTATTTATCTTCGTACAGGATGTCGAGCGGGATGTCTTCGGGCGTTGCGTGCAGCGGCGCGGGATGTGGCTCGCCTTCGATTTCGATGGCCTCGCCGCCGTGCAACTTGTGCTTGCCCTTCGGTGTAGCGCCGTCGACGCGAACCTGGCCAGCCTCGATCAGGAGCTGCACTCGCGCTCGGCTGATCTCCGGAATCGCCTGCGCGAGATAGGCGTCGAGGCGCATATCGGCTGCGGCGGCGTCGGCAACAAAAGTCCGGACGCCATCCTCAAGCTCGGTGTCTTCATCCAGATCGAGCACGGGCACGATGATGTCTGGCTCAGCGTCGGCTCCGCGAGTGGCTCTATACTCCGCCCGCACGGACTTGCGCCGGTGGCCTTTCGGCAACATATTTTTAGAGGGCATGGCGGTAAGCCTAATGACAGACAAGAAAAAACAAAACCGACCCGCTTGGCCGTGCAGCGAGGCGCTGGTGAACCCGTCCTAAGACGGCGGGACCCTGCCGTGGCTCTTTAGGCGTTCCTGACTGGAGGACAGCACACCGAACCATATCTACGAGCGAGGTCCCTGTTCATTGAGTATTGGTTCAACCAGCGTTATTCCCCGCACCTGCTTTGCAGGCCGGTTTCTACGTTGGATGCTAACCGCTGTGCGCCAGATTCACAAGCGAGGATCCGGCGTCTCCCCCCACCGCGTAATTCCGCCGGTCCAGCCGGGTCGGCGCTCTTTGCCCGATTTGTGCCTGCGCGTGGTCTAGTGATTCTCACGCCATCCGATTCAAGACATCCATCGACGCCGCAACACAATGGATGCAGGAGAAAAGACCAGGCATGCTCAAAGAGCGGATTGAGAGCCTCGCGCAGGAAGTCAAAGAAAAGAACCGCGAGGCCGCCGAAAAGTATGGCCGCAACCAGCACTATGCGAAGATCATCGCGACACGCGGCAAGGAAGTCTGTGTCGCACGTATTCTTGCCTGCAGGAAAATGTGGATGCGTTTCGTCGTCATCTCCAGGGCGATCCTACTTCGGCGGAGACCAGTGTTCAGACCGTCAAGCCGGAAGAGATAAGGATTACGCGCGCCCGATTTCCATGGGTGGAAGCGCGTCTGGTTCACAGCGACGATACGATCACGCGCGATTATGCCAAAGGTCCCGGTGTTGAAGGCGACCCGCGCCCGATCGCAAGACGCGGACCTTTGCGCTCCAGGTGGCGGCTGATGACGGCGTCTTTGTTCAGGAAGCCTTTGTGGATCCGCCGCAGCATTCCCGGCAACCGGAGGCGCGTCAGAATTCTCGAGGTACTATTCATTCCGTGGGACTTGGGGCTATTGTTTGGGAGTATCTTTGTCAATTTTCTCAGAAGTTCTGAGTTGTTCAGCGCATCCGCGAAGACCGGAGATGGCATCGTATGTTGTGGGATTGGTCTGCTGCGGTCGCTATTCGTTCAAGAGCTTCGACAACGGGTTGTGATGTGCGGATTTAGACACTAGTTCCAGACAGGTTAGAGAACGAGGATTATGCAGAAAACGACGGGAGTAACGAGGCTTGGAGTCCTGAATCTTGGCTGGACTTCGCGGATTACGGTGGCAGTATTACTGGTGGGCACGAGCGCGACTGCATGGGCGCGGTTCCAACCGCCACCGGCTTGCAAGAATCCGTTTACGACGCAACAGGAAATCTCCGAGGGCGGGAAGGTGGCGGCGCAGGTCTATCAGCAGATGCCGGTGCTTCCGGAAAGCGACCCTGTGTCGCGGTATATAGCCCAGCTGGGGGCGCATCTGGCGTCACATGCTCCGGGCGGATCTGGGGCTTGGCCCTACAGCTTTCATGTGGTGGCAAGCTCGGACATCAATGCGTTTGCATTGCCCGGGGGCGCGATGTTTGTCAACCTGGGAACGATCCAGGCGGCGTCGACGGAGGCGCAACTTGTGGGCGTGATGTCGCACGAGATCTCCCATGTGATTCTGCGTCATGCCACCTGCAATATGGCGAAGCAGCAGACGAAACAGATCGAGTATGGAATCGGCAGCATCCTTTCCCAGATCTTTCTGGGTAACGGGACGGCCGGACAGATCGCCCAGGCGGGGATCAGCGGCATTGCGGGTCTAAGTTATCTGAAGATGTCGCGCGATGATGAGAAGCAGGCCGACCTTCTAGGCACAGACACGCTGTACGACGCGGGGTACGACCCGCGTGGCCTGCCGCAGTTCTTCGAGGTGATCCAGGCGAAGTACGGGGCGGGCGGAGCGCAGTTGCTGAGCGACCATCCGAATCCAGGCAACCGGACCCAGTATGTAAATGACGAGATTGCGACTCTGGGGCCACACCCTAACTCGATGGTGACATCCGCGGTGTTTACTCGCGTCCACCAGATTGCGGCCGGGGAACGAACATTTACAGCACAGCAGATCAAGGACGGAGCCTGGAAGAACGGAAACTATGCCTCCGGACCGGGTCAGGGCTACGGCAACAATGGACAGTACGGTCAAAACGATCAATTCCCGGTGGCCGGTCATCAACACCCCAGCGATAGCCCCCAGCCCAGTGGATCCCAGTATCCAAACAATGGGCAGTATCCCAACAACGGACAGAATTCAAGCAATGGTCAGTATCCGAACAGCGGTCGGAATCCAAACAACGGACAGTACCCGAACAACAGCCAGAATGACCAGAATCCTCAGTACGGCAACCGGGGGCAGCAGCAGTATCCCAACGGCCAGAACAACGGCCAAAACAACGGCCAGAACAACGGCCAGAACAACGGCCAGAATTCGAACAATAATGGAGCCGTGATCCTGACGTCTTCGGCGCTGGGGATTGGCGGACGGATGGCTACGTACCGGGGGGCCGGATACACCATCGCTAAACCCGGACGTTGGGGCGTTACCTCGGATCAGGGTGGCGCAGTGACGTTAGCTCCGCCGGGCGGCGCTGGACAATTTGGGGTAGTCTACGGCGTGTTGATCGATGCAGCTAAGGTGAACGGCAATGGGATCACTGACGCGGATTCGCTCCTGAATGCAACCACGCAACTGGCGCAGCGGCTGAGCGAGCAAAACAGTGGAATGCAACAGAGTGGGCAGATTCAGACAATTTCGATTGGGGGGCAGGGAGCTAATGCGGTCGAATTCCGTGGCAGGTCGCCGGTCATTCAGAATGGGAACCCCGTCAATGAGCATGACTGGCTGGTGACGATTGCGCGTCCGGATGGAGACCTAAACTACATGGTCTTTGTCTCGCCGGAGCAGGATTTTGCACGGCTGCGGCCTACCTTCGTCAGCATGATGAATAGCTTCCGTGCAGTGGCGGTTCAATAGCGGCTGGCTAGGGTTCTGCTCTCATCGCAAATAGAAAAGGCCGCCGAGTGGTTGCTCGGCGGCCTTTCTATCCGGCGAGGCGAGGCGTTACTTCTTTCCGATGTCGTGCTTGGTGCGGTAGATGCGCCTGGATTCAACGTTCTGCTGGTGGGCGAGGGTCTTGCGATCCTGCTTGGTCAGCTTGCCCTTATCCTGAGCGCGCATGCCGCTTTCTTCCTTGTTGATGCCCGCTTCCTGGTGCTCGAGGCGTGCGGTCTCTGCCGCTGTCAGTTGGCCGCTTTTGACCCCCTGGGCGATTCGGTCCTGCTGGTTCTCTTTGCGCTGATTGATGGTGGCCGGCTTTTTTGGGGCGGCGGCGGTAGCGGTTGAGGTCTGTGCGAAGAGGGCTGCGGGCGTTAGAGCGAAGGCTGCAGCAAATGCGAGGACCGAAAGTTTCATGGACGTTCTCCTGGTTGTTTCTTCCGCTTGACTTGGATCGTGCTTGTCAGCGGTTACGCACGGAATGAACACAGCGATTCGCGAGGTGTTGCGCATCTTCAAACATGTATATTTTTTTGGAAGTGCGCGACTTTGCTGGAGATATCGTGTCGTGAGGGGACCACTGCGAAGGAAGACTGCTTCTATTTGAGTCGGTAGGATGGCGCTTCGGGGAGCGTGAATGGCGCAGCGACGGCGCAGTTTTCCTACGCCTTGCACAGGATACCCACAGTTCATGCCTTGCTCGTAAAGGCTCGGGCTGATACTCTAAGCGAGTTGCAGAAGAGACGGGCGTTGTCGAAATCGGCTCTAGTTGCTTGCAAACAAGAAGTAAGGTATTCTAAATAAGCAATAGAAACACAGCTTCGCACCTCGGCATGATCGGGTGGCTTCGGATCTGTACTAATTTGGATCGGGAGCTGCTGGTTGAGGGAACGACGGAGCGCAGTCCAAGTGTTTGATCATGGTTGGAGGCCTGGAGTCAAGGGCAGACCGGATCTAAACCCAAGCCACTGCTGTTGAAGTGAGATGTATCAGGAGCTGAGTGCTCCGCGTCCGAGTCTCGGGCGTCTGGCTATTTTTATTTTTGTGCGCTGCGCGGATTTGGATTGACTTTAAGTAAGACAATCGATAAAAAGATTGCAATAAAGCTTGACAGCAACCTGAGACTTAGATAGTCTTGGCAAGTTCGCGCAAAACGTCACTCGCTACTGAGTGGCTCTCAAAACCCAAGTTGAACTCACGCAAGATCTGAGGTTTGACCGAGGTAGTGAAAGATAATTTTGAGAGTCGGCCCGGATTTTTTAGGGGTCATCAGCAAGCAGTTGGGTTCTGACAACCTACAGACGAATCAACACAGCGCCATCAAGTTCGAGGACACATATCCGACTTTGGTCGGGTAAGTCCTTGATCCAAAGCTGCCCGCTTAGGCGAAAGCAGTTCGGATCTTTGACAACATAGTTGAACGTGCCAGTCGTGAGATGATGCAGAATTTGGTTTAGTCATTCTCACTAGTTATAAACCTCCAGCTCTTTCGAGCAGCTGGGGGCGTTCGATCCACCCCGACCCCTGTCGATGTGGTGGCGAGCAAACCAAGATTAAACGAGAGTTTGATCCTGGCTCAGAATCAACGCTGGCGGCGTGCCTAACACATGCAAGTCGCACGAGAAAGTGGAGCAATCCATGAGTAAAGTGGCGCACGGGTGAGTAACACGTGAATTATCTACCTCCGAGTGGGGAATAACTGAGAGAAATCTTAGCTAATACCGCATAACACTTACGAGTCAAAGCAGCAATGCGCTTGGAGAGGAGTTCGCGGCCGATTAGTTAGTTGGCGGGGTAATGGCCCACCAAGACGATGATCGGTATCCGGCCTGAGAGGGCGCACGGACACACTGGAACTGAAACACGGTCCAGACTCCTACGGGAGGCAGCAGTGGGGAATTTTGCGCAATGGGGGAAACCCTGACGCAGCAACGCCGCGTGGAGGATGAAGT
>JANYLK010000003.1 GCA_025357875.1 Granulicella sp.
CCTCATGGACTACGTTGACTTCATCGTCCACGTCTTCTCACCGGAAAAGCGCGCCTTCTATGGCCTCGAACGCCTGCGTAAATCCGCCACGACAATCAGCGTCGCAACCCTCAACGCCGAACTCAAAGCCGCCATCACCGCGACACGCGCCAAAGCCCCGAGGAAATCCGCCGCGAAGCCTCAGCCGGCCTCGAAGGTTTCGAGGCCCAAGGCGGCGAAAAAGCCTGTCGAGGATAAGAAAAAAACGGTTGCTTCCAAAGCATCCAAGAAGACAGTTACCAAAAAGAAATCGGCCACCAGAGCAATTCGGTAATATTTGCCGATTATTCTCGTAGTCAGACAGAAGCGACGCACTCGTTCAGAGTGCGTCGCTTTTGTTTAATCTCAAACGCTAAAACACTAACTTAAGTGCACCCTGAATCTGCCGTGCGCCTGTCGTGCCGTCGTTTTGACCGACTTGTGATTGAGAGATTCCAAACGTTGGCGAGGAAATGCTCAGAGAGGAAGGGGACGCTAGATTCGGGTGATTGAAAACGTTGTAACTTTCTGCTCGAAAGATCAGCTTTACCTGTTCACGCAAAGTTTGAGTTTTCTGAAATACGAGATCAGTGTTTACAAAACCCGGACCGTAATACTTGTTGCGATGAATGGAAACACTTCGACCATACGGAGCATTCGCGAAGGCCTTCGCGGACGGTCCGGTGATCTTGCCCTGCGCAACAAGTGTTCCCCGATTGGACGGATACGCAGATCCGATGAGGGCAGGACGATCGGACAGTCCAGTGTGAAGGTTGTCCCGGTTGCCACGCAGATCAAACGGCAACCCGGTTTGGACCTGATCGATGCCGGACAGCTCGATGCCTTCGAAGACGTGTCCTAGAACGCCAGAGCTCAGGAAGGAACTACCGATGCCGATGGGAACGCTATAGCTGACGGCGATAGTGCCACGATGGCGAACGTCATAATCCGAGCTTCCATACTCAGGTCCTAGATCGAAACTGTTACGTGGAAGACCCGAATTACCTGCACCGGGCTGCAACGCGTCACTGCCGTTATCCAATGAATGCGAGTAGGTGTAGCTGGCAGTCAGGTTGAGACCGGCGATCTGACCCTGAATTTTTGCTTGAAAAGCGTTATAGTTTCCGCTCGATATTGTGGTCTGAAATAATTCGTGTAGAAAAGCTGTGTTGTATACGGAAGGCTTAGCGCTGGTATACAGCGCGTCCTTTGTAAGCGAGGACGCGGGGGCGCCAGCGGCGAGATACTTCTGCACCAGAGCCGGTTGTGGTGGATTACCATCAATCTCGCGCAGCACATGGGTGCTATGGCTACCGACGTAGTTAATCTCCGCCGTTATTTTCGTACTAATTTTTCGTTGAATGCCAATGTTGTAGGTTTGACTTGTTGGCATCTTCAGATTGGGATCGATAACTACAGTATTTCGACGCAGGTCGCCATCTAAGAAATTAGACGACGGAGTTAAATCGCCGGGATTGGCGATGTTTGAAACCGTAGGACTCGTTGATATTGCATCTGGCATAAACGGATTGAGGGATTGCTGCGCCTGGGAGGGCGGGTTCGATCTCGCGTTACCGAAGAGATTGTCAAAGATGCGGTCGTGGAAGATACCGTAGCCGCCTCGAATGGCAGTCTTACCATCACCAGAAACGTCATAAGCGAAGCCGACCCGGGGCTCAATGAGCTTCCAACTGTCCGCATACAGTTGGCGGCCTCCCGGACCAACCTGAGTGAAAGCGAAATAACCAACTGCAGGGATAGGGCCGGATGCATTTCCATAAAAGTTGGAGAAGTTGCCGTCTTTCTCATATGGAACTCCGTTAAAGGCATAGCGGATGCCGTAGATGGCGGTGAATTTTGAATTTACCTTCCACGTATCCTGAGCAAAGATGGCCCATTCATGTTGGCGAAAACGAGTTAGATCGCTGCCTCGACGAGTTCCGGAGTTGGTGAAAAACTGATTCTCCGAAGTGCTGGCAACCAATCCTTGCGCACCATAAACCAGATTTTGAAAAGTAGAGTAGTTGGAAGAGTTGGGGTCACCGGCAAATGTATAGGCCGGGACGGAATTACCTGCAGCATTCGTGTAGCCATCAAAGACATTCAGTGAAAGTGAATTACGAGACGAAAAGTTATCGAAGCTATTGTCTTTAACGCTGCGATACTCGCCTCCGAATTTAATTGAGTGAGTGCCTTTGGTCATACCGAACGTATCGGCAAAGAGGACGGTGGAGCTGAGTCTGGCCTGACCGTTGCTATCGCCTAACCCGTTGCAGCCAAAATTGAAAAAATACGGTAGGTTCACGTCTCGACCATTACCGAAGTTGTCTAAGCCAGTAATAGCGTCGATAGCTCGGTGATTGCAGAAGAAACCGACATTGGCCTGGTTGTAACCGGCACGGAGGAGATTGGTCGTATTTGTTGACAATGAGGAGGCAATAGAAACGACACCGTTATGATTCGTACCGATAAATGCGGTGCTGCCCAGACCCGGCAATATCTCATCGTGAAACGGATTGGTATCTGCTGAATGTCCGTAGTTGTAACGAACGGTAAGTTGGTGTCTATCCGTAAGCTTATGATCGAAGCGCCCTGTGAGGGTGTAGTCATTCAGCGCGTCAGGAGAGGGGAAGTTATAGGTCGTACTGACGCCGTCACCATTGTCAATCTGGCCTGTAGGCATAGCGGCGAGGATCTTCGCTACGCTTCCGTCGAGCAGAAACCCAGACTGGTTGTTGGGGTTGGGAGCCGTCAGATCAACAACAGTTTGGCTGCTATCGTTCGGATCGATGTAGGTGAACTTGCCGGTCTTAAAGGCGGCCGTAGGAGTCGTCTGGCTGCTGGTCCGTGTGGTGCGGAAACGTTGCACTTCGCCGTTCAAAAAGAAGAAAGTGTGATCTTTCCAAATTGGACCGCCGACCGAGGCACCAAAGTCATTTCGGACATAGGGGTCCTGCTTCCCATCCGCCTTCTTATTAAAGAAATCCCGCGCGCCAAGTGCGTTGTACCGACCAAATTCGTAA
>JANYLK010000156.1 GCA_025357875.1 Granulicella sp.
TGACGCCTGAGCCCGCGGCGTACCACGGAGTTTTACCCGTGCTCTGCCGCGCCAACATTGTGCCCGCATCAAACTGGCCCGGTGCAACGGGAAGACGTAAGTCCGCGATGATGCCCGACAATTGCAGTGAAGTCGTCACGGCCGCCGAGGAAGTTATTGCCACCGACGCTGGGCTGAAGGTGATCGTAGGTGTGTAGCCCGACGTGCTGGTGACGGCCGAGGAAAAGACCACCGAGCCGGTGAAGTTATTGGTCGGGGTTGCGGCAGTGGTGACGGACGGGATTGAACCGCCCGCGGCTACAGTGACCGTAGGAGTGGCAGTGGAGATCGTAAAGTCGGGACACGTCGTGCTCGTAATCACGACTTCAACTGGTGCGGTCTGCGCCGATCCATTTGCGGTTTGCGTAGCACCACCGGCGGTCAGGACTGGCCCCTTCGAACCCTGGTAGTTCACATCTCCAGAGTAGGCTGCGGCGATCACTTGCTGGCCAAGCGCCGAGCAAGTCGTCACCAACGAATAGGTCGCGATGCCGCTCGAAGGCAGTGGAACTGCACTGCCTAGAGCTACATTGTTTGCCAAAAACTGTACCGTGCCAGTAGGCGTTCCGGCCGAGCCGGTCACCGTCGCTCTCAAAGTTACCGTCGCGCCCACAGCAACTGCTGCAGGAGTTGCTGAGACCGTCGTCACCGACATATTCGACCCAAGCGTTCCGCTGCCGAGAGGCTTTACAAGGTTCCAGTCATTTGCCAGGTTCGCGACGTTCACGCTGCCCCATCCAGTCGCAAGATCATAGCCGTTGACTGCGTTGTAGCCGGCTGTTCCTCCATTGCCGCAACTCGGGGAACCGGCAGTGCACAACATGGCATTATTGCCCGAAGTCACATCATTGAAGACGAGGTTCGCATTGTTCAGAATGGTTTGCCCCGGGGTGTAGTACGCCGGGTTATTGGCAAGCGCGTAGATGGTGGGATTCGCATTCCCGATGCGCGACCCGGTCTTCTGCTCGATCAGCGCCAGCAGGCCTCCAAAGATCTGCGAGTCGAACGATGTGCCTCCCTCGGCGTCGAGAGTGTTGTCCGTTGCCGATCTGCGATACCCGTTGCCGCACGACACGCCGGTGGCGACATTTACGCAGAACAGCAGGGAATCGTGCCCGGGTGATGCAGTGAGCGAGATATCGGGCACGTCACGCGACGCGTCGGCTGGTGTTCCCACCTGCCATGCCGGCTTGGTGAAGAATGCACTTGCCCCACCTCCGCCGCCGCCGTACTGGCTATGATCGGCATCATTCCAGACTGTTTCCGGGATATACGAGATTGCCGACCCTCCCGTTGTACCGTTGCTGCCACTCCAGTAGTTGGTGGCTCCCGTTACGGTGCCGTCGTTGAACATGGTCCCACCCATGCTCGTGACATAGGGTGAGCTGCCGGGAAAGTCGACTGCCAGACCTTCCATTGCAGATGGGCCGGAATCGCAATCGGTCGCGCCCTGGTCTGCCGACGCCGCAAGGATGGTCTGACCCTGGGCATTTGCCTGCTTGAACACCGCGTTCATTGCCAGCAACTCAGTAGTTCCCCAACCGGCCTCGCACAGGCCATAGCTGGCGGTGATGATCGGAGCCAGGTTGTTGTCGACCGCATACGTGATCACGTTCGGCAATACGTACTGTCCATTCACGAAGATGATGCTTGCCGCCGGCGCCATCGCGCCCGACCACTCCACGTCGATTGACGACTCGGTAAGATCGCCCTGGCTCGGTCCTGTGGTGCAGGAAGTGCAGGTTGGCGATCCGGGATCGAATCCGAACGCATGGACGGTCGTGGGAACATTGGTGCTCAGACCGGATGCGCTTCGGAAAGCAGCAATATCCGCAAGATTGATGTTCACCTGGCCCACCACCGCAATCGTCTGGCCCGCGCCATTGATCCCGGAGTTCAGCAGCGGATTGACATCGTAAATTGTGTATAAGTCACCCGGAGTGATGTAATGATTTCCCGTGACAGACGAAGTAAAATTCGGGCTCACAACGGTGCTGTGTACTCGCGGTTGCAGGCGGAAGTTGTGCAGGCCCGTGATAGCCGCGACAACACCAGAGAACGCTCCGGGAACCGATACGTTGCTGACATTGGCAAAGTGGGTCTCTCCCTTCAGCGAAAGGCTATGAATATCGGTTGCGAACGCCGCCTGCGCTTGTGTCACGGTGCCATCGAAGCTGATAAACGTCCCACCATTCGCAACAGCGGTGACAGTGAATCCCTGCGAAGTAAGCCAGGCCGATACCTTAGCAATGTCTGCACTGGAGAGGCCGAACTGAGCCGCATACTGGACCGGAGTCAGCCACTGATGGTAGCGCGGCGACGAGGAATCCTGCTGATCGGCAAGCAATTGGTCGAGCGTGGTCTGCTGCCCGTCCGTCATGTTGAAGCGGATCGACATTCCGTGCAACCGAGTCTCCGCCGGCGCCGGGCCCATATCCGTAGCCTGATTCACTCTAGGATGGACCGAATTGGGAATCGCGACCTTCCCAGTTCTCGCGGCCGGTGCAAGAATGCGGTCGCGAATGGCGGCCGACGCTGGTAAGCAGATGCTGCCCAGCCCAACCAAATAAAGTGCGGACGTAGCCAGCAATCGGGGGAGGGAGGTCAGAGACATGGATCATCCTGTGTTTTGAAGAAATTGAGCGTAACTGGACCACATTGCGCAGCGCAGGAGGTCGCGGATACCGATGTCAAGACATCTGAAACGGAGCGTCTGGCTACTCGGCTTACAAGGTTAGACCATTAGGACTATAAAAGGTTGCGTGAATTGCTAAAGCGAGTATCTCCCAGCCTTCACCACATGCTTCGACACCTCTCGCCGCAGCGGTATGGTGTCGATTGGGTCATGTTTCGCCAGCCTCCGCAGTATTGTCATCTGCGTCCGCAGCAGGTCCCCCTCTGCCGCCGCAGCAATCACTTTCCGTGCGGCAAGTTCGACCGTATTCATCGCTTTCGCTGCATAAAGTCGCGCCAGCGTAACAGCGATCTCCGCCGTCCCACCTGCACCCTTCGCTGCAATCTTTTCCGCTCGCAAAATCGCACTCTCCAGCGTGAACACCTCAGTGATCATATCCGCCAGCGCGGCCATTACCTCCTGCTCGTCGCCCAGCGCGTTGTTGTACCTCTGCGTTGCCACCCCCGCCGCGAATAGCGTCAACTTCTTCGTGGACGCCAACAAGTCAAACTCGGCAGCGAGCGGACCTTCGCGTTCTTCCTTCGCCACCGGTCCCGCCATCACCTCATCCATCAGAGTCTTGATCGCAGGTACCAGCGCCAGCTTGCCCGACATCGCCGACTTGATCATCCAGCCGCTGATGATCAGCCGATTGATCTCGTTGGTGCCTTCGAAGATCCGGTTGATGCGCGAATCACGATAATGGCGCTCGGCCGGGTACTCCTCTACATAACCATAACCGCCAAAGATCTGCACCACTTCATCGGCGACCATGTCGTACAACTCCGAAGCCCACACCTTTACGATGGAGCACTCGCCCGCGTAATCCTCGATGCGCTTCTGAATCTCCGCGGTATCGTTCTTGGCGACGCCTGCCAGAGCCTGGTCGATCATGCCAATGGTGCGATAACATAACGCCTCGCCGGCGAAGATACCGGCTGCACAATCAGCGAGCTTCTCCTGAATCAGCCCAAATTCGCAGATCGGTTTACCGAATGCCTTGCGCTCCTTCGAGTACCGGATGGCCTGGTTCAGCGCCAACTTCGACGCTCCCACCACCGTCGCGCCTAATTTGTAACGCCCAATGTTCAGGATGTTGAAAGCGATGCGATGGCCCTTGCCCACCTCGCCAAGCAGGTTGGCGGCCGGAATGACGCAGTCCGTAAGAATCAGCGGACAAGTCGACGACCCGCGAATGCCCAGCTTGTGTTCCTCACGCCCGACAGTGAATCCGGGCGTACCTTTTTCAACCAGGAAGGCCGTTAGCTTTTCGTCGTTCGTGCCGGGTACAGCGCACTTCGCGAAGACGGTGAAGATATCCGCGATGCCGGCATTCGTGATCCACATCTTCTCGCCGTTCAGCGTATACGTCGTCCCATCGGCGGAGTGCACAGCTCGCGTGCGGGCGTTCATTGCATCCGAGCCGGAGGTCGACTCCGACAGCGCGTAGGCCCCGACAAACTCACCCGTCGCCAGCTTCGGCAGGTACTTCTGCTTCTGCTCCGGCGTGCCATACCAGACCAGCGGCAACGTGCCAATACCGACATGAGCCGAAAAGATCACGCAGAAGCTGCCCTGCTTCGCAATGTTCTCGGCAACGATGGCCGACGTGACCTTGTCCATCTCCAGCCCGCCGTACTCCTCAGGAATATCGACGGAGCAGAGCCCGAGTTTGCTAGCCTCGCGCAGCAAGCGCCGCGTCACTACAAAGTCCTTCGCCTCGAGCGCATCGCTAGCCGGCAGCACTTCATTCATCGCGAAGTCAAGAGTAGTCTGCGCAATCTGCTTATGCTCGTCCGTGAAATCCTCAGGAAAAAAACAGTCCGCAGCCGTTGCGTCCGTGATTAGGAATGAGCCGCCGGGAATGGGCTTCGTAGGGGTAAGTGGTGCAGTCATTGTTGCCATGTGGACTCCAGATTACGTCGTATGAGCTTGATTTGTTGATTGTTTGCGGCTAGTCAATTTCTGTTGCGCTTCGTCTCATCTGACTATTTCGTTACCTCAAAGATTCCCGCCGCACCCATGCCGCCGCCGACGCACATGGTGACCATGCCGTATTTGACGTTGCGTCGAGGCATTTCGCGCAGCAGGGAAGTGGTGAGCTTCGCGCCCGAACAGCCGAGCGGATGTCCAAGCGCAATGGCCCCGCCGTTCACGTTAACCTTCGCCGGATCGATCCCAAGCAGTTTGATCACCGTGAGCGCCTGCGCCGCGAACGCTTCATTTAACTCGATCAGCCCAATCTCGTCGAGCGATAACCCAGCCATCTTGAGTGCCTTGGGAATCGCGTACACCGGTCCAATCCCCATCTCCTCCGGATCGCACCCCGCCGTCGCAAACGCAATCAGCCGCCCAATTGCCGGAATACCAAGCTGAGCAGCGCGCTCCGCCGACATCACCACGGCCGCCGCTGCCCCGTCTGACATCTGTGATGAATTGCCCGCCGTTACCGCCCCATTCGCGTGGAACACAGGCTTCAGCTTGGCCAGCGCTTCAAGCGAAGTGTCTGCCCTCGGCCCCTCGTCCGCCTTGAAGACCGACTCAACCACCTTCGCTTTACCCTTCGCGTCGATTAGAGTAATCGTGACCGGAACCGGCACAATCTCGTCCTCGAACCGCCCAGCCGCAAGAGCAGCTAGCGCCTTCTGATGCGACTCATAGGCGAATTGATCCATCTGCTCACGCGTGATGCCGTAATGCTTCGCCACCCGCTCGGCGGTAAGCCCCATCGACAGATATGACCCCGGATAGTTCTCCACCAACCAAGGATTCAGGGAAGGCTTGTTCCCACCCATCGGCACAAACGACATGCTCTCCACGCCACCCGCCAGTATCGCCTCCGCCCCACCGCCGCGAATCCTATCCACCGCCAGCGCAATTGCCTGCAAGCCCGACGCGCAGAAACGATTCACGGTCATCGCCGAACATCCCACCGGCAGCCCTGCCCGGAAACTCGCGACACGCGCAATGTTCAATCCCTGCTCAGCCTCGGGCATTGCACAGCCGAGAATCACATCCTCAATCTCCGACCGGTCAAGCTGCGGCACCCGCTCCAACACCCCTGTAATCGCAAACGCCGCAAGATCATCCGGCCGCGTAGCCCGCAGCGCCCCCCGCGGCGCCTTCCCAATCGCCGTCCGAACCGCCGCCGCAATAATGACGTCTCTCATAAGAGCTAGCTCCTAGGCCGTTAGCTCTTAGCCTTTAGCTAAAAGCTAACGGCCAACAGCTAATAGCTGCTTCCTAATTCCTCAACGGCTTGCCGGTCTTCAGCGTGAAAGCAATCCGCTCCTGCGTCTTCTTCTCGCCGCACAGGGACAGAAACGCCTCGCGTTCAAGGTCGAGCAGATACTGTTCGTTCACCACCGTTCCCGGCGTAACCTTGCCGCCGCAGAGCGCATACGCCGTCCAATTAGCAACCTTTACATCATGGTCGGAGATAAACCCGCCCTCCCGCATAGTCCACACGGCAAGCCTCAGCGTAGCCAGCGCGCTCTCGCCCGGCGCGGAAATCTCCGTCCGCATCACTGGCGCTGAAAACCCACCATCCGCTATCGCCCGTGCCCTCAAACTCGCATCGGTCAACAGCCGCGCGCGATTCATCGTGACACCGTCCGCCTGGCGCAGGAATCCGAGCGCCCGCGCATCAGCCGCCGAAGTCGAGACCTTCGCCATCGCAATCGTCTCGAAGTTCTTCTTCAGCGCTTCAAAAACCGGAAACTCATCGCCACGAACACTGGAATCGCCGCGCACTGCCGTCCCGGCGTCGATCGCCCGCAGCAGCATCTCCTTACATCCGCCGCCCCCCGGAATCAGCCCCACGCTAACCTCCACCAGCCCCATATAAAGTTCCGCGTGAGGATGCCGCGCAGCCGCGTGTAGTGCAATCTCCGTCCCTCCGCCGAGGCACATGCCATACGGCGCGACCACCACCGGTCTAGGGCAGAAGTTAATCGCCTGCGTCATGTTCTGGAACGCGCGCACAGCCAACTCAACCTCATCCCACTCCTGATCCTGCATGGCAAGTAAGAGCTGCATTAGGTTCGCCCCCACCGAAAAGTTCGTGCCCTCACCCGTGATGACGAATGCCTCAAAGTCCGCAACCTGCTGGCTCGCCGGCTTCAACGTCTGCGTAATCAGCGAGACGATATCGTCGCCCAGCGCATTCATCTTCGAGTGC
>JANYLK010000213.1 GCA_025357875.1 Granulicella sp.
CCTTCGGTCGGATTTCCTACCGGATCGAATCCGGCCGGGATCCTTGAAGACAAGACCGGGACACATCTGTACGTCACGGACCAGACGCTGAACCAGGTGGCCACATACGCTGTATCAGCGGGAGTTCCTACGCTGGCCAACACGGCGGCGACCGACGCAGGCCCGATGGGCATGGCGTTTGATCTCACCGGCAAGTATCTTTATGTGACGGCCTACACGGCTAACGCGCTGGATCTGTTCACTCTTGGTGCGGGCGGACAGCCTGTGCGGATGCCATCCCCGAGCGTACAGACCGGCAACGGACCGACGTGCGTGACGGTCAGCGGCGCTCCGAGCAACGCCAATCCGACCCATGCAGAATATTTATATACGTCGAATGCGCTTAGTGGCAGCCTCACAGGCGAGCAGATTAATCAGCGAGACGGCAGCGTAGCCCAGTTGCAAGGATCACCGTTCGGCGGAAGCACTCTGCCGACATGCGTGGTAACGGTACCGGCGTTGCCTTTAAGATGACGCGGCGGCTTCGCTGTGCGGGAACGAGTTGGCAACAGGAAAGACCAGATTTTCAGCAGGCGGCTTGAAGCTGCCGGGACGAAGGAACCAGATGAATTTGCATAAGATCAGAGCGGTTTCACAGCACCTTTCCTCCGATGAAGCTTGTTCCGCGAAGGTCATTCGCTCCGCGACACGTATACCGTGGAACCGCTTCAGCCGCATTGCGAAGGTCTCGATCGGGTCGGTGGCGATGGTGTTCGGCTTAGCGTCCTGCAGCCTCGACTACGTTGTCGGATATGTTTACATGACGACGAACAAAAGCAGTCCGGGCGTCATCGATCAGTACTCCATCGACTTCCAGTCGGGTGCGCTGGGACAGATCGGTACTCCCATCGCGGCGGGCAATAATCCGGTGAAATTGATCGCGTCGCCGAGCGGGAAATATGTGTACGTGGTGAACCAGGGCGACTCGACGGTGCAGGAGTTCGCGGTGCAGGGTGATGGGACACTGGTCTCGAAGAATGTGTACCCCACGGGCAACACGCCGACCGCCGTCGCGATCGATCCGCAAGGCAAGTTCTTGTATGTAACGTTCAAGTTCCAAACAGGCACTTCGGGTCCGGGCGGCGTGTCCATCTTCCCAGTGAACTCGGACAACTCGCTGGGTACTGCGCTGACGCAGCCTGTGGGCATCAACCCGATCGGAGTCACGGTCAGTTACTTCAACCACTACGTGTATGTGCTGGACCAGGACCCTCAAAACCCCTCAATCCTGGGCTTCTCGCAGAACACGTCGACCGGCGCTCTGACCCCGGTGGCGGGAACTACGATCGCGACCGTAGCGGGCAAGACGGTGGCGACGGGATACCCCTCGGGCGTAGTGCCGAGCGCAATTGCAGAGGAACTGACAGCGCGCTTTGTGTATGTGACGGATCAAGCGGCCAATCACCTGATCGGATATACAGTACAGCCAAACGGATCGCTTGTGCCCATGATCAATGGCCCGTTCCAGACCGGGCTGTTCCCGGTCGCGCTTACGGTAGACCCAACCGGCAAACTGCTTTACGTCGTCAACTTCAACTCGAATTCGCTGGAAGGCTACGCCATCGATACGTTTACGGGGACTCCTTCGGCGTCGGTGGGTGCCTTTGCAACGCCTGTAGGCACGGGACCAACCTGCGTCGCGATCGATCCGTCTCTGGGCACATTCCTTTACACATCGAACAGCTTGGACAATACGATCACGGGCGAGCGCCTGAGTCCAAACACAGGCGGTTTGAGTGGCGTGCAGAACTCTCCATTTCCGGGGACAGGACAGCCTACATGTTTGACCGTGGTGCCGAACGGAGCCCACGCCTCGCAAATCATTACGCCCTAAAATCTTGCAGCAGCGATGTGATGACGAAAGCCCCCGAGCGGGGCTTTTGTCGTCTATACGGTGTTAACGGAGACTGTAACCCAAGTAGTTACTAATCTGCCAGATGTTGGCATTCGAAGTGCAACTACATCATTCACACGTCTGCGAGATGGGCCGAGCCGACTCCGTCTACGCCCATATTCTGCGCAGTCGGATTGGCACCGGCTGCAATGAGGCAGAAGATCGTCGCTGCCTACGCCGCCGGAGCCCATCGGGACAAGCCTCGATTTCCTACTGCTGCAGCATGAAAGCGGTTCAGTGCCCCGCCGGATCTTCGCTCGGACGTTGGCACCCGCCTCGATCAATTTGTCCGTCATTTCCGGACTGTAAGAGGCGGCGGCGAAATGTAGTGCTGTGTCCTTGAAATATATGCAGTGCGCCATTTCATCAACTAACCATGAGTTGGGGCTTGGATCTTGACGTGTAGCGCCCTGAGTGAAACTTGCGGCCGCAAGTTCTGGCGACCCGCGCAACAGCTCAAGAAAGAGCACGGCGTTATCATGGACAATCGCGTCTATCAGTCTTCGCAGAGATTATTCTGAAGTCGCTTTATTCATCGTTCCGCCCAGAAAACCTACCGTCCCAATCAAATCAAACCCGTAAGACGCGCAAATAGCCGGTTCGCCGGGGCGCGGTAGCTCCAGCAGGGCAGATTGTGGGATGAAGTTGGCTGTCGGTGAGACTTGAACTGGCGGATCAACTTACAAACGTTGCTATCGCTCGCCGAAATAGTTGAATAAGATTATCCCGGATTTGTCCCCGTATTTTCTGATTACTGCAACGATGGCGTATCCCTGCGCGAGAAGAGGATCGACCGTCCCTGTGAGGACGTCTCCCACTAGAATCGGCCTGGGCATCGTGTCACCCTGGACCCGCGTTCCCACAAGAATTACACCGCTGCCATCCGTCGCCTGCGTACATCCCGTAGCTGTGATGATGTAGCCATCGGCCGCGAGCCCCTTTGCAAGATCGGTCGTAGTGTCGAGTGTCGCAAACACGACCTTGGCTTCATACACAGCGGAAGCATCGCCGGTCCATCCGTACGAGAATACCGTTGCCTGAGTTCCGTCGTAGGAGAGCGCCGTGAGCACGCGGCTGCGACGCCCCTCCTGCGTCGCCAGAGTTTGAATGTCTGAAGCGGCAACGTTGGACTCCGTCCGATTGAAGCCGGACGAGCTGTTGCTGTGAATGAATCCCAGACCGAAGGCATAAGGAATGATCCCCTGGCCGACGGCAAAAGCCTGCGCAAAGCTGAGAGACGAGATCACTGAACCTGAGTCGCTTGGGCCGGGAAAGCCGAAATAAGAGGGCGGCGCATTGATTAGGTCTTGATATCTCTGCATCGGGCCTCCAGAAAATCCTACCTCCAGCCCGGTCAGCCCGGCGGGTAAGGCGAATGGAGCGAACTGCCAGAGACACTGATTGTTGTCCAGGAAGAAGCCTGCTCCTGTCGCAGCGCCAAACGACAGAGAGTATGCTCCGCCTGCGGGTGGAGGGCAGGCGACTGTTGTGCCCCTTGCTGCTTCTGTCGTGTATCCGTTGACGGTCGAAGCTGCATCTACTTGACGAAACCGTAGGTCTCCAGGCTTAGGAGCGCGGGCTGTCACTGTCAGCGATGCCGGATTACTTGTCACAGATCCGAACGAGTTACTGACCACTACTGTGAACACCGAGCCACTGTCGCTGAAGGCCGTTGCGGCGGTTGTGTAGATGCTGGCTGTAGCTCCGGAGATTGGCGAGTCGTTCCGGCTCCATTGGTATTGAAGGTTTGGGCTTGTGGCTTTCACGGCGAAGCTACCGCTCAGCCCCATTGGAACACTCTGGTTGGTAGGTTGCGACGCAATCGATGGAGTCGGCGAATTTCCGCCAGAAGCAGTTGCAGGACTGCGGAACCATATCCTACGAGGCAAAGAATTGTCGGTGCCCATAAGCTACTCAGCAGATTAGATGACGCGCCGTTCAAGGTTCACCAACTCTGCTTTACATTCTAGCGCCGTAGACCCTAGCGATGACTCAGTTGGCGGGTGCGCTGCGGCGCTGGAGGAGGGCGCGGCGGGCGGGCTTTTCTACGAAGTGCATGGCGGCGAACGCGAGCAGAATCGTGGCGGCATAGGAGACCCATGGATCGTAGGCGGCGAGGTGCAGGCGTTCGGGGACGTTGTATTGGCGGAGCAGGTTGATGAAGTTGAAGTGCAGCAGGAAGAGCGCGTAGCTGGCCTGGCCGA
The DNA here is from genome assembly GCA_025357875.1 of Granulicella sp. Classification (GTDB taxonomy): domain Bacteria; phylum Acidobacteriota; class Terriglobia; order Terriglobales; family Acidobacteriaceae; genus Edaphobacter. The sequence continues at coordinate 4,138 of JANYLK010000213.1, forward strand.
GCAGCTCGATCGGCTTCCACGCAAATATTGTGGCGAAGACGTTTTGGCCGCTGAGTCCAACCACCAGCGAGGCGAAGAGTGGTAGGAGGAAGCCGCCGTGCATCAGGATGTAGGGCACTCGATCGACTGCGTCCGTGGCGAAAAACAGGGCGATGACGCCAATGCTGGCAGCAGCGACGCAGGCGCGATGGCGAGCGGTGAGAGTGAGCGAGGACTGCAATCTGCCGAGAGTGATTCCTGCGAGGAAGGTGCAAATGTAAGCGACCGGCGTGTACTTCAGCGTGCGTATCCAGGTGCCTGAGGAGTAGCGGTCGGCGCGGCCGGGGAGGTGGTCGGGATTGAGCCAGAGGTAGAGGGAGTGGGGGATCAGGCCGACCGCCCAGATGCCGAGAAGGAGCGCAATGAGGCGGGCGGGGGATTTGGGCCAGGGAAGCTGGATCAGCCATGGGAAGGCGAGGTAGAGGATCGCTTCAGCGGAGAGTGTCCAGGCGACGGTGTTCCAGAAGGTGGCGAGCGCGGGGCTCCATCCTTGTAGAAGAAGGGGTGTGAGGATGACTCCTTCGACGAACTGGCCGTGCGAGCGGGCGTGCCACTCGCCGCCCAGCATGGTGACGAACAGGACGAGCGAGAGCAGGTAGATGGGGTAGAGGCGGGCGAAGCGGGCGAGCCAGAAGGCGTGTTTATCCAAAGGACCGGGTCGGTCAGCATAGTTGTAGGAGAGGATGAAGCCGGACAGCATGATGAAGAAGCCGACGAAGACGTAGGAGTGATTGATCAGCGGGTACAAATACATCATGTGCGGCGGGGTGAAATGGAAGAACATGATGTTGACGGCGAGCAGGGTGCGCACTCCGGTGAGTGCGGGAAGTTGCGGCTTGCGCGTAGGCCGACTCGGCAGAGTGAGGGCTGGGGCGGCCGTGGCGTCGGGCGTGAGCAGGGTTTCGGGCACAGTGTCCAGTTTAGATGAGGATTGAGGCGGTAACGGCGAATTGGGAGATGGGCTTGGCATGGAGATCAGGACAGGGATACCCCCTCCCCCTCCCCATATAGACTTTGGAGATAAATACCTTGGTTTGAGCTAGATACGGTAGTAGTGTGGCCGTATGATATTGATGATAAGGGGGTTGGCGCTAAATTCCTGACGGGTAGGGAGTTATGGGTAAGTGAGTGTTTGGACCACCAGGTTTTGTCTGCAAAATATTGTGAACGCATGGCTTATGGCTGCCTTTCGAAGACGAAAGGTTTGGCGAAGAAGGCTAAGCGGGGTCTATCCGACCCTGTGTCCCTGAATATTTCCACGTGTTTCACCCCAAGCTGTGGCTGACTTCAGGTCCGGTTCCAGGTGTTTCAGGACACGACGCTGAGCGCAGTTCGGCTTTTATGTCGATTGTAGACAAGGAGTCCAGCTAAATCTGTGATCTGGGACACACGTGTTTCTATTTCTTTGAGCTTCTGGCGGGGTTCGTCTGGGCGGCGGCGCGCTGGTGGTTGAGGGCGAGGAGGTCGGCGAGGATTTGTTGGGGGGTGAGAGGTTGGCCATCGACTTCCGCGGGCCAGCCGTAGGCGGCGAAGACGGCCTGGTCGAGGGCGCGGTGGGCGTTGTCGAGCCATGCAGGGCGCTGGTTGTAGAGGTTGGTGAGGGTGCGCTTCTTCAGGTCGGATTCGGGGGTGGGCGGTTCTCCCGGCGCGGGTTTCGGGTTGAGCCAGTTGTCTCGGAGGTGGACGAGGGAGCGGGCGGCGTCGGCTATAACTTTTACGATGGGGGAGTCGGATTCGGAGGGTTCGGTGCCGGGCGGCCATGGGAAGGGGAAGTTTTGAAAGCAGGCCTCGGTAGTGTACGTCGGTCTGCCACCGTCGTCGCCATCGCCATGGATAGATGCGTTCCACAGAGCCCAAGCTTCATGAGCTCGGCTATGTAATATGCCGAAGAACATGTCATCCTGGCGCGCGAAAACAAATAGTCGAGTATCCGGAATGTTTTCCACTGGGGACCATACAAATAGCCTGTGCTTTGACACTCTGGGAGTGGCGATATAGCGAGACAGTGACATCAACGCTTTTCGCATCTTCGGTCTAGATCGTTGAAGTTTCCACCAGATTACTCCGGTCCGGTCACCCGAACGAGAAGTTGCTCGGAGAGCTTTGACGGTATTTTTGACGTATTCGAAAGGGAGTTCGTAGAGGGCTGCATCATATTCAGTCGCGCAAGAACTGAAAT
>JANYLK010000218.1 GCA_025357875.1 Granulicella sp.
GCGCGCGTCAATCCGCCGTGGTCTTCGAACCATTGGTATGCATCGTCGTCGAGCATCTCGCTCCACAGGTAGGCATAGTATCCCGCGGAATAACCACCACTCCAGATGTGCTGGAAGTAGGTGGATCTGTACCTTGGCGGAACCGTCGTCAACGCAATGTGCTTATTTTCCAGCGCGGACTTCTCAAAGGCATCCGGCTTTTCAGATGGAGCCGTCGCAGGAATCGAATGCCACTGCATGTCGAGTTCCGCTGCCGCCAACAACTCTGTCAGCAGATATCCCTGATTGAATTTTTCCGCCTTGCGAATCTTCGCGGCCAATTCCGCAGGCATTGGCGCACCTGTCTTGTAATGCTTGGCAAAGTGGTTGAACACTGCCGGGTAGGTCGCCCAGTGCTCGTTGAACTGTGATGGGAATTCCACGAAGTCACGCGGCACATTTGTTCCTGAGATTTGCGGGTACTCGGCATCGGAAAACATTCCGTGTAGCGCGTGGCCAAACTCGTGAAACATTGTTGACACGTCGGTAAAAGTAATGAGTGCCGGTTCGCCCGCCGCCGGCTTGGGAAAGTTGGCAACGTTATAGATCACAGGCAGCGTACCCAGCAGCCTGGATTGACCGACGAAGTTGCTCATCCACGCGCCACCTGCTTTGTTGTCCCGCTTGAAATAATCGCAATACCACAGGGCAAGCGGCTTGCCACTTTCTTCAAATACTTCGAAAACGCGAACGTCAGGGTTGTAGACAGGAATATCCTTGCGCTCTTTGAACGTAATCCCATACAACTGTGTGGCCGCGTAAAACACGCCGTTCTCCAGCACATTGTTCACTTCAAAGTACGGCTTTACCTGGTTCTCATCGATATCGTACTTCGCCTTGCGGACCTGCTCGGAGTAAAACTCCCAATCCCAAGGCTGCAACTGAAATCCGCCCTTCTGCGCGTCAATTACGGTCTGAATATCCTTGCCCTCTGCCATCGCCTTCGCGGTCGAAGCTGGCACCAGCGCATCCATAAACTTCACCGCTGCGTCTGGCGTCTTTGCCATCTGGTCTTCCAGGTTCCATGCCGCATAATTCGGATAGCCAAGCAGCTTACCCTTCTCCGCACGCAGCTTGGCCAACCGCGTAACTATTTCCCGAGTATCGTTCGCGCCGCCACGTTCCGCCCGATTCCACGAGGCCTCGAACACTGCCTGCCGCGTCGCTCGGTCCGCCAGCGATGACAAAATCGGCTGTTGGGTCGTGTTTTGAAGAGGCAGCACGTAGCCTTCGACCTTGCGTTCCTTCGCCGCCTCTGCAGCAGCTTCCAGTTGAGCGTCACTCAAGCCCTTCAGCGCGTTCTTGTCCTTGGTCGTAAACGCCACTTCTTTGGTGGCGACAAGCAACTTTGACCGAAAGCTGTTCTGTAGCGTCGACTCTTCTTCATTCAGCTTCTTGAGCTTTGTCTTGTCGGCGGCTGACAGGTTCGCCCCCTGGTGGACGAAGTGCTTGTAATAGACATCGACCAGCCGCCGTGACTCAGCGTCCAGTTTCAGCAAATCCATCTGCTTGTAAACCGCCGCAACGCGCTGGAACAGCTTCTCATTCAGGAAGATCGCATCATCCTGCGCTGCTCGCTTCGGAGCTTCTATCTCGTTTACCTTTTCCAATGCAGGATTCGTATTTGCCTGGCTCACGCCATCGAAAACCTGCTGTACGCGGTTGAATAGTTCAGCGCTTTTCTCCAGCGGCACCAGCGTGTTCTCAAAGGTCGGCGCAGCCGGATTGTCCACAATCGCCCGGACCTTCTTGAGTTGCTCAGCCATTCCAGCATCAAAAGCGGGCTGATAGTCCGAGTCTTTGATCTTGTCGAAGGGCGGCGCATGGTATGGCAGCGAACTTGCCGCATAGAAGGGGTTATCCGGCCCAAAAGCCGCCTGCCCGGCCGCCGCGGCCCCGCTCACACCCAGCGCAACTACACCTGCCATCGTCATCGCCCTCATACAAACATTTTTCCGGTTTATCATCTGGCCCTCTAAGCAATTTTGATTCCATCATCCAGCACTTGATTGTAGAAGATTCTGGGGGCTTTCCGCCTACTGAGTTTGGCGGTGGCTGGGCTTGTCATCAACGGCTTCATGCGTGCCTTCGGTAAACTACCGTATTCTTGAAAGCAGACTATGACTGAAACCATTCGAATCGGCTCGCGCGGCTCCCAACTTGCTCTCTGGCAGGCCAATCACATTGCAGCGGCGCTCCGCGACGCAGGCCACGCCGTCGAGATCGAGATCATCCGAACCACCGGTGACCGTATGCAGCAGTTGGATGGAAACGGTGCTGACGGTCTTCCGGCGCTGGTTGAACTGGCTGGCGGCAAGGGAATCTTTATCAAGGAGATTGAAGAGGCGCTCGCCGACGGCCGCATCGACCTTGCCGTGCACTCGCTTAAGGATCTGCCCACCGAGCTTGATCCGCGATTTACGCTTGCCGCGATCCCGCCGCGCGCGGATGCCCGCGATGCCTGGGTCTGTGATGCGTATTGGTCGCTCCACACATTGCCGATGGGAGGCCGCATCGGCACCACAAGCCCGCGCCGCCGCGCTCAACTTCTTGCCTTGCGGCCGGATGTCACCTTCATCGAACTTCGCGGTAACGTTGACACTCGCCTGCGTAAGCTTGCCGCGGGAGAATGTGACGCACTGGTGCTGGCCTCCGCGGGACTTGACCGCCTCGACCGTGCCGAGTCCGTCCACCAACGCTTCGCGATCGACGAACTTTGCCCCGCACCGGGACAAGGGGCGCTGGCACTTGAGACGCGCGCTCCGAGCTACGCAGCGTTAGCGGAACCCGATCACGATGAGCACGTCCGTCGCGCCGTTGCAAAGCTCGACCACGGTGACACGCGCTTTGCCATCGACGTTGAACGAACCGTTCTCGATGCGCTCGGCGGCGGCTGTTCCATTCCGATTGGTGTTTATTGCGCACCCATCCGCGAGGAAACACACGTTATCGGCTGGCACATCCATGCCCAGGTCTTAGCCCCGGATGGCGAACGGATGATCTGTCTCTCAAAGGAAGCGCAGAGTGGCCTGGACCCTGACACCCTGGGCCGGCAGGTGGCTGAAGACCTTAAATCCCGTGGCGCCGTGGAATTGCTCAGCGCCAATCTGTAAGTTAAAGCCGCCACCGGAATGGAAGCCAAAGAACCTAGGCCGCTTCTCCGGCGTGCATGTATCCGTGTGCGCCGGTGCGGACTGGGGCAGGTTTTGGAGACTTTGATCCAGTGAAGATGCCGCGTTCCGCCAGAAATGCCGAATCGCACATATGCGCTTTGTCATGTTGAGCGCGCTGGCGGTCGTGCTCACAACTACCAACGGTCGCAAAACAGGTAAGACAGATCGAATCGGATGAGCCGTCTTTATTGAGCCTGTTTGAGTAGAGTCTGGGTTTGCTGGCCATGGAAGGCCTCCCTGTGTCTTTGCACACATGTTAGCGCAAGTCAATGCAACTTAGTGCGCAAACTAAGAAACAATTTCTCAGAGCCTGTGCAAAATGACTAAAGGACTATTTCAGGTCGAAGTGAACAGTGGAAAAGATGGCTTCGAGGCGGGTTCGAACCTGGTCGAGTTCCTGAGGCGTAATGTTCTTGACGCCCGAGACCTCGCCACCGCAAAAGTTGTTGCTGGCGAGGTCGAAGCGGAGGCAGGAGCCGCGATGATAGGTGGTATAGATCTCGTCGCGCTGGGTGATGCAGATGTTTTTCTGCTCGTCGTGGCCGTGGATAAAAGGGATGTCGTTGATGTGAGTCGCGATGGGCTTCGATTGGGCGCCGGCGAGCACGGCCTGCCTGGCGCAAATGGATGCGGAAGAGTGAGGAGTGACGCTGAAGTAAACGTAAGCGCCGGAGAAGGTGGACGCAGGGAATGGATTCTCTGACATGGCGACCACGGCGCGAAGGGTGCTCTTCTTGAGCGCTGAACGGGCGTCGAGATGAAACGTACTGATCTCGCCATCGGTGTGGGAGAAGTTCCAGTTTGCGGGATAGTCGAAGGAGAGATGGTAGTTGGGGTCATTGAAGGTGTGCGTGGGAGGCTGTGACGTCTGCGCGAGTACGGTTGCGTGCAGCAAGAACGGAGCGAAGAGCAGTAACGCGATCAGAAAGTTACAGGTCCTTCGACCGCGGCTCTCGCGATGAGACCGAGAGAGGCTTCGCTCAGGATGACAATTTATCGGAAGGGTCATCAATTTCCTTGTTCCAACTATAGCGAGGGCAATCGAGAAAACGTTATACGCGGATGCGGGGGTTGGCGAAGGTGTAGGCGACGTCGGTGAGCAGGTTGACAGCGACATAGGTGAGCCCGACGGCAAGGATGCATCCCTGAACGAGAGCATAGTCGCGGTTGGAGATGGCGGAGAGTGTAAGGCGCCCGATGCCGGGCCAACTGAAGACCGTCTCGGTGACGATGGCTCCCGAGAGCAGACTGCCGAACTGGAGTCCGATGACGGTAAGCACGGGGATCAGGGCGTTGGCTAACGCGTGACGGTAGACCACGGTGTGCTCTGACAGGCCCTTGGCGCGTGCGGTGCGGATGTAGTCCTGACCCAACTCCTCCAGCATGGCGGTGCGGACCATACGGGTGAGGACTCCTGCAAGTCCGCTGCCCAGGGTGATGGCAGGGAGAATGAGGTAGAAGAAAAACTGCAGACCGAAGATGGGGCCAGTCCCTGCGCCTGAGACCGGGAGCCAGCCGAGTTTGATGGAGAAGATGAGAATGAGAATTGGACCGAGCGCGAAATTGGGAAACGATAAGCCGCCGAGCGAGGCCACTCCCAATGCTCGATCGGGCCAGCGTCCCCTGTGGGTCGCGGAGTAGATGCCGGCGGGGACGGAAACCGCAATCCCGATGAGCAGCGCGGCAAGCGTTAGCGCGAGGGTGTAGGGATAGCGTTGGGCCACGAGATGCGTCACGGAATCGTGCAGGCGCAGCGACTGGCCGAGATCAGCGTGAAAAAGCCCGTTCCAATAGCGGAGGTATTGCGTGTGAAGCGGCGCATCGAAGCCGTAGGCATGGCGAAGGGTAGAAACATCGGAGGCGGTTGCCCCCTCGCCGAGCATCTGGACGATGGGGTCGCCGGGGACGAGATGGATCAGGAGAAAGACGACCGAGACCACGACCCACAAGACGGGCAGCGTAATTACGATGCGGCGGACGGGTTTTGGGATGGAGATCAGTTGTTAGTCTCGGTGTTTAGATATCGGAGTTCAGTTGAATCGCGGGATTCTCTGCGGTGAGCGTTATGGTTTCTACGCGGACGCGAGCGATCCGGCGGCCAACCATTTCCTCAACCACGTAGCGGCGCTCTCCGTATGGCACGCTTTCGCCGGCGACGGGAAGGTGTCCAAGCTGGGTGAGCAGAAAACCAGCGAGTGTTTCGACTCCAGCCTCGCGCGGAAAGGTCCAACCGAGTTGGGTGCCGAGGTCGCGCAGCGTGGTGCTGCCATCGAGCGCCATGACACCCTCGGCGTTGAAGCCTGCGGTGCGGGCGGCGATATCGAACTCGTCTTCAAGTTCGCCGACGACCTGCTCCAGAACATCTTCCGCAGTAACGATGCCGACGGTTGACCCGAATTCATCAACAACTACAGCGATCTGGCGACGCCGACTCTGGAACTCCTGCAATAACTCGACGGCGAGCTTTGTCTCCGGAACAACGAATACTTCGCGCATGACCTGGCGAAGCGTGAGGGTGGAATTGACTGCGCCGCCAAGGCCAAGAGCTACGGCGCGGAAGTGCATGAGGCGCGAAATGTCTTTGGAGTAGACGACGCCGACGATGCGGTCAGGATCGGCTACGGCGCCGATTAACGCGTTAGGCTTGACGTCGTAGACCGGAACACGGGAGTGCTGCTCTTCGACGATTCTCGCGCTGGCCTGCTCAATCGGCATATCGGCGGGGAGTGAGAAAATTTTGCCCCGCGGGGTCATGACCTCGCGTATGGTGACGTGGTTGAGCTCGATGGCGCGATGGATGATCTCTTCCTGAAATGCCGGAAGCAGGCCCATACGGCGGGTGGCGGTAGCAATAAGTTTCAGCTCCTCTGGCGAGTGGACGGAGCCTTCGCCGCTAAGCGGGGCACGGAAGAGGCGCAGAACCAGCGCGGCAGAGGAGTTCATCAGGCGGACTGCGGGACGAGTCATGCGGATAAACACATCCATTGGGCCGGCGACGGCGAGGGCAATTCGTTCGGCTCGTTGCAAGGCCAAGGACTTGGGGACGAGTTCTCCAAGCAAAACCTCGAAGTAAGTTATTGCGGCGAAGGCGATGATGATGGCTACGGTGTGCGCATAAAGCACGGCATACGGCGGAAGGACGGCGAGCCAGCGGCCGGCCAATTGCAGGAGCATCTGAGCAACGGCTGGCTCGCCAAGCCAGCCAAGCGCAAGCGAGGCCAGCGTGACACCAAATTGGACGGCGGGCAGGAACTCGTCGATGTTGTGCTTGAGTTGCAATGCAGTGCGTGCGCCTGGGCGGCCGAGCGCAAGCAGTTGCTCCATGCGCGTCGCGCGGACGCTAATGAGCGCAAACTCAGCAGCGACGAAGAAACTGTTGGCCAGGATGAAGAAGGCCACCATGATCGCGCGAAAAAGCATCCATTCCAGCATTCGTGCTGAGTCTAGCACCCCAGGATCCGATGGCCGGGCCATGCCCAAAAAGAAGCCCGGCAGAAGATTCCCCGCCGGGCTGTTATTGCAGTAGTAATTTACGCAAGCACTTTCACAATTGACTTGTCGATGGTGTCCTTAGGAACGTACCCGACGATCTGATCGGCTACCTTGCCGCCTTTGAAGATCAGAAGCGCGGGGATTCCGCGAATGCCATAACGCATTGGAGTGGACGTATTGGCATCAACGTCCATTTTGACAACTTTTAATCTGCCGTTATAGTGCGAGGCTACTTCGTCTACCACGGGCGCGAGGGCGCGGCACGGACCACACCACGCAGCCCAAAAGTCTACGAGGACTGGGGTTTCCGATTGCAGCACTTCTTTCTCAAAATCGGCGTCGCTCACCGCGGTTACAAATTGTCCTGCCATTTCGTTTTCCTCCCGCTACAGTGCCGAACGGCAAGTAGGCGTTATTCAGATCACTTTCATAATAGATGCGCGAGGGGTACAGCCGGTTTCAAAGCGCTGGAATGCCTATCGCTTGCCTAAATAAGTAACGCCCGCTGCCCGGTTTTGGCCGGTTCAGCGGGCGGCGTAGCAGCCCTCCCCAGAACTGCACACGCGGCAATATTATGGAATTCCGAGGGGTAATGTAAAGGTTATTTATGTGTGACTAAAGTAACCTGCCAGCCTCATTCTGCCAGGAATGCCTGATTTAGAGGTCTAGCGGCTGGTATCGATTGGACCGCGCCGGGGCCGATGGCGGTCCGGATGATTTCGAGTTCGGCGCCGCCGGCAGCCGTCCGAATTTGCGAGGTGACTTGATCAAAGTCAGAGGATTTCTCGACGATCAGCAAGATGCCCGGACCGGCGCCGCTGAGTGCCACGCCGAGAACGCCCGGAGTGCGGCCGAGCGGCAGGAGTAGAGGAAGCATGGGGCAGGCCTCCATCCGATAAGGCTGGTGGAGACGATCCTGCATGGCGATGCGCAGCAAGTCGCCGCGACCGAGCGCGAACGCCGCCACGAGAAGACTGGCGCACTGGACGTTGGCGACCGCATCAGCGCGCGAGTACGTCATGGGCAAAAGAGCACGCGCCCGCTCAGTTGGAAGACTGGCTGGAGGAAGCGCCAAAAGCAGGTTCCAAGGCAGGTTTTCTCCGCAGGTAGCAGCGGCGACGGAGCCCTCGGACACCGCCGATACAGTCAGATAGCCAAGTGCGCAAGCGGCTACGTTATCCGGATGGCCCTCGCGACGGCAAGCCTCTTCGAGGCAGGCGTGGCGATCCCATCCGAGGCCTCCGAAGTGGTTTGCCAGCATCACTCCACCGAGCAGCGCAGCGGCGCTCGATCCACAACCCATGCCCAGCGGTATCTCGTTCTGAAGACGCAGATAAAGGGGCGTCACCGGACGGGCGGCGCGACTCAGTACGTCCCGATAGGTCTCGAAAATCATATTGTTGCTGATGCGCGCGCAGCGGTCGGCATTGCGCCCGGTTGCCTCGATCCTCAGCGGCGGACCGCCAGCGGTCTGCGATGGTTGGGCGTCAATGGTGAGGGTCAACCCCATGGCCAGACCAGCCGAATCGAAGGCTGGGCCAAGATTTGCGGAGGTCGCGGGCAAGACTAGGCGGATCGGGCCAGGTGTTTCTTGATTGATCTTCGCGCGCCCTTGGATGTTCTCGTACACGCTCATACAGGGATCCCGGCGGCGTGCTGCATCTCCGAGGCGTCGGACATTGCCATACGCTGCTCGAGTGCACGCAGAACTATGGCTTCGTCGGCTTCCAGTACCAAGGGCGGTTTGCGCAGAAGAACATGCCGCGAGCGCTCGAACTCGGTTGCCCCAGCGACTTCGGCACCCGTCAGGAGTTCGCCGCGATGATAGTCGATGGTGTACTGCGAGTCCTTCAGCGTGTGGCCGGTGAGCAGGAGCACGACCCGCTCCTCGGGGGTGACGCGGCCCTGCGCGACTAGCTTTTTCAGACCAGCCAACGTCACTGCTGACGCCGGTTCGCAACCTACTCCTTCGGCACCGATCTCAGCCTTGGCCAACGCAATCTCCTGCTCGCTGGCTTGCTCGCACCATCCGCCCGTCTCCTCGATAACGCGCGAGGCCTTTTTCCAACTCGCCGGATTGCCGATGCGAATGGCGGTGGCACGAGTCTCGGCTGTGACCGGCTGCATGTCGCGGTTGGAGTCGTTGAACCAGCGGTAGAGCGGATTGGCGCCCTCGGCCTGGATGACGCTGATCTTGGGTACGCGTGAGATGAGGCCAATGTGCTTCATCTCCATAAACCCTTTTCCCAGCGCTGAGGAATTGGCGAGATTGCCGCCGGGGACGATAAGGTGCTCGGGAACCTGACCCTCCATCTGCTCGACGATCTCCATCGCGGGAGTCTTCTGGCCTTCGAGGCGATACGGGTTGACCGAGTTGAGCAGGTAGATCGGAAAGCGGCGGACGAGTTCGAGCAGAAGGCGCAGGCAGCCGTCGAAGTCGGTCTTCAACTGGACGGTCAAGGCGCCGTAGTCCATCGATTGCGAAAGCTTGCCCCAAGCGATCTTGCCTTCGGGGATAAAGACGATAGAGCGCAGGCCGGCACGGGCGGCGTAGGCGGCCATCGCGGCGGAGGTGTTGCCGGTGGAGGCGCAGGCGGCCCACTTGTAGCCGCGCTCGACGGCGACGGACATGGCGGCGGTCATGCCGGTGTCCTTGAAGGAGCCAGTGGGATTCATGCCTTGGTGCTTGGCCAGTAACCAGTCGATGCCGGCGATCTTTGCGCAGCGAGGCATCTCGTAAAGCGGCGTATTGCCTTCATTTAGAGTGATGACGTTGTCGAGATTGTTTAGGATCGGCAGGAGATCACGGAACCGCCAGACGCCGCTTTGATCGATTGCCATGGACGAGGTGCGCAGCTCCTGCCACTTATAGCGGAGCGCGTTGGGATTGGGTAGGCGAATGTTGGCGGCGGGATCTTGCGGCGTGCCGAGGATTCCGACGCCAGGGCTCCAGGGATAGATCACCTCGTAGAGTCCACTGCAGTCGGGGCAGCGAAAATCGCTGCTCGCGAAATCCGCGGCGATCCTCGCATCACAGTTTGTGCATCGAAGTTGATGTGTCGCGCTCATTGGTCTTAGCCTATCGTATGCGGAGGAATATGATGAAGGTGAGGCTGCACGTAATGGCCACATTCACTCCGCTACTTGCGTGCCTGCTTGCCGCGCTTCCCTGCTGCCGCGCGCAAACCGCGCCACGCGAAGTGCATGTCCTCGCAGCCTCGGACCTTCAACCGGCAATGCCACCGCTAGCGAGCGCGTTCGAGCACGCCAGTGGCATCAAATTGATTGTCAGCTACGGATCGTCCTCGACGCTGACGACGCAGATTCTAAATGGTGACCCGGCCGACCTATTCCTTGCCGCCGACTACAGCTTCCCGGAAAAGATTGTGGCCGCTGGCCTTGCCGATACGCGTCAGCCAATCGGCTATGCTCGCGGAACTCTGGTGCTATGGGCACGAAAGGACTCTCCGTTCCAGCCACTGACGCAGAATACCTTGCGTGACGGACACTTTATTTCGTTGGCAATCGCCAATCCGGAACACGCTCCCTATGGCCGGTCCGCCGTCGCAGCGCTGAGTTGGATGAAGCTCTACGAGTCACTCAAGCCTCACCTGGTCATGGCGGAGAATGTGGCGCAGGCAGCGCAGTTTGTTGAGTCGGGAAACGCACAGCTTGGCCTGATCTCGCTCACTGCCGCGTCCAGCGAACACTTCAAGCAGGTAGGTTCGTACATCCTGATGCCGCCCGCCACGTACCTACCGATACGCCAATGTGCGGTAGTGATGAAAAAGTCCGCACATCGAGCCGATGCTCATGCATTCCTGGACTGGATTCGCTCCCGGCCCATCCAGCACAATCTACCGCAGTATGGCCTTGCGCCCGAACTGTAGATTCCGAGTCGCTCGGCTCCCGATACACTTACGGAGATGGATATTCAGGCTCTCTGGCTGACTTTGCGCCTTGCACTGAGCACAACTGCGCTGTTGATGCTGATTGCGCTACCTTTGGCGCGTTGGATTGCGGCCGGAGCGGGCGTGGTGCGTTCACTGACGCAGGCCATCGTCGCGCTTCCGCTAGTCCTTCCGCCAACGGTACTGGGTTTTTATCTGCTGGTGGCGATGGGGCCGTTGACCGCGCCGGGGCGGCTCATTATTCGGATGTTGGGACATCCGCTGGCATTCTCGTTTGCAGGGCTGGTGGTAGGGTCGGTGCTGTACAGCCTGCCGTTTGCGGTGCAGCCATTGGTGGCCGGATTCCGCGCAGTCGATCCCGCTCTACTGGAGACGGCCGCGACGCTGGGAGCTTCGCCACTGGAAAGTTTTCGATCGATTACCCTGCCGTTGGCCAAGCCATCCCTGTTGACGGCCGCCATTCTCACCTTCACCCATACCGTCGGCGAGTTTGGCGTGGTGCTGATGCTGGGCGGGAATATTCCGGGCGCCACGCGGACGCTGTCGATCGCACTTTATGACCAGGTACAGGACTTCAACTATGCAGCGGCGAATCGGACCGCGGCCGTGTTGCTGATGTTCAGCCTGGCGACGCTGATCATCGTTTATTGGCGCGGCCCTGAGAGGAGATCGCTCCTTGCTTGAATTTGGCGAAAGCACGTTGATAGATTCGCCGGAGTATCTTCCTCCGCATCTTGCGGTGAAGATCAAACGCAGGAAAGGTGTATTTGATCTCGACGTAGACTTCACGCTCACGTGCGATTGGACCGTGCTTTTTGGCCCTTCCGGCTCCGGAAAGACCACCATCCTCCGCGCCATTGCCGGCCTTGGCGAGTCGAATACTTCGCGGATCGAATATATTCCGAAGACAATCTCTCCCGACAAGACGTCGTCTGACAGTTCCACCTTGTTCGAGGATTCGGTGGCGGGTGTATTCCTTCCAACCCATCTGCGAATGGTGCCGCTTGCAGCCCAGGGAGGCCGGCTCTTTCCTCATCTAAGCGTGACGCAAAATATCGAGTACGGAATGAATGGTGCGCGCGATCGCGGTGAAGATCGGGGGTGCAGCGACCGCGTCGCCGAGATGCTTGCTCGGTTTCGTATTTCGCATCTCGCCCACAAGATGCCAGGTGCCCTATCGGGAGGCGAGGCACAGCGCGTCAATTTGACACGGGCAGTAGCCGCAAGTCGCAAGCGGTGGCTTCTGCTGGACGAACCGTTTACCGGGCTTGACGTGAGTTTGCGCGATGAGCTGATTGCGGAATTGCAGAGTTGGCAGAGCGCCTCCCGAACGCCCATCCTCTCGGTGACGCACGATGTGGCGGAGGCGTTTCAACTGGGGGCCGAGGTGATTAAGCTGGCCGAGGGGCGCGTCGTCGATCAGGGGCCAGTGGAGCAGGTGCTGGCGGAAGAACGGCTTCGGCTGCTGGGACAACTTAACGCAGCGGTACAAAGCCCAGCATGACGGGTTCCTGTTCGAGGCGTATCTGAAATAGATTTTCGACACCGAGAATGACTGCGTCGCGCAGAGCCACAACCTCCGCGGCCGTTGCGCCACCTAGATTGACCAGCGCCAACGTGTGCTTCGTCGATATACCAGCGCGTCCCATTTGGAATCCTTTGTGGAATCCCGCGCGCTCCACCAGCCACGCCGCGGGAAGTTTAATGCTGCCGTTCGCTGCGGGCCAGTTGGGAACTTCGGTAGGAGCGATCGATAACGCAGTGGCGATTCGCGAGACTGCCTCCTGATCAACGATTGGATTCTTGAAGAACGAGCCAGCACTGTTGGAGTCTGAGTCGCCTTTTACCAGCAACATCCCTTTGCTGCGACGGATCGCGCGGACTGCGTCAGATATTTGCAGCGGAGTGGGGGTCGGCTGACCTTTAAAGTGTTTGAGGAGGTCTGCATAGGTAAGCGTTGGAGTTTCGTCCAGAGCGAATTCGAAGGACACCCTAGTCACGACGTATCTGCCGCGATGCGTGGTATTGAAGATGCTGGTTCGGTAAGCAAACCCGCACTGTTCAGACGAGAGCGTTTGAAACTTTAAGGTTTTGAGATCAAAGACGCGGACAGAATTAATTGTTTGGGAAACCTCCTGTCCATAGGCACCCACGTTTTGCACCGGAGTTCCTCCAACCAGACCCGGGATGCCAGCGAGGCATTCGATGCCGGTACATCCTGCTCGGCACGTCATCTCCACAAACTCATCCCACCCAAGGCCGGCTGGAACGTCAAATCTGACGGGTGACGTCTGTGTCCGCAGATCGTTATGAACGGGTCCGCCAAAGTCGGCCTGAATGACCAGACCCGGGAACCCATCGTCCGAGATGAGCAAGTTGCTGCCTCCGCCCAAGACAAACAAAGGAGCGCTGTGGAGACGGGCGAATGCGACCGCTTCCTGAAGTTCAGACTCCTGGGTTACACGGACAAACCAGCGCGCAGGGCCGCCTATGCCGAGCGTGGTGTACTGCGCGAGCGGAATGTTTTCTAGAACTGTCACGCATTCAGACTATTGCAATCAGCCGGTTGCGGCCACGAAACGGCGGAGCTTCACGCAAGTGGCGTACCGGCCTCGGCACCCGTACAATGAAGGTTGAAGCAGCTTTCGACCGGCAGCTTTTCCTAGGAGGAATCAATGTACCCAGAGATCATGCTTATACCGATGCGCGAGGAGCTGACGCGCGCTGGCCTGAAAGAAGCGCGTACCGCAGCCGAGCTAGACGCGGCGCTGGCCCAGCCCGGCACCACCCTGCTGGTAGTCAACTCAATCTGCGGTTGCGCCGCGGGCAAGATGCGCCCGGCTGTCCGGCTCGCGCTGCAGCACGGCACGTTGCCCACCCAGGCAGTCACGGTGTTCGCCGGGCAGGACAACGAGGCCACGGAGAAGGCACGCGGCTACTTCGCGGGGCATCCGCCAAGCTCGCCCGCCATCGCGATTCTGCGCGACGGACAGCTTGTGTACCTGATGCAGCGCTCGGCGATTGAGACTTCCACTGCCCCGGCGATTGCGCAGGAACTGACGCGCGCGTTTGACACCTACTGCGCCACCACAACCGCGTAAAGCTGACCCGCATCGAAGACCAAGCCCCACCGTTGCAGCCTTCTCATCGCTGCCGGTGGGGGTTTTTTCTCGTCGGAAGCGCCATCTTCGAAGCTGTTGATTTCATGGCTTCTGTGCGCCTACTCACTTAGGCTCACATCGCGCCGATGAAGATACCAGCCATGTCGAGTTTCCATCTCACCTCCGCAAGCGAGTCTCAGCAGCAGTCGGGCGCATTGCCTGACTGCAACCTGTCGATTGAGGCGTGCGCATGCGGTAGTGCGCATGACCGCAGCGAGTGGGCGCTACTTGGCGACAGCGTGGCCGTGCGCCAGTTGCGTTCGCAGATTCGTCGCGTTGCTCCGTACTTTCGAACAGCTTTAATTCGCGGGGAGGCAGGTGCGGGCAAGGAGCAGGTGGCGCGAGCTATCCACGCTCTCTCACCCGCCTCCGAGGGTCGGTTCGTCGTCGCCGATGCGCATATGCTGGCGGAGTCTAACGACCATTGCGAGTCGTCCGACGCAAACTTGGTATCCACGTTAGCGCAAGTGCTCGAATCTGCCCACAGAGGAACGCTTTATCTAACGCACCTCGATGATCTGTCATTTACACACCAGGCAGGTCTCTTCAAGAGACTCCAGGTGTGCGAGGAACGCCGGAGTATCTGGCCGCATCCCGGGAGCGGAACGATCGGAGGACTGCCAAATACTCGGATACTGGCGGCATCCGACCGCGACCTGCGCAGTCTGGCGGCGATCGGGCAATTTCGACAGGACCTCTACGCTCGCCTCTCAGGATTGGAGATCTTTGTTCCACCGCTGCGCCAACGGGTCGCTGACGTTCCAATCCTGTGCGAATGTCTGCTACGAGGTATTGCCGAAAGAAATCGAGAACCTACAAAGTCGCTGACCGAGTCCGCTATGCTGTGGCTGCAACAATATTCCTGGCCGAAGAATCTTTCCGAACTCGAGTGCGTCATACTGCAGGCCGCCAAGTTGACGGAGCGCCAATCGATCGAAGCGGGCCAGCTAATGGCTCTCGTACAACCTGAGGATGCCGGGGCACCCATTTCCTCGACGCTGAAGATAGAACCGTTGCACGATGTCATTCAGCGGCATGTGCTGGACACTTTGAACCGGTGCGGGGGAAACAAGGTGCGCGCGGCAGAGGCACTCGGAATCAGCCGCTCGACACTGTACCGGATGCTCGGCGTCAGGGCAGTCTCCGGGAACTGCACGGGGAATGAAGACTGAAGAAACTTTTCATCAACCTCGATACACTCGAAGCAGCGAGTTTTGCCCGAGGTATCCCGACCCCCCATGAAGAACTTTTCCGTTGTTCTTTCGATTTGCGCGGCAGTTGGCAGCACACATTTTCTACTGCAGGAGTACGTCATTGCGCAGACACCTGCGCCGACAATGGCGACTGCGACAGCCCAGGGGCCCAACCAGAACATTGCAGCACGCTCGCGAGACCTCAGCCGCCTGTTCAGTGACATCTGGCAGGACAAGCTCAGGCACGCTCCGGAGTACGCGACCTTTCTCGGCGACAAACGTTACGACACTGAGCTAAACGACCGTTCTCCGCACGCGGTAAACGACTCGCTGGCTCGTGGCCGCAGCTTCATTGAACGGCTTTCGGCCATTGACACCGCGGGCCTGCCGCAGCAGGAACAGCTCTCCGCCGAACTGATGCTGCGCTCGCTGATCGAGGATCAGGAAGTCGCGCCGTTTAAAGAATGGGAGATGCCGGTCAATCAATATGACGGGGTCCAGCTCGCACTACCCCAGCTCGCCGATCACACTTCGTTTGACACTGCCGACGATTACGACAACTACATCGCTCGACTCGGCAAGGTTCCACTGGCCTTCACGCAGACGATGACCAACATGCAGACCGGCGTTGACAACCATCGCACGCCTCCGCAGTACCTGATGGAAAAGGTGTTGTCGCAGACGCAGGCGATTGCCGTGCAGAAGCCCGAAGACAGCCCGTTCGCGCTGCCGCTGAAGAAGTTTCCCGCCTCTGTAGGCGCCGGTGATCGGAAACGCATCTCGGACGCTTTGCTGAATGCGATCGCGACACAGGTGCTTCCTTCGTATCAACGATTCGCCAAGTTCCTCACCTACAGCTACATTCCCAACTGCCGCAAGGATCCAGGCATCTGGGCGCTTCCCGATGGCGATGCCTACTACGCCTTCCGCATTCGCCAGAGCACCACGCTCGACAAATCTGCCGCGCAGATTCACCAGATCGGCCTGGACGAGGTGAAGCGCGATGAAGCTGAGATGCTGGCGATTGTGCATAAACTTGGCTTCGCGGACCGCAAGAGTTTTTTGGCCGCGATGAATACCAATCCAAAAGAACATCCCACCTCTGCGGACGCGCTGGTCGCCACCTACAAGGGCTACGTCGCGCAGATGCAGCCGCGACTTCCAGAGCTGTTTGGGACGCTGCCGAAGGCGAAGCTTGAAGTGGTCGTTATGCCCGCTTACATGGCGCCAAATCAGCCGCAGGCTTTCTACGATCAGGGAACACCTGACGGCAGGCGCCCAGGCAACGTCGATGTGAACACGTACAAGTGGGCCGACCGGTCCCTTACCAATGTCGAGGCGGTTGCGTACCACGAAGGCATTCCCGGCCATCATCTGCAAATTACGATCCAGCAGGAACTAACCGGCTTGCCCGAGTTTCGCAAGCAAAACTATTACACGGCGTACACAGAGGGCTGGGCGCTCTACTCCGAACGGCTGGGCAAAGAGATTGGCTTCTATCAGGACCCTTACTCCGACTACGGCCGCCTCGAAGCCGACATGTGGCGGGCCATCCGGCTGGTGATTGACACAGGAGTCCACTCGCAGCATTGGTCGCGGCAGCAGATGGTGGACTACTTCCACGAGCACTCGGGCCTGGATGAGACCAATGTGCAGTCCGAGACGGATCGTTACATCGCATGGCCGGCGCAAGCGTTGGGCTACAAGATGGGCCAACTCAAGATTTTTGAGCTACGCGACCGTGCGAAGAAGGCATTGGGGCCAAAGTTCAACTTGAAAGCGTTCCACGATGTAGTATTGGTCTCCGGCGCGCTGCCGATGGATGTGCTGGAAAAACAGGTTGACGCGTGGATCGCGTCGCAAAAGGCGCGATAGAGCGGTTCGACGCTCCTTAGCTTATTTCTTTTCTAATGAGCGAACGTAGATAACCATGTTCCAGATGCCGTCATCCTTGGATCGATCGCCTTCAGCTGGCATCTGCCCTTTTCCATTCTTGATGATGTAGAAGATCTGGCCATCGGACATATCCTTCAGTGTCGCCGGGTCGGTCAAGTCTTTCATCGTCAGGTGCATATCGGCGACGAGATCCCCTTTTCCATTACCCTTGGTTCCATGGCACATGGCGCAGTCCATTTCATAGACCGTCTTAGCATGAGCCTGGGATTCAGGCGTCGACTTTACCGGGTTGACCAAGGTAGCCGCATCGGCCGGCATGGGTTTATCAGGTGTGGCCGGCTGTTGAGGCATGAGTGCGAAGAATAGTGCGGAAGGAAGCACGAACAACAGTTTGAACATGGTAACTCCAATCATTCGAGCAAAGTTTATGCCTTCTTCAATTGAATAGAAAGCACAGACTCCCGAAATACACATAAAGTCTGCTCCCGAAATGAAGTTCTGGCAGTGTCCTCCGTCACGTCCCTTCAGGCACTGGGTCACCCAATGCACCTTCCTTACATCGGGGCCGGTTCCCGATCAACAAGATCATGGTTGGAGATGCGTGTTGCCGGATGAACGTTCCAGGCGTTCAGTGCACTCTGGTAGCCTGATTGTATGAGCGATGACACGTACGAAGTACCAGTCCCTGCGCCTGTACTGCTCAACCAGCGCGTTGCCATTCTGGGCGCGGGCAAGATGGGCGGCATTCTTTTACAGGCCTTTCTAAAGAACAATTTGCTGCTTCCGGACCAGATCGTCGCCACGGTGCAGCATCCGGATCGCGCGCAGGCACTCTCCGTACAGTTTGGCGTCGAGGTAGGAACTAGCAACCTGGCCGCGGCTGAGTTCGCCGACGTAATCCTGCTGGGCGTGAAACCGATGCAGGTACCTGCGGTGGTCGCCGAGATCGCATCGGCACTGACGCCGGCTAAGCTGCTGCTCTCGTTCGCCGCCTCGGTGCGGACGCGCTCCATCGAAGACGCGGCCGGATGCGATCTTGCTGTCATCCGGGCCATGCCTAACACGCCGGCGATGTTAGCCGCCGCCATCACTGCGCTCTGCCCGGGACGGTTCGTTGCGCCGGAACAGATGGCCATCGCTCATCACATCTTCCAGACCGTCGGCCGAACCGTAGTGGTCGACGAGAAGCACATGGACGCGGTGACCGGGCTTTCCGGCTCGGGTCCGGCGTTCCTGTACATCATCATCGAAGCGCTGGCGGAGGCAGGTGTCAATGTAGGACTACCGCGCGACGTTGCCACTCTGCTGGCGGCGCAGACGGCATATGGATCGGCTCGCATGGTTCTGGAGACCGGCTATCATCCAGCACTGTTGAAGGACCAAGTCACCACGCCGGCGGGCTGTACTGTAGACGGCATTCTGGAACTCGAAGAGGGTGGACTGCGGGTGACGTTGATCAAAGCGGTCAAACGCGCGACCCAGCGAGCAAAGGAGCTGGCATCCGGCTGATTCCAAGCGTGCCTTGTCCCTTGTTGGAAGACTTTGTCGCCAATGATTGAGATGTGGGCGCCGTCACAGCCTTTCCATAAGACGACGAGTTATATTCATCGGTCGCGGTAGGCTTGAACCAGCGCCTTCCGGATGATCGAACAACGGGACACACGGGAGCAACATTCATGATGAACAAAGTATTCAAAGCTTGTTTCGTCGCCAGTTGTTTTACATTCGTTATCCCAATCGCATATGCGCAACAGAGCGTTCACGCTTTGTCAGGAACGGTTACATCGATCAATTCGAAGATCAGCATGATCGAAATCGACACCGATGATGGCACGTCGGGGCATTTCCGCTTGATACAGAAGTCCGATGGCTCCATCAACTTCGACAAAGCCGTGAGCTCCGACGCAACAGCAGCAGATAAATTCACCACAAAAGGAAGCCACGTCATCGTTTACTACTTCGGGGTAGGCACCGTTCGGACCGCGGTTGCACTGCACGATCTCGGCGACGGCTCAGTTGAAACGAATACGGGAACAGTTGTGAAGTTGAACCGGCACGATCGTCTCCTGACGATCAAGAATAGTGCAGGGACGGAATTGTCCTACCAACTTGACCCGAAAACCGTTGCGGACACGGCTGGCGGCGTGTCGCAAGGACTGAAGTTCGATTTCAGCAAGGGAGCTTCGGTTCGAGTCATCGCTGCCACACCAACGACCGGAAGCAGCACTGCATTGTTGATCGCGCCGGTTATGTGAGAGCGATCCAACTAAAGCCTAAACTCGAAAGCTACAACAGGGTTGATAAATGTCCACTGCTTCCGTAAGCCAGATCACAACAATTCGATCGACGCTCAATCGACCACTGGTGCGTTTTGCCTGGTTTGTGGTGTTTTATAACGTGCTTGTAATTCTCTGGGGAGCGTTTGTGCGTGCCAGCGGATCGGGCGCGGGCTGTGGCAATCATTGGCCGCTGTGCAACGGCCAGGTAATTCCGGTGTCACCGAGCTTCCACACCATCATCGAGTTCACCCACAGAATGATGACAGGCGGTTCCACTTTCATCGTTTTGGCCCTCTTAATTTGGACTTTTCGCGCTACTGTAAAAGGCCATGCAGCGCGTTGGTTCGCCGTCGCGTCGACCCTGCTGTTGCTCAACGAGGCGCTGCTTGGCGCGCTCTTGGTAAAGCTGGGCTACGTGACAGGAAACCAGTCTCCGGGACGCATGGTCCTGCTTTCGATCCATCTCAGCAATACGCTGCTTCTGGTCGCGGCACTGACTCTGACGGCGCGTTTCGCCTCAAATGGCCGAGGTTGGGCTGGGCTACAGCGGGCGCCAGGTTTTGGCTGGGCGGTGGCCGGTTTGGTGGCTACGGTCGGCGTCGGCGTCAGCGGATCTATGGCCGCTTTGGGCGATACGCTATTCCCCGCCGAATCGCTGCGCGCCGCATATGCACAGGACTTCGCCGGCAACTCCCCATGGCTGCTGCGGCTGCGGCTTGTCCATCCAGTCAGTGCACTGTTGGCGGCCGCCTTCGTAGTTTGGCTGGTTCGTCGCTCTCGGCAGGCGGAAACGCCGGGCAATGGCAGGCCAATCAACGTCCGCGCTCGACTCGCCTCGCTGGTAATTTATCTGCTTGTTCTTCAATTCGTGCTGGGTTTGGCCGATGTGTTGTTGCTCGCGCCCGCGTGGATGCAACTGGTCCACCTGCTGGGGGCCAACCTATACTGGGTGGCGCTAGTGGTGCTGGCTGCCGAGACGATCTGGCCACGAGGCATTTCGTCCATTTCCGCTGCTAGAACCCAGGCCGCAAAAACTCTTACGTAATCCACGTTACCCGCCCGAAACGAAGATGACCCGGACGCTTTCATCCAGCGGCCCGGGTCATCTTTAGTTCATCCTCTACTTTGGGAAGCTACGTCAGGGTATTAGTGCTCCTGCGGTTTTCCTACCAGTACGTCGCCGGCGTTCTCGGTGCGATGGACGGCGGTCTTAGTCCCATTGGCTGTTTTGTGAGCTGCCTTTTTTGTCCCGCTCTTTGTCTTGTTATAAGCTCTCTTCGTCCCATGCCCTGTGTCTACGGCGGCATCCTTGGTAGCGTGGCCAGCATCGACCGCAGCCTCCTTGGTTGCGTGGCCGGCCTGCTTCATATCCTGCTTGGCATCCTGAGCGAGCGCCATGGCACATCCGAGTCCGGCCGTCATGCCGGCGGCAAGCAAGATCTGCTTCATCGTGGTTATCTTCATTGGTCTTCCCTCCGGCTTACCCTGAGGCAGCCTATCACAAAATAGATTCTACAAAGTCCCGGGAGGATGTATGAACCGTCTGCGACTTTGGGCAATGGCAACTAATCGCCGAATTGGGTATATTTCTCATGACTGTAGAAATCGTTTTCCGAGCCGACTAGACCGGCCGACCCAGGCTCAGCCGGCAGAATGGAACCATGATCCCAATGCACGTTGCCCCGATCCCCGCCGTATTCGTCTTCGCCACGCAGTTGACTCATCTCGCGCCGGTCGACCTTGCCATCCTGATCATTTATTTCGCGATGGTGATCTTCATCGGCTTCTACGTGAAGGGCTCGACCAACACCAGCGAAGAGTTCTTCCTGGCCGGGCGCGAAATGTCGGCGTGGATTGCCGGCCTCAGCTTCGTCTCAGCCAATCTAGGTTCGCTGGAACTGATGGGATGGGCAGGCGCCGCGTACCAGTACGGCATCCTTGCAACCCACTGGTATTGGATCGGCGCAATTCCCGCGATGCTCTTCCTGGGCATTGTGATGATGCCGTTCTATTACATCTCAAAGACGCACTCTGTTCCCGGCTATTTGCAACTGCGATTCGGCGAAGGTGCGCGTGCGCTCTCGGGTGTCTCCTTCGCGTTCATGACGGTGCTGATGTCGGGCGTCAATATGTATTCAATGGCGCTGGTGATGAAGGTAGTGCTGGGCTGGAACATCAACTTCTCGATGTGGGTCGGTGCCATCACCGTTGCCATCTACGTCATGCTGGGTGGTCTGCGCTCGGCGATCATCAACGAGGTGCTGCAGTTTGTCCTGATCTGGGCAGGCGCTGCGCTGATCCCAATCCTTGGCCTGATCGAGGCAGGCGGCTGGACGAACCTGAAGGCACAGATCGTCACCCGCATGGCCGACCCCTCTTACATACATCTCTGGTCTACCACGGGCAGCTTCGATTCGAATCCGATGGGCATCCATTGGACGGGCCTCGTATTCGGACTCGGCTTCGTGATCTCGTTCGGCTATTGGACGACGGACTTCCTGGTTGTGCAGCGCGTTCTCTCGGCCAACAATCTTCGCGCGGCTCGACTCGCTCCAATCATTGGATCGGCGTTCAAGATGTTCGTGCCATTCTTCGTTATTCTTCCCGGCCTGCTGGCCCTGGTGTTGTTGAAGGATTCGGCCGGCCACTTGATTCAGCTCTACCCTGACGGCTCGGACATGGTTGTGAACCACGGCATGCACAGCTTCAACGAGGTCTTGCCGCTGATGATGGTGCGCTACCTCGGACCCGGGCTACTTGGTCTCGGAATTACCGCTTTGATCGCGGGCTTCATGTCAGGAATGGCGGGCAACGTAAGCGCCTTCTCCACGGTGTGGACCTACGACATCTATGGCGCCTACATCAACAAGAAGGCGTCGGACTCGCACTATGTTTCCATGGGCCGTTGGTCGACGATCGTGGGCATGGCAGTCTCGGTTGGAACTGCTTACCTAGTAATGGGCGCGGCCAGTATCATGGACTACGTGCAGGAATTGTTCAGCTTTTTCATCGCGCCGCTCTTCGGGACGGTGATTCTTGGAATGCTGTGGAAGCGCGCCAGCAAAGCGGGCGGCTTCTGGGGTCTACTTTGCGGCACGGCGTCGTCGATCGCCATGTGGGCGATGGTTTACCACAACAAGGCCAACATCCGCTTCATGATCCTGCAGCCGCATGCGTCGGCCGATACCATCATGCGCGTGCAGGCGATGGCAGCCAACCTCTACCGCGCGCTGTGGTCCTGGTGCGTCTGCGTCATCGTAACCATCGTCGTCAGCTACATGACCAAGGCCACACCCGAAGCACAGCTCACCGGCCTGGTCTATGGCTCGACTGTAATTCCACATGATGGCTCTCGGAACATCTATGAAAAGCCGATATTCTGGGCGGTTGTAATTGCTACCGTCCTGTTCATCCTCAACCTCTGGCTCTGGTAAGACCGAGCTTTGATAGGGACGGGTTTAGCCCGTCCGTCAGGCAACCATAAACGACGGGCGCTTTAGCCCCTCGGGAAATTCAAAGACAAAGCGAGAGAGCTTCACCAAGGAGATTCAACTATGTCCACCCCACACGTCGATCCCAGCACCGAGAAGTCACTCTCCATCTGGTTCTTTGTCGGCGTCCTCATTCTGTCCTGCGGACTGATCATCTTCTGTCAAGGCATCTACGAGTTCTCGCACCCCGGCACAACTGTGCTCGCGGAACTGCACCCAGCTTTCTGGTGGGGCATGCTCATGGTGCTGTTCGGAGGCTTTTACACCATCAACTTCCGTCCGCGCAAAGGATAATTACTTACCATCAGTGTCATCGATGTTTAGTCTCTAACGCACCACGTAACAGACCAAGGAGCTTCAAGCAATGTCTCGACCAATGACCATGGGAGTACTTGTAGGCAACCGCGGCTTCTTCCCGTCGCACCTCGCGACGAGCGGTCGCCTCGAAATCATTGCTGCGCTGGAAGCGGCAGGCATCAAGCCCATCGTGCTAGACCCGGACGTCACCGCCCACGGCGCGGTTGAGACCTACGAAGATGCAAAGAAGTGCGCTGCGCTGTTTAAAGCGCATGCGGCAGAGATTGATGGCCTCATCATTACCCTCCCAAACTTCGGTGAAGAGCGCGGCCTGGCCGACGCCATCCGCCTCGCTGATCTGCGCGTACCCGTGCTGATCCAGGCCACGCCCGACTCACCGGGCAAGATGACCATTGCCTTCCGCCGCGACAGTTTCTGCGGCAAAATGTCGATCTGCAACAACCTGAAACAGTACGGAATTCCCTACTCGCTGACAACGCTGCACACCGAAGCACCCGATTCCCCAGAGTTCAAGGCGGACCTAGCCTGGTTCGCCGCGGTCTGCCGCACGGTTCGCGGATTGAAGAATGTACGCTTCGGCGCCATCGGCGCTCGGCCAACCGCGTTCAACACTGTCCGGTACTCCGAGAAGTTGCTGGAACGCTCCGGCATCACCGTTGAGACGCTCGACCTCAGCGAGGTTATGGGTCGCATCGGGCGCATGGCCGACAACGATGACGCAGCGCAGGAGAAGCTCGCCGCCATCAAGAAGTACATCCCCGTTGGCCAGACTCCCGAAGCCGCGCTCATGAAGATGGCCAAGCTCGGCGCCGTGATCGACCACTGGATGAAGGCCAGCGAACTGACAGTCTCCGCCGTTCAATGTTGGACGAGCATCGAAGAGTTTCTAGGCATCGTTCCCTGCACCGTCATGTCGATGATGAGTGAGAACCTGATTCCGTCAGCCTGCGAAGTTGACGTGCTTGGCACCCTTTCAATGTACGCACTCACACTCGCTAGCGAGACGCCCTCCGCGTTGCTCGACTGGAACAATAACTACGGCGAAGACCCGAACAAGGCCGTCTGCTTCCACTGTTCGAACCTGCCTAAGCACTTCTTCAAAGAAGGCGTGAAGATGGACTACCAGCTCATAATCGCGGGTACAGTAGGCAAGGAAAACACCCACGGCACACTCGATGGGACGGTGAAGGCCGGGCCTATGAGCTTCGCACGCTTTTCTACCGACGACTTTACCGGCCAGATAAGAGGCTACGTCGGCGAAGGCGCGTTCACTAACGATCCGCTGAACACCTTTGGCGGCGCGGGCGTGGTCGAAATTCCCAACATGCAGCAACTGCTGCGCTATATCTGCGAGAATGGCTTCGAACACCATGTCGCAGCGAGCTTCTCGACGACCGCAGCTCCAGTATATGAAGCTGCCTCAAAGTACCTTAACTGGCCCATGAACTGGCATAAATAGCGCTTCGTCCAGCGGATTGCTCGAATCCCGAGCCGTTGAGTAGACTGGGCAGTCAGTCTCGAACCATACGAATTATTTGATGAGGCTGAAACCATGACGCTCCGCTTGTCCACTTTGCTGTGCTCTTCACTATTGCTCACCACTTTCGCATCCACGCAAGCCCAACAGGCCACGCCCAGGGTTCCCGATCCACCCTACATGGCCACTATTCCACCGTCGCCGGGAGATCTTACCGTCTGGCCTCGCGGTGGCTCGCCGCAGGAAGTCGGCAAAGGGCTGGCTGAACATTTCCTGGCCCAACAGACTACAAATTTCTCGGGCTATCCCGAAGTCTGCACATGGTACGGTGCCCTGACCTTTGCCGACATCACCCATGATGGCCCTCTCCGCGATCGCCTGGTTGCCCGGTTCGACCCTATGTTGCCGGGCGGCCCCAACTCCGACCGCATGCCAAAACGCCATCACGTGGACGACTCCATCGTTGGCGTAGTCCCACTGGAGATAGCGATCCTGACGAAGGGTCTTCCTACCTACGACCCGAAGTATCTCGAGCTCGGCAAATCGTGGGCCGACCGCCAGTGGGGACCGCTCGCGTCTGACACGCCTCCCGAACTGCCCATGGATGTACACAACGCAGTTGTGAAGGACGGACTCTCCCCCGAAACCCGCTTCTGGGTTGACGACATGTACATGCTCACCATGCTGCAGCTTGAGGCCTACCGCGCTACCGGCGATCGTAAGTACCTCGACCGCGACGCGCACGAGATGGTCGCCTACCTCGATAAGCTGCAACAGCCCAACGGCCTCTTCTTCCATGCACCTGACGTGAAGTATTTCTGGGCACGCGGAGATGGCTGGTTCGCAGCCGGCATGGCGGAGATGCTGCGCACCCTACCCGCTAATCACCCCGACCGCCCACGCATCATGGCCGGCTACAAACTGATGATGGCCGCCCTGCTGAAGTATCAGGGCGCGGACGGCATGTGGCGCGAGCTGATAGACCACCCTGAGGCGTGGCCCGAGAGTTCCAGCTCTGCAATGTTCAGCTTCGCCCTGATCACGGGCGTCAAACATGGATGGCTGGATGCCACAGCCTATGCCCCGGCCGCTCGCCGCGGATGGATCGCCGTGGTGGGCTATGTCGATCAAAACCACGACGTCACCCAGGTCTGCATAGGCACCGGCAAGCTGGACAGCATGCAGTACTACCTCGATCGCAAGCGCGAGACAGGAAATATGCATGGCCAGGCGCCGGTTTTGTGGGCAGCCTCGGCCCTGCTGCGCGACGAGAAGTGAGCTTTCGGCTGGCAAGCCATGTGTGACGAACATCACATTGTGAAACTGTTGCCGCACAATATAATTGACGTTGACGGGCTTAGTCGAGTTATATATGCCTATTGTCTTGCCGCCGCTTGTTATGGGCGGCATGACTGTTTTGGACGGACAATGAGAGCGCCACGCTGCCACCATTGCGAAATCCGGCAAACTCCGCCATACTTAGGCGTTGGGTTGTGTGAACTGTAGCCCTGCCAGCATCTACGGCGGAGTGCTCGAGGTCATTCTCTTCGCCCACATACATTGTTTCTCTGAGAGGTATTCCAAGTGTTGATGATTCGTTTGGCGCGCGTTGGCGCTCGCAAGCAGCCCCATTACCGCATCGTTGTGATTGAAAAGGATCGCGCCCGTAACGGCCGCTCCATCGAGGTTGTAGGCACTTATAACCCCCGCACCACGCCAGCCTCGCTCGAACTGAAGCGCGACCGCATCGACTACTGGGTCGGCACTGGCGCACAGATGTCCGAGCGCGTCGGCAAGCTTTTCGCTCAGCCGGTTGCCGAAGCCGCCGTGGCGGCCTAATTACTAAGTAGTTATCAAGTAACCATCAAGCAGTGCCCAAAGATGTGGTTATGGCGACTGGCCAACCGTTGATCTACGGTTTCTTCACGTAGACTCTTCGCAGGCCCGCTTTGAAACCAGGTGGGTCCGCGTGATTTATCCTGGCGTCTCTCCCTCCAGGATCATCACGACGCTGTACCGGTGGATGTCGTTCAGTCCCTAAGACCTCACACAGAATGAGGCTTTGGACTGAAAAAGACCGGCGCAGCATACTCCTAAGAGGTGTCTGTGATGAATGAAGCTACGCTAGCCGCCATCGAACCGACTGAGCGGATGAAGCAACTTATCCTTGAGATCGTCCAGGCGTTAGTTGACCAGCCTGACGATGTGTCCGTCGAAATGCTCGCTGATCACGATGCAACCGTCATACGACTCCGTGTCGCTCATGAGGACATCGGCAAGGTCATCGGCAAACAGGGCCGCACTGCGCGCTCCTTGCGCACCATCCTCGGCGCTGCCAGCATGAAGCTGCACCACCGCTTCGCGCTCGATATCCTGGAGGATGGGGACGGACGTCAGACCGGCTGATCGCCCTTCAACCACGTAACCGATCTTAGAACCCACCCCTCGAAGTCCGCCGGAACGGGGTGTGGCTCGTCAGGCGCACACTGGTTAACGAATAACTATGCAATCCATCGATTCAACATCGCAATGGATCGTGCTGGCTCACATCCTGCGTCCCCAAGGACGACGAGGAGAAGTTCTCGCCGATCTGTTTACCGACTTTCCTGACCGCTTCGCCCATCATCCGCGAGTCTGGCTGGCACCCGCCGGGTTTGCCGATTCGAAGACCGGGGATCCAACCTCGACCCAGCAGATAGAAGTCACCGAGCATTGGCTTCCCGTCGGCAAAAATGCCGGCAGAATCGTTCTTCACTTCGCAGGCGTCGACACCATCGAGCAGGCCGAGCGGCTGGCGGGCAAGGAGGTCATCGTGCCGCTCACGGAACGTGTGCCGCTCGACGAAGGTGCGGCCTACATCTCCGATCTTGTCGGCTGCACTGTCTATGACGGGGCGGTCGCGATAGGAGTCGTCGACAGCGTTCAGTTCCCTAGCTCGGCGGATGGTTCACGCCGTATCGAAGAAGCCGCGCCATTGCTTGGCATACTCTCGCCGGAGGGCGATGAAATACTTATCCCATTCGCCAACGCCTTCCTGCTTGAACTCGACGTCGCTGCAAAGTCCATCCGCATGGCACTCCCGGAAGGGCTGACCGAAATAAATCGCCCAGGGAAGCAACTATCTGCGGAAGAGTAGCTGCCGTTCTACACTGCGAAGGACTCCTTGGCCTTTCACACATGCGCTTCGACATCCTCACGATCTTTCCCAACTTCTTCACGGGGCCGCTCGACCACGGCATCCTCAGCCGCGCCATCGCTACAGGTGCAGTGGAGGTCAACACACACGACTTGCGGGCCTTCACGCAGGATCGCCATCGCACTGTCGACGATCGCCCGTTCGGTGGCGGCGAAGGCATGGTGCTGAAGGCGCAGCCAATTTTCGAGTGCGTCGAAGCACTAGGCGGGATTGACGCGAAGATGGACCGCGATCCATCGCGACAATCCGTGATTCTGCTGTCGGCGCAGGGGAAGCGATTTACCCAGGCGACCGCGCACCGCCTGGCCACTCTGGAACGCGTCGTGCTGATCTGCGGCCGCTACGAGGGTGTTGATGAGCGCGTCAGCCATCTGCTGGCCAATGAAGAGCTGTCCATTGGCGACTATGTTCTATCTGGCGGCGAACTGGCTGCAGCGGTCATTCTCGACGCGACGGCGCGCCTGCTGCCTGGCGTGCTGGGCCACGCCGATTCGTCACGCTATGAGAGCTTCGGCGCAGGCGATGATCCTGCTGACAGCAGGACCGCCGACGGAGTTCCCCGCTCGACCCATGGCGCAGGCGGCTTGCTTGATTACCCTCACTACACGCGTCCAGCGGAGTTTCGTGGAGTGGCGATCCCCGAAGTTCTCGGCGGCGGCGACCATGCGGCTATACGCCAGTGGCGCCGCCGGATGGCCCTGGAGAAGACCTTTCGCAACCGGCCGGATCTGCTGTTCCATGCCGCCCTCACCGACGAGGACCGCGAACATCTGGCGACGTTGGAACCTGAGCCATAAGCAACAACACAACTCGCGATCTCCGTACATTTTCGTGTAAACTAGAGATTCGAATTCTGAACAGGAAAGTATCTATGTCTATCCATCCGATTATGCAGAAACTGGCCGCCACACTTGAGCGGACTGACCACCCCACCTTTGGCCCCGGCGACACCGTTCGCGTTCAGGTTAAGATTCGCGAAGGCGAGAAAGAACGTCTCCAGGCCTTTGAAGGCATGGTCATCGCAACCAACCGAGGTCCTCAGGCCACCTTCACCGTACGCAAGATGAGCTTTGGTCAGGGCGTCGAGCGCATCTTCCCTTACAACTCCAAGGTCGTCGACAAGGTTGAGAAGCTACGCTCCTACGAGGTTCGCCGCTCCAAGCTCTTCTACCTCCGCGGTCTGCGCGGTAAGGCGGCTCGTCTCCAGGAAGTTGCCCGCCCCTCCTAAGCGCTCAGAGCTAAAAGAAACGGCCACGACGGAATGAGCCGTCGTGGCCCTTTCTTTGTCTCGTATTCCTTAGTGGCCAGGATTGGGGGGCGGGATCGCGGACGAGCTCGCGGTCGTCGAAGGAGCAATCGCTGGCGTGATTTTTAAGTGAGGATAGATGGAAACGCAGGGCTGATCGACAGCCTCCTGCCCTGGCCGCCCGGATGGTCCGGACACGCGCATCATCCCAACTGGACACGGCGCCAGCAACAGCACAGGGCGCACGTCGGCGGGTAGAGGCGGTGCTTGCACCGGTCCGTTCGATGCTACGTTCTCCTTCGACCCGGGCCATACATAAGGAGCCCTGGTCGTCGTTCCGTACCCAAACACGGGAAACTTCGCTGGTAGTACGAATCCTCGATCGACCATCACCCAGGCCGACTGCGGCTTTTTCCCTACCAGGCGCTTTTCCGACGAGAGTTCGATCGGATGTCCGTCTACGGTGATCTTCAAGACCTGATCGTTGAATCCCTGGGGCTGCTCCGTTGCACCTGGAAAAGGATTTTGCGACACGATCGAGGTTCCGATTCCCGGCGCGTAAATGTACAAATATTTGAGGTCGGCAATGTCGTAGTTCAATCTCGCTTTGCCAGTCCATCCATCTACCGTCAAGGTACCGACGCTGATAGAAATTGGCGTCATCTTAAGCGGCTTGACCTTCTTTGCAACAATCTTCTTTCCCTTTTCGTCGTATCCGAGATTTGTCGCAGTCTGAAATACCGGCGCTTTCCCATCGTCATAGACGGGATGACCCTTCTTGTCACGAATCTGTCTTGCCGGCGGATTGAACATCAGGTTCCCATCCGGGTCGACGCGCTGCTTGCCCTCAGCATCCAACATTGGGGTCGCCAGCAAGACAACAACGTTAGTTGGTCCGGTGTACACGGCCCTACCCTGCTTGGCTTTCACCGGGGCAGCAGGAGCCATCGACTTCGTGTTCGCTGGCGTTTCGCTGCCAGGAGCGTTTGCATCGGAGGAAGACAGAAGTGCCTGCGACCGAGCCGAAAAGCTCGCGAGACTACAAATAACTACAACTGCCAAACATTTTGCGAATGTCGTACGCACGTTCATGGTGTAACTCCTGAACCAGTAGGGTTCTCGTACACAGGGGCACAAGCCTGCCCAATTGACGGACCTGAAACAAACCTTTGGCTGGACGTCGAAGAGCCGGTTCTTTCCCCGAGAATACATCCACTTCGCTCGGTGCCGATCGAAATTCCCACTCACGAAAGTTGTAAACTCATACCCAGAATGGGGAGTTCACTTACCGCACGCGTTGTCACCGCCGCCACTGCGAAGCAGCGCATGCTCAAGCTTCTGGTGTGCAGCGACGCGCCGGAGCAGGCTCTACGATACCGCGGCTTTCGAGCCATAGCGGGTGTGGACGAGGTAGGTCGAGGTGCACTTTTTGGCCCCGTTGTCGCGGCCGCAGTCATCTTGCCTGAGCGTATGAATGCCCTTGCCCGTGCTGGACTAAAGGACTCCAAGCAACTCACCCGCGAAGAGCGCGAAAAGCTTGACCGCCGCATCCGCAAGGTGGCACTCGCCATCTCGGTCGCTGAGGTAGACGCCGAGACCATCGACCGCGTCAACATCTACCAGGCCACGCGGATCGCCATGCTGGCCGCGGTGCAGGGTCTTTCCCTCGTGCCCGACCATTTGCTCATCGATGCCATGCGGCTCGACCATCCCTGCGCGCAGACCAAGTTGTTTTACGGCGATGCGCTCTCGCTCTCCATCGCTGCCGCCTCGGTCATCGCCAAGGTCTACCGCGACCACCTGATGCGCGAACTCGATACGCAGCACCCCGGATACGGCTTCGCTTCGCACAAGGGTTACGGAACGCCCGAGC
Source organism: Granulicella sp. (assembly GCA_025357875.1). GTDB lineage: Bacteria > Acidobacteriota > Terriglobia > Terriglobales > Acidobacteriaceae > Edaphobacter. The sequence goes on from JANYLK010000218.1 coordinate 30,746, forward strand.
ATCGTCGCTCGCTTGCTACGCTGGGGCCTTGCACGCTTCACCGCCGCACCTTCGCTCCCGTCCGCGCCGTCATCACGAGAGAACCCGAGCCGATAGGATTTCTCTTCGACGATCCTCTCGCCAACGAATTACTTATGGAAGATGTGTTGCTTGAAGACGGCGAATTGGAAGCGGCGGCTCATTGACGTTTGTAAGAATAACAAGTCGAGACTGAAGCTGCGATACCCTTGAAAGACCGATGACCGACAAAGCCCCCCTCAAACTCCTCTGCGTTACCGCCCATCCCGACGATGAATGTTTCGCATTCGGAGGCGCGCTGATGCTTGCTGCCGAAGCTGGCGTCGAGACCTCCGTAATATGCTTTACAGACGGCCAGGCTGCAACCAATCGCGGTACCGCCATGTCGCCCCAGCACCTCGGCGAAATGCGGCGTGCCGAGTTCGCTGCCTCTTGCGATATCCTCAGCGTCACTCACCACGAGCTGTTGGATTACCAGGACGGCCAGCTTGAGTTCGCCAATTTCTCCGAGGCCACCGCCAAACTCGTTAAGCGCATCCGCGATTTGAAGCCTGACGTCGTCCTCACCTTCGGTCTCGATGGCGGAATGAATACTCACGCCGACCACACCCTGGTCTGCGCGTTCACTTCTGCGGCCTTCCATTGGGCGGCGTCCCCAAAGCGTTTCACCGAGCTCGGTCCGGTCCACACAGCTCAACGACTGTTTTTCAACACCACTAACTTCTTCTTCCCAAGCCGTCACGCTCCGCTACCCGGGCCCTGGACCGTTACCCTCGACGTCAGCCGCGTCCAGCATCGCAAATTCGAAGCGTTCCGTGCGCATACCTCTCAGTTGCCGCTGATGGAGAAATTTCAGTCCTTCTTCGAGAAGCGTGCCAGCCACGAGTACTACACGCTCGCCGCAACGCCGAACCCGCAGCCAGCGGTGCAGGAGACCAGCCTGTTCACCGGTCTGCGCGTCGTGCACGAGAACTAACCCACCTAGCGCAACTGGAACTCCGGCGAACCCATGACCAGCGCGGTCAGCAGATTCAGCATGTCCGACGGGCTCGTATTCTGCTCCGTCGCCTGCGCCATCTGCTTGTGAATCAACTCATTCGTTTGGCTCGAAACCGCGCCACCAATCAGAGTCGATTGCAGCACCTTCAGCGCAACCTCTGTACCCGACGGGGTAGACGTTTGGTAAATCGGTGCCCTTTCAGACAGCGTTGCTACCGCATATTTAGCTTGCGTGGGCCGCGCAGGCACGATGCTTACGACCTGCTGCGGCAGCGTAGTTTCGCTCATCAGCCCCATAGCAACCACCTTGGCGGCATCGAACTTCTGGTTGGCAAACTTGCCGTTCGTCAACTGATACGCGAAATTCAGCCGATCCACCAGCGCGCTGGTATTCATCCACTTGTCCGCCGTAATGTAGTAGCCCGTCGGCGGCAAGGCGTAGTAAAGAGGCATGCCCATATTCTTGATTGTGTTGACCAGCGCGCCAGGGTTAGAGGGGTCGGTCATCGTGGTCCGATAGGCCGATGCGAGGAACTCCATCGGCGTCTTCACCTTGTTTCGAAAATACTTCTTCGAGTTGAACTCCGGACTCGCCACCAGCGTCCGCAGCACCGCCGTGATGTCTCCGTCGGACGCAAGAAAAGTCTTCGCCATGCGATCCACCAACGCCGACGGAGGATCGTCCGCCACAAACCGCTGCGCGATCTTCCAACTGATGAAGTGCGCCGTCTGCGGACTGTGCGCTAACAGGCTAAGCGCCTCCAAGCCCTCCTTCATACCAGCATTGCCGGGTGCATTCGCCAGGGCCGTAGCCTTCTGTTCCGCGGCGCCACCTATCGCCATGTCGCCCATCGCGGGCGCCGATCGGGCCGCCAACTCAGCGTCCATCGCCGAACCACCCTGCACCACAAACGTCTGCCCGCTGCCAATTTTGTGCCCGAGCCAGACCTTCGTGCCCGGCTCATGCCGTTTCGGATCGAACTGGAACCCGCCCGCCTGGTAGGGTTGATTCACGGTCCAGCCAGTGAGAATTGCCGCCAGATTCGTCACGTCGAACTGCGAGTATCCACCATTCACTCCGACCGTGTGCAACTCCATAATCTCGCGGCCATAGTTCTCGTTGAGGCCCTTGCTCCCCGCCTTCGACTTCGGGTTCGCCGGATTCACTCCGTTCGCGAGCGACTCGGGCCCGATGCTCAGCCAGTTGTCGAGATAAACCAGCATCGCCGGACTTTGCGCAGTCGCCAACAGCAGGTCGCCGAACTTGCCCAGCGCATTCTTGCGAATCGTGTCGCGCTCGTAGCTGGTGGTGTACCACTGGTCTGAGTCTTTCGCGATATAGACATTGAAGTGATTGAACCAGAAGTCCGTCATCACCTCCTGCAACTGCCGCTCGCTAAGAATCGCGCGCACCATCTTCGCCTGCGCCAATTCCTGCCCTATCTGGTATTGCGCACCCACACCTGCGGCCATCCCAAGAAATATCTCACGTTCGCGCGGAGTGAAGTCGGCCATCAGCAGATTCTTCTGATCGCCGCCCACATTGGCAGTGAACGCTATTCGGTCGTCTACCGGCATCTGGGTCAGCGCTGCCATACGCTGATTTTTCGGCAACGCAAACAGTTCCCCCGCGATTCGAGCGGCAGAGATCTGGCCCTCTTGCTTATCGGCTGCCTTCTCCGCGTCGCTCGGCTCCTGCCGAGGATTCCCTTTAGCATCGGACTTGCGACTCACGGCTTCTTTGTGAAGCTTTGCAATCTGCACTTCATACATCGACGCCAACAACGCATCAGTCGGCATCGGCTGCTTCCCGTCTGCAACTCGCTGGATCACTCCGCGATCCGGGAACAGTGCCAGAGCCTGCTCGGGCGTCATGTTCAACGTGGGAAAATCCGCAAGCCGTCTATCAAGCGACGCATCCTTAATCGCCTCTGGGTTCAGCTGCTGCTCGAACCACTTCTCCGGACCTATTGCGGCGACATGGTCCACATCGCCCGAACGAGGCCCAAACGTAAAGCGGTCCAGCATCTGCAATGCCCGTTCGCGTTCATTGAGCGGAACCGCTGGCGCCGCCTTCAACACTCCTGGCTTCGGAGGAAACGCATTGACCTCAGACGCAAACGACTTCAGCGGAGACTTCTGCCGAACGTTTCGCATAGTCTGGCCATCCTGCGCTAGAAGCGTAGTCACGGAAGCAGTAATCAGAAACAGGGCGACGACCACAATTCCGCGCATAGCAAGGCCTCCACCCTAGCTTAGACCTCAAGTCTGCCTACGAAGTTGCGGCGCTGCGTTCAACTTTACTATCCGCCAGCGGCAGTAGGGCTTGCCTTTGCAATCGTAGAACTGCGCATCCGCTTCATCACGCTGTATACAATCCTCGCCAGTAGCAGGGCCGTCAGCACAAGCGTAAAGGGCAGAGGTGCCTGCACACCCTTCTTCACCAGCCACCAGTAATGAATACACCCGGCCATCGCCGCGACATACACAGTGGTATGCAAGCGCCGCCAGGCCTTACCGCCCATCCGACGCATAACAAACGCCGGCGAGGTCGCAGCCAGCGCTAGCAGCAGCACCCAGGCAAATAGACCCACCTGGATAAATCGTCGCTTCTTCAAATCATCGAGGACGGCCGGCCATACGAGCCTCCACTGCTCGGAGACCACGCCAAGGTGCCCAGCGCGCAATCCAGCCATGACAGTGGGCACGTCATATCCCGAGAACAGAAATACATACGTCGACAAGTGGAGCGTCGCATAGAAGAACGCATACAGCCCGAGCAACCGGCGAAACCGGATCAGGTTCGAAAGCTTCGGATGCAGCCGCCGCACCGGCGTAACCGCGAGCGAAGCCATCAGCAGGTACAGCGCCCAATAGCCGGTGAAGTGTGTGATCCAATTGACCGGATCCGCCTGCAGCGCGAGCGCACCTGAACGGTACTGCTCAATCAGCTCAGCAAACGGCAGCAAGCACACGATGTGAACTAAAACCTTGACGTACGGAATCCATCGTGTCGGCATGTCGTCCCTAGAAGTTCTTTTTGAGATCCATACCAGCGTACATGCTCGCCACCTGGTCAACGTATCCGTTGAACATCTGTGTCGGAACCGTCTTCGGGAACGGGCTGGAATCAATCCGCCGCTCATGCGCCTGCGACCACCGCGGGTGGTCTACGGTCGGATTCACATTTGAATAAAAGCCATATTCATTCGAAGAGATTTCATTCCATAGAGTGCGCGGCTGCTTGTCGGTGAAGACGATTTTTACAATAGCCTTGCCATTCTTAAATCCATACTTCCAAGGACTAACCACACGGATTGGCGCACCATTCTGATTCGGGAGCACCTCACCATAGCAGCCAAACGTCAGCAGGCACAGCGGGTTCATAGCCTCATCCATCCGCAATCCCTCTGAGTATGGCCAGTCGTATCCGCCCGGCTTATCCGGCATATTCTTGTTGTCCGAGGCTGAGATGAACTGCACAAACTTCGCGCTCGGCAGCGGCTCCATCGCCGAGATGAACTCGCCCAGTGAGTAGCCATCCCACGGAATCACCATCGACCACGCCTCGACACAGCGGTGCCGGTAGACGCGACTCTCGATGGGCCGGTACTTCATGATGGTGTCGATGTCAATTGTCTGCGGTTTCTTCACGAGCCCTGAAACCTGCACCGTCCAAGGCCGCGTACGCAGCGTGTGCGCGTTCTTCGCCGGCTCGGACTTATCCGTTCCAAACTCGTAGTAATTGTTATAAGTCGTCGCCTTGGCGAAGGGAGTCTGCGCATCCGGCACCGTATATTTCGACGCCACGGTCGTTAGCTTTGTGTCCGCATGCACCGCGTCGGGATGCAGCAACCCTGGAACCTGCTTCAGAGCCAGCGTTCCAACACCCAGCGCCGCCACACCCGTAAGAAAGTTGCGCCGGTTTAAAAACGTCTCCTTCGGCGTAATTTCAGACGAGCCGACTTTGCCTTCCAGACTTCCACCGATTCTGATCAACATGTCCGTCTCCATTCGCCCTAAGGGTTGTGATTTTGAGCAGCTCGGAATCACGGTAGTTCCGTTCTGCTCTTTTAACGGCATTCCTTCGTCATTTTTTCCGGTGCTGCAAAGGAACCCCTACTCAGACTACCTAAGTACGCGTCCGTCTAGAGTTCGGATGCAACATATACGACGACATCAACAAAATCTTGCCGTCGTTGGTTCTCAAGTTGACCGCACGCCGCCACTCCCCAGCCTTTCCCGCACCACGTATACGACGATACCCGCCACAATTACCACGCCAGCCCCCAATATCTCGCGCTGAAAATTCGCCCGTTCCACCAATATGTAGATAAACCCCGCAATCGCAAGTAGCGGAGGCAGCGGATACAGCCATATCCGGAATGGTCTCTTCAACTCGGGCTGAGCATTTCGCAGATAGATTACGCCCACATGCTGCATGAGGAATTGCACCAGAATTCGCAAAACAACCAACGCTGCAATCACATCCGCCAGCGAGAAAAAGCAGAAGCAGATCGCCGCCGTGCCCAGCACCAGCAAAGAGATATGCGGAAAGCCCTTCCTATGCAGCTTCCCAAAGATGCGGAAGTAGTTGCCATCACGCGCAGCGGCGAATGGAATCCGCGAATATCCCAGCAGCAGAGAGAAAACGCTCGCGAACGCAGTCACCATCACCAGCACCGCCGCGATCCTGCCTAACGCAGGCCCGATCCGCGGCCCGTACGCAATTTCCATAAATGTCGAGATCACCGCTTGCCGAGCGCCGAAATCGTGTACTGTCACAATTCCCTGCCACGGTAGCACCGCCAAAACCGAAATATTCATCGCTAGATACAGCGCCCCCACCAACGCAATCGAGATCAAGATCGCGCGCGGCACAGTGCGCGCTGCATCCTTCACCTCTCCGCCCAGAAAAGTTATGTTGTAGTACCCCCAGTAATCGTAGGTCGCGATCAGCATCGCTGAGCCAAGACCCAGAAAAAATCCCGGCGTCAACGTGAACGCACCCACAGGAAACAAAAACGCCTGTCTGATATGTCCATGAATCAAACCCGTCACCAGGATCCACGCGATCAGCGTCATTACTGCGCACCACATTACCGCCGCGACTACTCGCAAACCTGCTAGCCCGCGATAGAGCAAGAAGACAGCGACCAATACCGCGGCGATTGCAATCAACGTTGCCGGACCTACCGCGACACCGACGCTGTAGCTCCCAAAGTGAGCTACGTGCTTCGCGGTATGTTCCGCCAATGCTGGCCATAGATAAGTGGCATACTGACTCAGCCCAATGCATCCCGACGCCACCGACAGCGGCGCCGAAAACGTAAGTTGAAAGATGAACAGAAACCCGAGAAAGCGCCCCAGCTTCCGTGTGCCATCCGCGCCTGAATAGATCCTCCGCAAAAAGGTATACGAACCGCCCGCTTCCGGCATTGCCGCGCCAAGCTCCGCCCACACCAGTCCATCGCACAAGGCCAGCAAGGCCCCCAGAATCCAACCCAGCATCGCCTGCGGCCCACCCATCGCCGCAAGAATCAATGGCAGCGTTATGAACGGCCCGACGCCGATCATGTCCAGCATATTAAGCGCGACCGCGCCGCGCAGCCCCAGGCTGCGTAGTAGTTGTGGCTCGCCCTCAGGCTCCATTTCGATGGATGCGTTCGTCGCTTCGATGAATCGAGTCTAGACCATCCCCGCACCGGCAACTGCGGAGGCGGATCGTGCGTTCTACTTCGGCGACACCCAGTCGTCCGCCGCACTCTTGCCGCCATTCGTGTAAGTCACTTCTATCGTCTGGTAGTCCAGCGAAATCTGCTCCGCTTTTCCGGTCATCTTAATGGCAGTGACCATTGCATTCTTCAGCACGATCTTCTGCGCCGCCTTATCAGTTCCGGCTCCCGCTCCTTCGTACACGATGACAACGTCGCCCAACACGCTTCCCGTCGCAAGGGCCTGTTTTAGCATTGGCGACACCGCATCCACCTCTTTAGTGATGGTGATGGGCTTATGCATGCGTTTCCCCGACGCCATACCAGACGATGATTCACGGGCCACGCTAATCAACCGAATCCGCTCGGGGCTGGACGCACGCGATGGGTCGCCCTTCATCTTTCCCTGCGCAGTGTTTTCGAACACGATATATGCATTCACCGCCGCGAACGCTTGCAATCCTGGCAACAGCGTCATTACGCCACACAGCACGAGGTACCGACCCACTTGACTAATTCGCATCGTAATCCTCTTTCTGATCTATAGAGATAGGAACTCACAAAGCATGGCCCGGTGTTCGGTAACGTTTCTACCACGCTGTCTAAACGGCAAACAATGACACATCTGGGTCATGCCAGTGAGGTTTGACTGGTGCTCAGCTCTAAGCCCTTGCATGACAGGGACCTCCCGCATGAGCGACACTGTCATGGACCAAAATTGGAGCCTATCAAAATGACCGGATCACGCGAACAACAGTTGATGGACGCAGCCAACCTGCTGCTCGACGCACGCCGCACCCACACCCCCATCGCCGACCTGCCGCCCGAGCTACAGCCCACCTCGCTCGAAGAAGTCGCCCGCATCCACCAGGAGATGATCCTCGCCTACGGAGAGATTGGCGGTTGGAAGATAGGCGCTGGGTCTCCCGAGGCGACCCCATTTTTCGCCCCCATGCCACGAGCGTGGATGGCCGCAAGCGGCGCGATCCTCAGCGGCCCCAGCTTTCGCTATCGCGTCCTCGAGGCCGAGATTGCCTTCCTGCTCGGCGCGGATCTGCCGCTGCGTGCAACGCCCTACACCCGCGAAGAAGTCGTCGCCGCAATCGCAAGCTGCCACCCGATTATCGAAGAGTTGGAGTCCGGCCTCACCGATCCCAAGACCGCCAACCATCTCTCTGCACTCGCCGACCTGCAGATGCACGGTGGTTTCATCTACGGCCCCGCATACGCCAACTGGAAGAGCATTGACTTTACCAAGGAGACAGTCACGCTCGCCATCGACGGCGCAGTCCGAGTCGAGCGCACCGGCTCCAACACATCCGGCGACCTAATGCGTCTGCTGCCCTACCTGGCGAACGAAGGTGCCGCACGCACCGACGGCCTCAAAGCCGGACAATGGATCACCACGGGAAGCTGGACCGGCAATACTCCCGCTCTCCCCGGCTCACAGGCCGAGGCAAGCTTCGCCCACGCTGGACGCGTAACCTTGCGCTTCGCCTAAGCCGCCACGATGATCAAGCCAGCCAGCCGCCGAACCTTTCTCAAGCTTAGCGCCGCAGCCGCCTCGCTCTCAGCAGCAGAACTAGCCCACGCCCTCCCGGCAGGCCGCCTCATCTATATCGTCACCGATGACGATTCGCCGCTCATCCACAACGAGCCCGTCCGCTGGGCGACGCAAAAGCTGCGCGAAGCGATCACCCCGCAAAACCTCACCACGAAGCAAAGCAACTCGGATTTCCACATTATCATCGCGCCCGTCACGAGCCCTTTGGCCCAAGCCTTCCCCAATCTGCCAGCATTTTCGCAGCCGGAAACTACAGCCCTCATCCCCGGCCGCCACGGCGCGACCATTCTTGCCACCGGCAGCGACATCCGCGGGATCACCTACAGCGTCCGCGAACTCGCCGACCGCATTCGCCTCAGCGACGACCCGATGGCCGCACTCCATTTGCCTGCTGCGCTTGTCGAAACCACTCCCAACAGGGTCCGAAGCGTGGCACGCGCCTTCGTCTCCGAGATTGAGGACAAAGCCTGGTTCTACGATCGCGCCTTCTGGACTACCTACCTCGACACGCTCGCCGACGCGCGATTCAACCGTTTCGCCTTCACTCTCGGCATCGGCTACGACTTCCCCCGCGGCGTTACCGGCGACTACTTCCACTTCCCTTACCCATACCTGGTCGAGGTGTCCGACTACGAACAAGTCCACGTCGAACCGGCGCTTAAAGCCGGCGAGCGCCAGCGAAACCTCGAAACTCTCCAGTTCATCGCCGCCGAAACTGCTCGCCGCGGCATGGACTTCCAACTCGGCATCTGGACCCACGCCTATCAGTGGACAGACAGCCCGCACTCCGACCATCACATCGCAGGCCTCACGCCCGAAACCCACGCCGCCTACTGCCGCGACGCACTCGCTGCCATCCTCAAGGCCTGCCCGCAGATCACCGGCCTGACCATGCGCATCCACGGCGAAAGCGGTATTCCCGAGGGCAGCTATCCGTTCTGGAAGACGCTCTTTGAGGCAATTCCCGCCGCACGCACAGCCGACGGCAAGCCGCGCACCATTGAGATCGACATGCACGCCAAGGGTCTCAACCAGGAGATGATCGACATCGCCCGCAAGACCGGCATGCCCGTCAAAGCCGGGGCCAAGTTCTGGGCCGAGCACCTGGGCCTCGGATATCAGCAGGCCGACATCCGCGCCGCCGAATACCCTCGCACTGGTGTCAGCGGAACCTTCGCCGTCTCCAGCGGCCTGCGGAACTTCACCCGTTACGGCTACGGAGATTTCTACCAACAAGGCAGCGGCATCGACCTCATCTACCGCGTATGGCCCGGCACCCAGCGCCACCTCCTCTGGGGCGACCCCGCACTCGCCGCCGGTTATGGCCGCGCCGCCAACTTCTGCGGAGCCGCAGGCATGGAGCTATGCGAGCCGCTCTTTTTCAAAGGCCGCGAAGGCTCAGGCCATCCCGGCGGCCGCAACGCCTATGCCGATACGTCGCTGGCGCCCGCCCAACTCGACACCGCTAAGTTCGCCGTGACGTATCTCCTCTGGGGCCGATACCTCTATAACCCCGACACCGCGCCCGACGTCCATCATCGCTACCTGAAACAAGCCTTCGGACCCGCCGGCCCAGCACTCGAAACCGCACTCGCCACGTCAAGTCGCATCCTCCCCTTGATCACGACAGCATGGTGTCCGTCCGCCTCGAACCACGAATTCTGGCCGGAGATGCTAACCCCTGTCTCGATCCTCCCAGTTACCGGCAAGCCGCTCTACGGAGACTCGCCCGCGCCACACAACGTCAGCGCGATCAGCCCGCTCGACCCGCAACTCTTCACCACCATCGACCAGCACGCTAAAGACCTCGCCTCAGGCATACCCAACGCCCGGTACAACACCAGCGAAGTCATCCAGTGGATCGAGACCCTGGTCGCCACGTCTACTAAAAGCCTCGCCGTGGCACGCACCGCCGCAGGTTTAAAGGGCCGCACCCCCGAATTTCGCCGTGCCGAAGAAGACATCCTGATCCTTAACGGCCTCGGCTCGTACTACGCCGACCTCTTCCGCGCCGCTTTGTACTATTCGATCAACTTTCACCAGCCGGAGCCCGATGCCCGCGCACAATGTCTTGTCGCCTGCCGCAGCGCCCGCGATGCCTGGGCCATAATGGCCAAACGTGCCCAGAGCGTCTACGCCGCCGACATCAGCTACGGATCCACTCCCTTCCGCCGTGGGCATTGGGCCGACCGCCTTGCAGCGATCGACGCAGACCTTGCGCTGCTCAAAAAGACGCTAGGCAACGAGTCCGTCAGACCCGGTCCCGGCAACACCGCGATAGTGCGCGCGGCTACATCCACGCAGCGCCCCGCCATCGCCGCCAAACACACCGCGCCCCGATCCTTTCGCCCCGGCAGCGACCTCAGCCTCGCCCTCTCTACTCCCGCAAGCGCCACCGCCGCCATCCTCTGGTACCGCCACGTCAACCACGGCGAGCGCTGGCTCTCCGCCCCCATGACACGCTCCGGCGGCACCCACAACGTCAATATCCCCGACAACTACACCGCGTCCCCATACCCCCTCCAGTACTACTTCGAAATACACACCGCCACTTCCGCCACGCTCCACCCCGCTTTCAACCCGACCCTCAGCAACCAGCCCTACTACACCATCCACTTGCGCTCCTAATCACCCGAGCGATTAGCATAGAAGTATGTCCACGAGTCTTCCAGACGGCGTTCAGATCAGCGCCCCCATCACCGCCAACCACGCGACCGTTCTCACGCCCGAAGCAATCGCTTTCCTCGTCCGCCTGCAGCGCGCGCATAACGCCCGCCGCAAAGAACTGCTGGCCGCCCGGACAACCCGCCAGGCGGCTCTCGACGCCGGGCACAAGCCCGACTTCCTGCCCGAGACCCGCGCGATCCGCGAATCCGAATGGACAGTTGCTCCCCTGCCCGCCGACTTGCTCGACCGACGCGTAGAGATCACTGGCCCGGTCGATCGCAAGATGATCATCAACGCGCTTAACTCAGGAGCCAAGGTCTTCATGGCTGACTTCGAGGACTCCACCACGCCCACCTGGGACAATCTGCTCGACGGCCAACTGAACCTGCGCGACGCTGTCCGCCGCACCATCACCTTCGAAGATCCAGCAACTAAAAAGAGTTACAAACTCATCGACTCACCCGCCGTGCTCTTCGTCCGCGCCCGCGGATGGCACCTGGAAGAGCGCCACATCCGGGTCGACGGCGAACCCATGTCCGGCTCCCTCTTCGACTTCGGCCTCTACGCCTTCCACAACGCGAAAGAACTCCTCGCCCGCGGCTCTGGGCCCTACTTCTATCTTCCCAAGATGGAGTCGCACCTCGAAGCGCGCCTTTGGAACGATGTCTTCGTGCAGGCAGAATCTGATTTGGGCATCCCCAGGAATTCCATCAAAGGAACCGTCCTCATCGAGACCATCCTCGCCTCCTTCGAGATGGACGAGATCCTCTACGAACTTCGCGACCACTCCGCGGGCCTCAACTGTGGACGATGGGATTACATCTTCAGCTTCATCAAGAAATTCGCCGGCGACACCACCGTGCTGCTCCCCGACCGCGCGCAGGTCACTATGACCACGCACTTCATGCGCAGCTATTCCAAGCTCTGCATCAAGACCTGCCATCGCCGGAACGTCTCCGCGATGGGGGGCATGTCTGCGCTCATCCCCATCAAGTCCGACCCCGTTGCCAATGAGAAGGCCATGGCCGGTGTCCGCGCCGACAAGGAGCGTGAGGCCACCGACGGCCATGACGGCACCTGGGTCGCACATCCCGGGCTCGTCCCCATCGCGCTCGAAGTCTTCAACCGCATCATGCCGCAAGCTAACCAAATCTCGAAGCAACTCCCCGACTACAACACCACCGCAGCCGATCTCCTCCAGATTCCCACCGGCTCCATCACCGAAGCAGGTCTGCGCCAAAACGTCGCCGTCGGCCTTGGCTATGTCGAGGCGTGGCTGCGCGGTATCGGGTGCGTGCCCCTCTTCAACCTGATGGAAGACGCTGCTACTGCAGAGATCAGTCGCGCCCAACTCTGGCAATGGGTCCACCACCACGCCAAACTTGAAGATGGCCGCGCGGTCACCGCGGCATTGGTTGAACATGCCATAGCCGACGAACTTAACACCACACGCCCCAAGGTTGATGACCTCCGTTTCTCCGCGTACGAGCGCGCCGCAACCCTCATGCGCAAGCTGATCGAGTCGCCCACCTTCCCCGATTTCCTCACCGTACCGGCCTATGCCGAAGTCCTCGCCGCCGAGTCTTTCGAAGTCTGAAACTGTGGGGGATCAGACGCTGCGACGAAACGCTGTTCTGGTTTAGGGCACGATTCACCCGTGCCGCAAAGCCGCGTGACGCCTTCAGCCGCAAATCGCAAACTCTAACTGCACGTATGACACCCATCACTGCGCCCAGCTTCGCTACCTGCTAGCTTGGGTAGCGGCATTCAAGTCAGGAGAACATCGATGGTTTATTTGTTTATCGTAGCGGCGGGTTTGCTCGTCGCGATGCAGGCAGGAAGCAACGCGACCCTGGACAAGAATCTGCATCACCCTATCCTGTCCTCGTTAGTCAGCTTTGGCAGCGGCGTCGCAGCGCTGCTTCTTGCGTTGGCGGTCTACACGGCCATCACCAAAGCGCCCATGCCGAAGCTACAACAATGGACCGCAGTTCCATGGTGGGGATGGATCGGCGGAACCCTGGGCGCCGTATACGTCCTATCCGCGGTGCTGACGGCTGAGAAGGTCGGCTCCGGAATGTTCGTAGGCCTCTCGGTGACAGCCTCCATCCTCGCATCCCTCGTCATCGATCACTTTGGCCTACTTGGATTTCATCGCCACGCTGCCGGTCCAGGCCGCATCATCGGCGGCGGCCTAATGGTCGCGGGCATGATCCTCATCGGCAAGTCCTAACTACTGCCCGTAAGTCGCTGCGGGCCCATGCTTCCTGAAGTAGTGCCGATCCAGCAGCGCCTGCGTCACCACATTTACCTCAGCCTTCAGCGTCAGCGTCTTATAAGCCATCTTTGCGATGTATTCCAACACCACCGCGTTGTGCGCGGCATCGTGAGCGTTTTTGCCCCACACAAACGGCGCGTGCCCTGCCACCAGGCAAGCAGGCACGGCCAGCGGATCGATCGCAGGATGATCCGGCGTCGCTGCAAAACGCCTCACAATCGCCATCCCCGTCTCGTGCACATACCTTCCACCGATTGCCTCATCCGTAAGCGGAGCTGTACATGGCACCGGCCCATAGAAGTAGTCCGCATGCGTCGTCCCTAGCGCCGGAATCGCCATCCCAGCCTGCGCAAAGCTCGTCGCGTACTCCGAGTGCGTATGCACCACCGCGCCAATCGTTGGAAATTCGCGGTACAGCAACGTGTGTGTGTCGAGATCGGAAGACGGTTTCATCTTCCCATCAATAATCTTTCCATTCAAATCGGTGACCACCATGTGTTCCGGCCGCAGATCGTCATAGTCCACGCCCGATGGCTTGATCACCACCAAACCCTGCTCGCGGTCCACGCCGCTCGCATTTCCAAACGTGTAGAGGACAAGCCCACGCTTGACGAGTTCAAGGTTGGCGTCGAGGACAGCGGTGCGAAGTTCCTTTAGCAGCATGACAATCAGAATAAACCGCGCGGATCACTTCGAACACGTCCGTCCCAGTTCCCCACTCAATATGGCTATCGTCCACGCCTCATGAAAAAGAACAGCAGCAGCAGAACCGTGATAAAGATGCTTCCCGGCCAGATGAAGAATCCCCCACCGCTCGAGTATCCCCCGACGAGGCATCCGCAGAGAGACCCTAGCAATACTACTTCCGCAATTAAAATGTACGCCGCAGACAAAGTCCTTCGCCAACACGCGTCCAGCTTCATCGGGTAACCTCCGCAGGAGAGCATCCGCTCTCGCCTCGTTCCCTCAGATGCAGGAAGAGCGTCGCGGAGTTACTGCAGCAGGCTCTCTTCACTGGAACGCAGCCGCAGAATGCGGTCGACGGCGTACGGAGCGCGATGTGTCGGCGTGTGGAAATGCCGTACCTGCAATTCGCCCAACAGCCCAATCCCCAGCATCTGGATTCCCGCGATAATGAGCACTCCGGCAATCACAAACATGGGTCCATGAGCTACCAGTACGGGCTGGCCCGTGAATATTTTGAGCGCTAACAACCACATCGCCAACCCGCCGCCGCTCAGCATACCCAGCGCGCCAATCGACCCGAAGAAGTGCAGTGGCCGAGTCATGTATTTCAGCAGGAAGCGGATTGTGACTAAATCGAAGAAGACCCGAAACGTACGCGACAACCCATAGTGGCTCTGTCCATACTGGCGTCGCGGATTTGAAATCGGAATCTCGCAGATGCTCGCGCCATACCAACTAGCCAGCGCAGGAATGAACCGGTGCATCTCGCCGTAAAGCGGAATGTTATGGATTACCTCGCGCCGGTACGCCTTAAAAGTTGTCCCAAAATCGTGAATGTCGACGCCGGAAATCCGCGCCATGAGCCAGTTCGCGCAGCGCGAAGGAATGCGCCGGAACAGCAAATTGTCTTCACGATGAGAGCGCCATCCACTGACCACGTCGTAACCTTCTTCAAGTCGCGCAAGGAAGTTTGGAATTTCCTCCGGATCGTGCTGCAGATCCCCATCCATTGAGATCAGCAACTCGCCCTGCGCATGATCGAAACCGGCAGCCAGCGCCGAAGTCTGACCGAAGTTGCGTCGCAGCTTGACCACCAGCACGCGGCTATCGACAGCCGCAATCTCCTCCAGCAACCGATAAGTGCGGTCGCGCGACCCGTCGTCCACAAACACCATCTCGAAGGAGTCGCCCACCTGCTCCATCACCAGCTTTACCCGGTCGTAAAGAGTGGTGACGTTCTCCTCCTCGTTGTGAAACGGC
This sequence comes from Granulicella sp., assembly GCA_025357875.1. Classification (GTDB taxonomy): domain Bacteria; phylum Acidobacteriota; class Terriglobia; order Terriglobales; family Acidobacteriaceae; genus Edaphobacter. The sequence continues at coordinate 45,933 of JANYLK010000218.1, forward strand.
ACGACGATGGAGTACTTCGGCACAAACCCTATGATACGCCCGGAAAAGCGCAGTCGGCGCGAATCCCCAGTCAGGAATTGCAGCTTCTACGACGACTCAGCAGGAATCAAACGTGGTTCGCGAATCCGTCGCTGTCCGTCGATTTTGCCTCGACGTAGAAATCTCTCCCGCTGACAATAAAAAGGCGGAGGCTTATGCCAAAAATATTTCGTTTACTCATGGTCGCGTCAGCCTTAGTTCTCGGCGCGTTCTATTTTGTCCACTGGTCGAAGACCCGCGCCCTCAACAGCGGCGAAGTCCACGTCCGTCAGCAACCCAATGACAAGACCAAACCTGACACCAGTGCAAATGCCTCAACCACGCTGCCGGATTCACAAGTCCAGCCTTCCCAACCGCAAGAAATGGCGTCCAACTCACCCAACGACTCCGGCGTCAACTCGTCTCGGCCACAACCGCAAAACAGTGTCGCGACGCTTCCCGCTTCGGAGACCATCAGCCGCAATCCGCAGAACGGAATCGCCGCCGTCGGTTCAGGAAAATTCGAACTCTACCGCCAAGGGGACTTGACGTTTCGTCTGAACACCGAGACTGGCCAAGCCTGTGTTCTTCTCGCCACCGACTCGCAATGGCGTAGACTGCTGGTGTACGAGCACGGTTGCGGCAACCGATAGTCGCCAACGCTAAATGAAGTTCAGGAACGTCGAGGGCCTGACTTGCGAACCTGGGAACACCGCTTCTAAATTGCGCGAACCCAAAGTTTTATAAGCCGCCTCGCCCAGCACGTTGCGGAAGTCCGTAGTCACCGCCAGGTCGCGCCCATCGTTCAGCTGCTCGTTCGCAACACCCGGCCACTTTCCGTAGACCTTCCCGCCCTTCACTCCGCCGCCCAGCACAAACATTACGTTCGCATGTCCATGGTCGGTGCCGCCTGTCCCATTCTGCCGCGCCGTTCGTCCAAATTCGGACATAGTCACCAGCGTGACGTTCTCTGCGTCTGTCCCCATATCTCGCCAGAACGCCGCAATCGCATTCGAAAACTCCGTCAACCGATTCGCAAGTTGCCCTGTGGCCCCACCCTGGTTCTGGTGCGTGTCCCATCCGCCAATGTCGGAGAAGGCTGCCTCCACTCCAAAATTAGCTTTCATAAGTTGGGCTATCTGCCTCAAACTATTGCCGAACGGGGTATTGGGGTAAACTATGCCCGCCGCCGGTTGATACTTCGCAGGATCAGCCGCCTTCAGCATCTTCACCGCCTCAAACGTCTCCTGCCCCGTCCCTTGTAGCACCGAATCGGTACTCTGGTCATACATCGCCTGGAACGCGTTTGAGATTGGCGAAGTCTGAGGTCCCTTGCCCCCGACAGAAAAGTCCGCCAGGTTGTTCAGCGCGATCGCCGGCAATTTACCCTGCAAAGTCCGGGGAACCTGCGTACCCAGCGCGACTGCTCTGAACGCCGAAGGCTTGGCCTCGACAGGTCCCGCCAGCAGCGCTCGATTTAGCCAGCCGTCCTCAGTTGCCTTTACGCCCGGTGTACCGCTCTCCATGTAGTCCTGCGCGTCAAAGTGCGAGCGCGAAGGATCAGGAGACCCGGCCGCATGAATAATTGCCAGATGTCCCTGATCGTATAGTGACTTGAATGCCGCCATCTGTGGATGCAACCCGAAGAATCCATCGAGATCGATCACTTCATTCTGTTTGATCGCAATCGACGGCCGCATCGCATAATAATTCTTCTCCTGATACGGCACCACGACATTCAATCCGTCCACCGCGCCGCGCTGAAAAAGCACCACCAGCTTCTTCTTGTTCGCCGCGGCCGTCGTTATCTCGGCCAGAACACTGCGCGACAGGAACGCAGGAATCGCAGAGGTCCCAATCAGAGCCAGCGCTCCACCCTTCATGAATCCGCGCCGCGTGATGCTGCGCTTGGCAGCGTCGCGCCCGCAAATATCACAGCCCCAGTCGCTATCGTCCGCCGTATTCCATTTTCTGCTAGCCATGCTGTTGCTCCTGTCTCCCGGGTAGCAGCGGTTTTTAGCCCACGGTTAAGGCACACCTGAATCAGTGGGCTTTAGCCCGGGCTTGTCATGATGCGCAGCGATTCAATCTAAGCTGCCGCCAGTCCCGTACACCTTCAAACTCCGTACCAACGGCTAAGTTGTCCGCAATCCCCCAAACGTGTCGTTCGACCTCGTCTAACGCCGCTGAAATTCAGGCGATCCCAGCATCATGCCAGCCATTATCGCGGCCTGTCGGTCCTCGACAGCCGCATTTCGCAGCGCGGCCCCGGGATTCAGATCCCCCGCAATCGCCGCAGCTCCATAAACGCCACCCTTACCGCCGCGGCCAACCTGGAACTCCTTGGCCGCCTGCAACGCCGCCGATACATCATTGGATTGCCCCAACACGGCCGCCCTGGTCTTTTCGCTCAACGGCTGCCCCAGCAAAACCTGCTCCAGCTTCTTTTCCTTCGCCGCTACCTCCGGATCGACACTGCCATTTGAGGTCTCCATCGAAACCCCTTTGGCTGTCATTCCCGTGCCGCCAAGCATCTTCGACCAGTCTGTGCGGACGCCCGGCAGCTTGTCTCCGGTCAGCACCAACGCAAAGTTCATCCGGTTTACCAGGGCACCCGTACTCACCCACGGATCAGACATCCACGAATATCCATTCGGCGTCTGCATCCCGTACAGCGGCATTCCCAGCCGATCAAGCGCCGCCACCAGGCCCAGCGAGCTATTCACCGTAGCACCGCTTGCCCGCACCGCCGAAACCAGAAATTCCAGCGGCGTCTTTACCTTCGATCGCTGAGCACTTGGAGCCCAGAACTCAGGCGCCTGAAACATCGTCCGGAGCACGGACTTGATGTCGCCTCCGCTTGAAAGAAAGGTCTGCGACATGCGGTCTACCAGGGCAACGGGAGGATAGTCGCTCACAAACCTCACCGCCAGCTTGGTCGAAATAAATCTGGCCGTCGCCGGGTTGGTCGCGAGCATGTGCAAAACTTCCAGGCCCTCGTTCATTCCGTTCTCGGAAATAGTCTGGCCCAGCACCGTCTTACTTCCCGGCTCGTGACGCCGTTCGTCAAACTGAAACTCTCCGCCACGGTAGGGCTGATTGATCGTCCACCCTGTAAACACCTTTGCCACCTGGGTGACATCGGCCTGCGAGTAGCCGCCAGTGACGCCTAAGGTGTGCAGCTCCATCAGCTCACGCCCGTAGTTTTCATTCAGCCCGCGATCTTTCAGAGCCGCCTTTACCTGAGGATTTTTTGCAAAAGCCGCGAATCGTGGACCATTCTGTGCCGCCTGCGAATCCGGCCCGATGCTCTGCCAGTTGTCCAGATACATCAGCATGGCGGGGCTCTTCGCCGTCGCCACCAGCAAGTCTTCGAATTTACCCATGGCGTTCGGCCGGATCACGTCCCGCTCATATGCCGGAATCAGGTAGGGCTCGTTCTGATTCTTGCGTACATACACATTGAAATGGTTCAGCCAGAAGTCGGTCATCACCGCTTCCAACTGCCGTTCGCTGTAGATGTCGCGAAGCAGTCGTACCTGCATCTCTTCGGCACCCACCATGCGCGTCGAATTCTGCATTGCCGCAAAGATTTCCCTCTGCTGTGGGTTCAGCCCCTGGGTAAACTCAGCCACTTCGCCACCGCTCAGACTCTGGCGAAACGCCACAAAGTCATCCGGCGCCATACCCAGCACTTTGCGCATCCGCTCTTCCGGCGGAAGGGTGATGATCTTCACTGCATCCAGATCCTTGAAAAGCTGCTCAACATGCTCGGCCGGCGCAACCGCAGTGTCCGTAATATCCGACTTAGGAAGCGCCGTCGCGGCGCTGTCGCTCGTCGCATTCCCTGCCCCGGCAGCCATCGACCCAGGGTCCGAAGGCTCCGCAGCCATAGTCTCTCCGCCCGTACCCGCCAAGCCTGGCGCGGAACTCTCCCCGCCCCGTCGCTCAATCCTCACGGACGTCGCGCTCGTCGCCATCGAGTCTCCCGCCATCGAGTCAGACACGCCGCCAACGGCAGGAGCCGCTGCCTTCGCCGCCGCCTGCTTCGCCTTCTGAATCTTGTAAAACGCAAGCTGGTCTCCGTAAATCGCCCGCTCAACGGGGTCCGACGGAAGTAGCTCGTTTCTTTGCTCCATCTGCCGAATCACCTGCTGGCTCGGATACCGAGAAAGCAACTCCGCTTGCGGCAATTGCATCGCCGGAAAAGCCGCGAGCCGCACCGTGAGCGCGGAGTCGTCAATCCGTAATGGATTCAACTGCGCCTCAAACCAAGTGGTCAAACCCATCGCCTGCACCGCAGTCACCTCCCCAGGCTTTGGTCCAAATGTCAGTCGATTCAGCGCATGCAACACCCGTTCCTCACCCCTCATGGGCTGAACGCCCCCGGACGGGCCATGTTTCGCCACATTCGACGCCATCAGAGGTTGATCGATCATGAGGACACACAAAGCAAACGCTAGTGCCGCACGAATCCTACCCTGCCAACTCAGGCCGTTCACCCTGACCTTCAACCCTCTATTCTGCTCGTTTGATACACCCGCAACTCGCATTTACAACCACCCTTTACGCGCCCACGGACCCGCATCCCCTAGCTTATTCCGCAACGCATAGAATCGGCGAGCAAAACTGCGGTTCCAGCCTCTCAAACCCCCAAAATTGTCCCCAGTTGCGCACTCATCCACATTTCGCTGCGTCCGCGTGCAGCCCACCCATCTGGTTGCCATTTCGGAGCGCCGCAGATACCGCGCTCTGTTTTGTCATTCCGCAGCTCAGCCGATTCCGCACCCTGCTTTGTCACGCAGCCAACCAGATTCCGCACTCTTTGTCATTCCGCAGCGCAGCGGAGGAATCCGCTTCTGGTCCCGCCTCATCGTTTTGCGAGCTCAATCACACCACAATCTCCTGCCGACACGTCTCGCTCAACAAGTCACACTTGCCATGCTTCCGTCCTCACCGAACAGGAGCCCCTCCAACTTCCGGGGCTCCATCTCTCCGGGGGATCAGACAGGCGTCTCCTTGCAGCCTACGGATTCGACTTCAGCCGTTTGTAGCTCGAGTTCGGAACAGCATAAAAATGACCGTGATAGCTGTGTACCTCATCTAGCTCGAGCGCCTCGCTGTCATCCACTGACTTATCGACAGTTCCGTCTTCCTCGCCGCGAGGAATCAGATCGACCGCCTGGGTATCTCGTACTTCACGATCAGGCGCATTTACATCGTCTCGAAAAAACAGTTGATGCGTAGCGACCACGCCGGCCAGTGTCTTGATCTCAGATCCGGTAAGAAATGGTTTGTCGGTTTCATGGCGATTGCCGCCGACAAAGAAGTGGTACGTCTTCACTTGCGTCTGCATTGGAAACACCTCAATGGCCGTCCATACTACGCCGCGAGCGAGAGCAGAGCCTGTGAGACGCGTCACACCTGCTAGCCAGCGCCACACCCGGCTTGCCAGCGTCACCACCGAACTTGCTCGGCAGTACCACAAAGTGCTGAAGGCCCGGCATATAACAGCCTGGGACGGAGGCCGGGGTGACCAATCGAAAGAGAGTCCGAGGCTGAAAGCCCGACATATCACCTCCGCCGGCGCAAGCGCCTCCAATCACAAAATCCTGTCAACCCCCGAAATCTGTTGACAACTCGCCAAATCACTCAATCCACAGCAGATAATTCCTGAAAATACTTGGCTTAACAGTTATGGTCGATTCCGTAAAGTTTAGATGAGAATTAAATCTATGAGCCCGGCCATTGTGCCGGGCATCTGCATTTAATGTTTGACCCACGCAGCACCTGCTGTAACTCACATGTTTTGAATTCTTTGCCAGAAACAAAGAGGGGGTAGCCATGATGTCCGACACAGTCCAAACAGTCCCAAGCCGAGCCCGTAGTCGCTTCCAGCGCCGTCATGTTCGAGCCTCAGGCCGGCCCTGCGGAGTAGCCGCCCTGCGCGGCCAGTTCTTCTGCTGCCACCAAATCGCCGCCCGCCGCCCCATCCTGCCCCGCACCGCTCCCGCTTCTACGAGGCCAGCCTACAGGCATTCGGCCAGCCCCAGAGCCCGAACCGCTGATTCCCGTATTCCACAAGAGTCACGGCATCGTCGCCCCAATCGCCGAATTCCGCGAGGTCAAAAAGCCGAACGTCCACTCCAGCGTTCAGGCTGCAATCGCGACGAGGACAAATCCCTGCACGTCTCATCGCCAGGACAGTCAATTATGCAATTTGCCGCGTAAAGCCATCTCGTCTAACCTATCTCTTGTGCCATTATTCAGGATCACGCGCATCAATCGTCGTAGTCTCTTTCAATCGCTTTCGCTCGGTCTTGCGCTAGTTGCCATTCCCGCTCTCTGCCAGACCACGCCCGCCGCAGCGGACTTGCCCGACGCGCCCGGCGCTGCCGCCAAAGCTGAGCCCGTCCCTACCGGCCCTACAATCGTCATCGACACCACTATGGGCCGCCTCACCTGCAAGGCCTTCGATAAGCAGGCTCCCAATGCGGTCGCCAACTTCATCGGCCTTGCCGAGGGTACAAAAGACTGGACGCTCGCCGCGGGCAGCGTAAAGCAGCACCGCCGCCGCTTCTACGACGGCCTAACCTTCCACCGCGTCATTCCCGGCTTTATGATCCAGGGTGGCGACCCTGTCGGCGACGGCACGGGCGACCCTGGCTACTACTTCGCCGACGAAACCGATCCGGCGCTCACGTTCTCCGTCCCGGGCCGCCTGGCCATGGCAAACTCCGGCCCCAACACCAACGGCTCACAGTTCTTCATTACCGAGGCGCCGGTTCCTGACCTCGATGGCAAGTACAGTATCTTTGGCCAGTGCGACGCCCACACCACCTTAATTTCCGCATCCATCGCCCGCGTCGAACGCGACCGGAACGACAAACCCACCACCCCGGTGATTATCAACCGAGTCACCATCGTCCGCGACGGCCAGCAAATGCCGCCCGATCCCTCACCGCCGCCAGCAGCACCTGCCCCGGCCGCGCTTTCGCCTTCAACCAGCAAGTAATAAATGAGAACTGAGGAAAAAATGCCCACCAAGCCCGGAACCTACGCCACCTTTAAGACCAACCAAGGCACCATCGTCGCCGAACTCTTTGAGAAAGATGCGCCCATCACTGTCGCCAACTTCATCGGGCTCGCCGAAGGCAGCAAAGAGTGGAAAAGCCCCTCCAAAAAGGGCGACAAGCTCTACGACGGTACGGTCTTCCACCGCATCATCCCCAACTTCATGATCCAGGGCGGCGACCCCGAAGGCACTGGAATGGGCGGCCCCGGCTACAAGTTCGGCGATGAGACCAAAGACTCGCCACACGGCTTTCAGAAGCCTGGCAAGCTCGCCATGGCCAACGCCGGCCCCGGCACCAACGGCAGCCAGTTCTTCATCACCACCGCCGACACCAGCTGGCTCACCGGCAAGCACACCATCTTCGGCGAAGTAGTCGAAGGCTACGACATCGTGGAGAAGATTTCCAAGCTCCCCACCGCCTCGCAGGATCGCCCCAAAACCGCAGTAGTCCTCGAGTCGGTTTCCATCGAACGCGTGGCGTAATTTCGCTCGCGCAAACAAAAGGCCCGCTCAATTCGAGCGGGCCTTTTGTTTGCTTCACAACTGAAAACCACATTTATGCCATGCCGATGACAGTGCAAAGCTCCTTGACCGATTCCGCAGACTTATTCAACGCAACCTGCTCGTCTGGAGTCAGCTTGATCTCAATGATCTGCTCAAGTCCCTTCGCACCCAGTTTGCAGGGAACGCCAACGTACAAGCCAGAGATTCCGTACTCGCCTTCAAGATACGCAGCGCAAGGCAGAATCTTCTTCTTGTCCTTCAGAATCGCTTCGACCATTTCGACGGTCGCGGCCGAGGGAGCGTAGTAAGCCGATCCAGTCTTCAGGTGCTTGACGATCTCCGCACCGCCATTGGCTGTGCGAGCTTCAAGCTCCTTGAGACGATCCGGTGCAATCAGTTCCGTAATCGGGATTCCCGCAACCGTTGAGTAACGAGAAAGCGGGACCATTGTGTCGCCGTGTCCTCCGAGAACAAATGCAGTTACATTCTCGACCGACACATTCAGCTCTTCCGCGATGAACGTGCGGAAGCGGGCCGAATCCAGAACGCCTGCCATGCCGATCACACGTTCGCGCGGAAAACCGGCCTTTCTGTAGGCCGTCTGCGCCATCGCATCAAGAGGGTTGGCAACGATGATGAGGATTGTCTTCGGCGACGCAGCCACAACCTTCGCCACCACGTCGCTCATGATCTTGAAGTTGGTGTTCAGCAAGTCGTCGCGGCTCATGCCAGGCTTGCGCGCAATTCCAGCCGTGATCACCACGATGTCCGAGTTCGCCGTATCAGCGTAATCATTCGTCCCAATGATCGAGACATCACGTTTCTCAATCGGCATCGCCTGTAGCAAGTCGAGTGCCTTGCCCTGCGGCACGCCTTCGATGACATCGATCAGTACAACATCTGCAAGTTCCTTCGCCGCAATCCAGTGAGCCGCCGTTGCGCCCACGTTCCCTGCTCCTACGATCGTTACTTTTTTCCGCATCCGTCTCTTCCCTTCGGTGATTGAGTCATGAAATTGTCTAGATCGATTCTCGTCTGTTTGCTATCAGAATGGCTGTGGCAGGCGTCACATGTTCTCGATCATCCGTGTTGCAAACTCACTCGTCTTTGCCTTGGTCGCGCCCGGCATCGATCGCTCAAAGTCATAGGTTACGAACTTCTGCGCGATTGTCTTTTCTATCGAGCTCTCGATAAGACGCGCCGCCTCTTTCCATCCGAGGAAGTCGAACAGCATCACGCCAGAAAGCATCACCGAACCGGGATTGATCACGTCTTTATCCGCATACTTCGGCGCCGTTCCGTGAGTTGCTTCGAATACCGCATAGCCATCGCCAACGTTTCCGCCCGGCGCAATGCCCAGCCCGCCGACCTGCGCTGCCGCAGCATCGGAGATGTAGTCGCCATTCAGGTTCGTCGTAGCCAGCACACTGTAGTCCTCTGGCCGCAGAATAATCTGCTGGAAGATCGAATCGGCGATTCGGTCGTTTACCAGAACTTTCGACTTCCACTTCCCGCCGCCGTGCGATTCGCCGATGGCTGCGATTACAGACTTGACCTCCGCAACGACGCTGTCGCCAAACTCCTTCGCGGCAAACTCAATGCCGGGTTCGATCAGGGCAGCGTTCTCTTCTGCCGTGATCTTTGGATTAGCCTCGACGTTGCCAAGGATCCAGCTCTCTCGCTCGGTCACCGTTTGCTCCCGAAACTCCTGGGACGCAACTTCGTAGCCCCATTCGCGAAATGCGCCCTCGGTAAACTTCTGAATATTTCCCTTATGAACGAGAGTTACGGTCTTGCGCTTTTCCTTCAGAGCGAACGCAATCGCCGCGCGCACCAAGCGTTTAGACCCAGTAATTGAGATCGGCTTCACGCCCACGCCGGAATCCAGTCGAATCTTCTTCTTGGTTCCCTTCAGCATGTCGTCGTTCACGAAGGCGATAAACTTCTTGGCTTCGGGAGTTCCCTCGCGAAACTCGATGCCTGCGTAGATGTCCTCGGTGTTCTCGCGGAAGATAACTACATTTAACTTCTCAGGATGCTTTACCGGGCTCGGAACCCCTGCGTAGTACTTGACCGGCCGGATGCATTGATAGAGATCCATCAACTGTCGCAGCGCGACGTTCAGGCTGCGAATTCCGCCACCCACTGGAGTCGTTAGCGGACCCTTGATCGACACGCGGAAGTCCACCGTCGCCTTTACCGTGTCGTCCGGCAGCCATTCCTGGGACTTGCGGTAGCTCTTCTCGCCGGCAAGCACCTCATACCACTCGACCTTGCGCTTGCCGTGGTAAGCCTTTTCGACGGCTGCGTCGAAGACCCGCTGTGAGGCCTTCCAGATGTCACGGCCCGTACCGTCGCCCTCGATGAAAGGAATGATCGGATGATCGGGAACCTTGTAATTACCGTCTTTATATTCGATTGGACTGCCGTTTGCGGGAACAGGAATGCCGTTGTAACTCGTCTGCATGCAGTGGGTAACTCCCCAAGGAAAGCGAAATTAGATCAGCCTTTGAAGGCTACCACCCGGGCAGATACGTGGCAACGAAGCGCCCGTCGTCCGCTGCGATAATCGCTCCTTCCTCTATCAATATCTCTGCTTGAACTTAGGTACGTTCTTTTCAAGCAGGACAGAACGATCTATCGGCGAACGATCTAGTCATAGAGCTGCAGCCCCCGAACGATGTCCTTGTGATAAATTTGGAAAGTTGCACCGCGCTGCGCCATTGGCCGCCGCATATCGTAATGTCTCCGGAGGGTCTTCCAAATTGGGCATGAACATGGTTCCCACGCGCCTTTTTTTTACCAAGGGCGTCGGCAAGCACAAAGAACGTCTAACGTCATTTGAACTTGCGCTTCGTGATGCAGGCATCGCCGCACAGAACCTAGTTCGTGTCTCGTCGATTTTCCCGCCTCAGTGCAAACTCATTCCGCGCAAAGAAGGTTTGAAATATCTCAATCCGGGTGAGGTTGTGTTTGCGGTGATCGCGGAGAACTCCACGCGCGAGGCTCACCGTCTGGTCGTCTCCAGCATTGGCGTTGCCATTCCGACAGATCGCAACACCTACGGCTACCTCTCCGAACACCACAGCTTCGGTGAAACCGAGGATCAGGCCGGCGACTACGCTGAAGAACTTGCGGCCGAGATGCTGGCGACCACCCTCGACGTCGACTTTGATCCTGATAAAAGCTGGGATGAGAAGAAAGAGATTTATCGCATCTCCAACAAAATTGTGCGTACTGCTAACGTCACTCAGTCCGCCGTAGGCGACAAGAATGGCCGATGGACGACTACCATCGCCGGTGCCATCCTATTGTTCGACGATAAGTAATCTGTACCTGAGAGGATGAGGTAGGCGCTGGCAATCGCCGGCGCCTTTGTCTTGTCCCATGGAGTTACCGCAATGTCAGTATCTTCTACACGCATCGCTCTAATTCAGATGTCCTGCGTAGCATCTACCGCGCAGAATCTTGATCACGCGGCCGACCTTGTCCGTGACGCGGCACGTGACGGTGGGCAGATCATCTGCTTGCCGGAACTCTTCCGCGCCCAATACTTCTGCCAGCGAGAAGATCACGCACTTTTTTCTCTGGCCGAACCAATCCCAGGTCCAAGCACGGAGCGCCTGGCCGCTATCGTACGCGAAGAAAAGATCACCCTGGTTGCCAGCCTCTTCGAGCGCCGCGCACCGGGCCTGTACCACAACACCGTCGCGGTTATGGATCACGCCAACGGGGAGGAGGACAACATCTGCGGACTCTATCGCAAGATGCACATCCCCGACGACCCACTGTATTACGAGAAGTTCTATTTCACACCGGGCGATCTTGGATTCAAGTCTTTTTCAACGAGTCACGGAGATATCGGTGCTTTGGTGTGCTGGGACCAGTGGTACCCGGAGGCCGCCAGAATTACGGCTCTCTGTGGCGCTCAGATTCTCTTTTTCCCGACCGCCATCGGATGGCATCCGAACGAGAAAGCTGAGTTCGGCGACGCACAGTATTCAGCATGGCAGACTGTGCAGCGAGCGCACGCAATCTCCAACGGAGTTTTTGTTGCGTCGGTCAACCGCGTCGGTCACGAGCATGGCGACGTAGTCCACGACGGCGTGACGATCGAAGGACCGAGGGACCATACGGCCCATTCAGGGCTTGAATTTTGGGGCGGAAGCTTTATTGCAGATCCCTTCGGCCGGGTTCTGGCGCAGGCATCTCACGACCAGGAAGCAATTTTGACAGCCAATCTTGATCTCAGCCTCATCGAGACCACACGTCAGCATTGGCCATTCCTGCGCGACCGGCGCATCGATGCTTACTCAGGAATTACAAGCCGCTTCATCGACTGATATATTGCGGTTACTGGCCGAGGTTCGGCATGCCGCGCAGAATTGCGATTGCGGCGGGCCCCAGCAATACGATGAAAATGCTGGGGAATATGAACAGTACCAGCGGGAAGATGATTTTCACCGTCGTCTTCGCGGCCATCTGTTCCGCAAGCTGACGGCGTCGGACGCGTATGTTGTCGGCGAAGACACTGAGGGCGCGGGCTATTGGCGTGCCAAAGCGTTCGGTTTGTAAAAGCATGCTCGCAAAGGCGTCGATATCGGGTAGTTGGCTGCGGGTGGCCATATCTGCCCAGGCTTTAATGCGGGGCTTACCGGCACGCTGCTCTCGGTTAATTTGGAGCAATTCCTCCTTCATCTGAGGATGGCTGATGCCAAGTTCCTGACCAACGCGGAGCAGCGCCTGGTCGATCCCGAGCCCGGCGTCAACGCATATGACGAGCAAGTCGATCGCGTCGGGGATGCTTCTCCGTATCCTCTCGCGACGCCGCTTGATCAAGCGGGTGAGGACGACGTTAGGCGTAATAAACGAAGCGGCTGGAAGCGCGATCATCCAGGATAAGCGATGGAGTGGGATAAAGCTGCCTGCGCACACCGCCAGCAGAGGGCCAACGATGCGGGCGGCGTTGTATACATCCAAGGGAAAAGCACCCTTGTATCCAGCGTTGGCGAGGCGTTGCGGCAGGTCCGCGGCATCGGCAAAGCCAAAACGTGCTCTAATCCAGTGAATCCCATTGAACAGCCACCTTCCGGCTTCCGTAGCGAGGGGACTTGCACGACGGTAAGCTCTTCCCCGATAGGTGGCTTCGATAATTCGCTGAGATGCGGCACGCGACGTGCGGGCGGTGACCAGGGTCACGGCAAGCGCAAGAGCAGAAAAAATCGTTACGCAAAGTGCGAGATTGAAGAGAAGAATCATAGCGAAGGGTCAGACCTGTACATCCACAATCTTTCGGATGACAAGCGCTCCAAGGACGATCAGCGTGCCTCCAGCATAGAGAAGCTGTCGGCCAACGGGGTCCTGAAAGAGGATGTTAGAGTAGCCCGGATTGGCAAGATTGATGAGAGCGAGCATGATGAGGGGCAATAGTCCCAGAATCCATCCGGTAAGACGACCTTGCGCAGTGCGGGTGCGTACTTCGCCTTCGATGCGCACGCGCTCGCGGATGACATAGGAGGCCCGGTCGAGGATTTCGGTGAGGTCTCCACCCGTTTCTTTTTGGACAAGGATTGCAGTAATCAGGAATTGCAGGTCTTTAGACGGAATGCGCTTACCCATCTTGAGTAATGCATCGCGAAACTGAAGGCCGAGCCGCTGCTGCTGATAGACCTGAACGAATTCAAACGCAAGCGGCTTGGGGGATTGTTCCGCTACAAATTCAATCGCCGATCCCATTGCATGCCCAGCGCGGAGCGAGCGCGCCATCAGGTCGATGGCATCGGGCAGGGCAATGTTGAAGGCCTTGAGTCGGCGGGAGCGCTTGAACCGCAACAGAACGATCGGTATTGATGATCCTGCGACGCCTGCTACGACCGAAAGCAAGAACGAATGGAGCAGGAAGAACGAAACCGTAACGCAACACAATGCAATGCCTATAGCGGAAAGAACTGTGCCACCTACACCCAAATTACTGTTTGCATGGATGAGTAGTTGGCTGAGTTTCCCGGCAAATCGGTAGCGTTCGAGGGCTGCGCCCAGGCGTGCAGAGTGGCTCCGCTGATCGGCATCCTTTAACTCGGTTCCGTGTGCTCCTCGACTTTGCGGTCTAACAGATTTCTGTATGACTTCGAGTCTGCGCCGTGCTGATTTACTTGAGGACTGTGGTTGCGTGCAGAGCATCGCGGTGGTGAAGCTCAGCGTCAGTATGGAGAAGAACGCGATAGCGAATAGGCTCATGGTAGCTATCTCTATACTTCGGCGGAATGGTCCAGCAGGTTGAGGCCAAGTGGGATGCCGGCGGCTTTGAGACGGTCTGCGAATTTGGGCACGATGCCGGTGGAATAGAACCGACCTTTGACGTTTCCGCTTGGCCCTAGCCCCAACTTCTCGAAGGCATAGATGTCCTGAAGGCTGATGATGTCGCCATTGGTTCCGGTGATCTCGCTGATGTGGGTGACGCGGCGAGTCCCATCACTCATGCGCGATACTTGCACAATAATGTTGACGGCTGAAGCTATCTGAGCGCGGATTGCCTTTTCCGGGAGCGATACGGAGCCCATCATCGCCATGGTCTCAATGCGGGCAATTGCATCGCGGGGGTTGTTTGCGTGGATGGTGGTGATCGATCCATCGTGGCCAGTGTTCATTGCCTGGAGCATATCAAGCGCCTCTTCCCCGCGAACCTCGCCTAGAATAATGCGGTCGGGCCGCATACGCAGCGCATTGATTACGAGTTCGCGCTGTCGAATGGCACCCTTGCCTTCGAGATTAGGTGGACGACATTCGAGGCGAGCGACATGCTCCTGCTTGATTTGAAGTTCGGCTGAATCTTCGATGGTGACTATGCGCTCAGCGGCGGAGATGAATCCAGAGAGAACATTGAGCAACGTGGTCTTGCCTGAGCCAGTGCCACCAGACACTACGATATTGAGCCGTGCACGGACTGCGCTGCGAAGGATCTCCAACATCTGGGGAGTCAACGTGCGATGGCGGAGCAGGTCTTCTCCCGTCAATGGAACTGAACCGAAGCGACGTATAGACAGGAGCGGACCATCTACGGCAAGTGGTGGAATAACGATGTTTACGCGCGAGCCGTCGAGGAGGCGTGCGTCAACCATCGGCGAGGACTCGTCGATTCGCCGGCCAACGGCAGAGACAATTTTGTCGATGATGTGCATCAGGTGAGCTTCGTCCTTAAAAGCAATGTTGGTCTTCTCGATCACTCCACGGCGCTCAACATAGACCATTTTGTAGGTGTTGACGAGGATGTCACTCACGGTCGGATCATGCAGCAATGGTTCGAGAGGACCGAGACCGAAGACTTCATCGAGAATGTCATGAGCAAGGTGATCGCGGTCCGGGGCACTAAGAGGAGCACTCTGCTCGCCGAGCAATTGCAGGATGACAGCCAACAGGCGCTGCCGGCCGCTAATTTCGTCAGCCTGAATTGCGGCAAGCTTGTCCAAATCCATGCGTCGGATGAGTTCGTGGTGGACAGCGGTCTTCAAGGTGTGGCGCGCCGCCTCGCCGAGGGTGACCCGTACTTCGCTGGCAACGGTAGGCCGCGTCGCTGGAGTCATGTACATGGATACTTCGGACATAGCGAAGACCTCAATTGCGCGGAACTGTGACTAGCGAAGGAAGGAGAAGAACTTTTTCTTTTCCGCTACGGGCTTCGAACCACTGTTTCCGTGGACGATCTGGTTGGCCCACCGGCCAAGCGCCTGGTTGAACTCCGAGCGACGCCCAGGAGGGATCGGCTCCCCATCGTTGATGGCGCGTTGTAACTCGAAATAATTGTTGGGAACGGCGATCGTAATAGGGAAGCGCACTGCTTTCTCAATCTGGTCCGATGTAATTGAGTCGGTCGCCGTCGAGCGATTTACCACGACATGGAGCTTGCCCGTGGACGATTCACTCAGCGAAAGATTCTCGATTAGCCGAGCCAAATCGCGTAGCGCGGCTACGTCAGGCGTGGACACGATGTAGACCTCGTCGGATTGATCGATGATGGAGGCCTTCGAGTCCTGAAATGTAATTTGCGAATCGATCAGGACATAGTCGTACTCCCGGCGCAGGAAATCCATAACGCGCTCCAGTTGGTCACTTTTCGGGTCGTATGACCCACCTGACATCTCTGGCGAAGCGATGACATCCAGACCACTTCGATGGCGCACAACAAAGCCATTGAGTAGCTCTGA
This sequence comes from Granulicella sp., assembly GCA_025357875.1. GTDB lineage: Bacteria > Acidobacteriota > Terriglobia > Terriglobales > Acidobacteriaceae > Edaphobacter. The sequence goes on from JANYLK010000218.1 coordinate 61,731, forward strand.
GTCGAGACGATCGGCATTTCGCAACAATTCATCGAAGTGGTACTGAGTGTCCCTGAGACCGAGGTATAACGCTACATGTCCTAGTTGCCGTTTGTGGTCGATGAGTAGGGTCTTCTTGCCATGCTGATGCACCAGGTGAGTGGCCAGATGAACTGCGAGCATGGTAGTGCCGACCCCACCCTTGGCTCCAAAGAAGGCGATGACACGACCAATGCCGCTTTGTGATCGCGGGTCGACGGCCATGACAGTATGGAAACGGTTTAGTGACGCGGTGAGCTCGGTCGGGTCCAGCGGTTTGGTAAGAAACTCAGTGCACCCATTTCGGACAGCCCGCAACAGAATAACTGCGTCTAGCTGTGCGCCGATTCCGACAATGCTGATTTTCTTCAGAAATATTTGATGGAGGCGTTGGGTCGTCTGAAGGGCAAGTTCCGGGTTGCGGTCAAAGTCGATGAGCGCGACGCACGAAGCCGCATTTTTGAGTGCTGGAGAAAACTGCGGACGTTTGTCTGACGTAATGTAGTCGCGAAACTCACCCTCGAAGTGAGATCCGGCAACGCTGAACGAAGCAGCCGTGGCGGTATTGACGACTGCCTCATCGGCGCAGACGCTGAAGATGGCCTGGCCCGATCGTTCAGGCACGCTCATTGTATTTGTCCTCGGCGGACTAAGTCACAATTTGAGGTAAAAGACTTGGTTACTCGCATTCGGTTCACGAATTTGCCTCGAGCGCAAAAGTGCAAAAAGCGAACAGGCATCCGGCTGCGACGGGAAGCGCGAAAGGCAAGCGTAGCGTTGCCGGGTTGGTCAAGTTGAAGACCGGATGCGGCTTGAGACCCTCGCGGCCATGGTGGCGCATAATCGCCCCCACGTTGAACAGCGTCTCGGGCAATCGGCCGTGGTACATACTAACGGTGATCGCCAATACGCCTGCCGATATGGACGTCGCGATTGCCACCAGTGGCAGCGGTGAAAGTCCGGCTATGCATCCGATTGCAGTCATGAGTTTGACGTCGCCTGCGCCCATACCGCCTGCAATCCAGAAAACGATCGCTAGTGCGCCTGCTATGAGTCCTGCAAGCGCAGCATTGCCCAGTCCTCGCCAGCCGCCATAAACGGCGTGCAGCATCAGGGCCACAACGATCGCCGGTGCAATTACAAAATTCGGGATTCTGTGTCTTCGAACATCATGGACGGAGCAGATGAGCGCGCACAGCAGAGCGCCCGCCGTCGGGATCAGTTGTTGTTGAGTTGTATCCATGGGGGCATCCGTGATCCGATTGCAGCAATTGGGGCAATGGGTGAGCGGCGAGACAGCGCGCTGCATGCTGGTCACCGCCCACCGGTGCTTTTCGAATTTTTCTGCACGCCTGTCGCCAATGCGTACTACTAGGTTGCGTTGGTTAGACCAGTTCCAACTGAGTTGAAAGCGTTGCCGATCTTGCCGGAGAGGCTGGTCATGGCGATAACGGCTCCAAGGCCAATCAAACCCGCGACCAGGGCGTACTCGATGAGGTCCTGGCCAGACTCATCCTTGATAAAGGCGATTAGCAGATTCTTGATTTTCTTGATCATGTGATCTTTCTCCCTGTGCTGCGTCTAGGCTCCGGGTTCGCGAGTGTTATTCAACCACTCGCGTTCGATGTGAGCTCTGGTTGCCCTATCGGGCCGCAGGGCGAAAACATTAGGTTGAGGGGTATTCTGGCAAACCTTGGTAACGTGCGCTCGCAGAGCGTATGTATACAAAGGGGTAGCATTGCGGCTTTCGGCGCCGATGTATGGCGGCCAATCCTTTGAGATCATTTTGGCAGGGGTGGCTACTTGTCCTGGGATGGAGGACGCGTGAGTGCCGAAATGAGTGGACTGAAAGCGGGCCATTGGGAGCACAACTGCTCACGCGTGGCGGTCTCATAGTCGTCAAACTCGAAGCCTGGGCTCACAGTGCATCCGAGGAGTGCCCACCCGCCTCCCCGAACGAGGTGTGAACCCTGCCAGACGCCGCGCGGAGCGAGCACCTGAGGACGCTCACTCAGTTCGAGTTGGTTGCCTATGCGAATGATTTGGCCGGTTCCCTGCTCGTGCAATTGCAGCATCTCGACGGCATCGCCAGCGTAGAAGTGGAATATCTCATCTGACTTGAGGCGATGCATCTCGCTGAACGTGCCGGGCTCGAGTAAATAATAGATCGCAGTTGCGGTATGGCGCAGGCCTTGATACCGGCTGTCAGCAAATGCGGCTTCGGGCAGCAACTCACCGGATTCATAAGTACGGATGTAGAACCCGCCCTCGCACGGATGCGGCACAAGGCCAAGTATTTTCTTTACTTCGGCTGCGGTCATGGTGTGTTCCCTATCCTCTCGCGTTATTCTGTACAGAATCCAATCATCGAAATTCATCGTGACGAAGTTGCACAAACTATGCTCCCCCGCCTGGAACGATATTTCGAATTTGCAGCCCACAAGACGACGTGGCGAACGGAGATACTGGCTGGCCTGACTACGTTCGCCACAATGGCGTACATCATCTTCGTGAATCCTGCGATCCTGTCTCAGACGGGGATGTCGCTGGCTGCCGTTACGACGTCCACATGCCTGTGCGCGGCAATCGGCTCGATCCTTATGGGAGCATTGGCCAACTATCCGCTGGCTTTGGCGCCAGGGATGGGCTTGAACGCCTATTTCACTTATACCGTTGTGAAAGGCATGGGAGTGCCTTGGCAAACGGCGCTGGGTGCGGTATTCATCTCCGGCATCATCTTTTTACTGCTTACGTTCGGCGGGATTCGGCAGAAGTTGCTGGGAGCAATTCCTTTTCAATTGCATGCCGCGGTTACGGGCGGTATCGGTCTATTCATCGCGTTCATCGGGTTACGCAATTCGGGAATCATTGTTCCGAGCGCCGCGACGACCGTAACACTCGGCAACCTGCATGCGCATACCACGCAGCTTGCTATCTTCGGAATCATTTTGATCGCGGTGCTCCAGGCTTACCGCGTCAAGGCCTCAATGTTGATTGGCGTGCTTGCGACGCTAGCTGTTGGCATCCTGCTGCACCAGGTCAGGTACATGCCCTCTACCTTCAACCCAATGGCCATCCGCGATACGGCGTTTCATCTGGACATTCGTGGTGCCTTCAAGTTGAATGCGCTAGAGATTATCTTCGTTTTCCTGTTCGTCGATCTCTTCGACAACATCGGCACATTGGTGGCTGTGACTGAACGCGCAGGACTGATCGCCGAGGACCACACCATTCCCCGTTTGGACAAAATCTTCTTCGCTGATGCCACCGCGACCGTGATCGGGTCGCTCGCTGGGACTTCGACGGTGACAAGCTATATCGAGTCGTCCGCGGGCGTTGCGGCCGGTGGGCGGACGGGCGTGACGGCGATTGTGACTGGGTTGCTGTTCTTTCTTGCGATCTTCGTAGCGCCGGTGGTAGGCGCAATTCCGGACTTCGCGACGGCGCCGGCGTTGATCCTGGTAGGAGCGTTGATGGTGGCTGGAGCAGCGCGGATTGACTGGGAAGAGCCGCGCATTGCAATTCCCAGCTTCCTGACCATCATCACCATTCCACTCACTTACTCGATTGCAACCGGATTGTCCTTTGGACTGATCAGCTATGCCCTCCTCGAGTTGGCGACTGGGCGAGGACGCCGGCAACACTGGATGCTCTACCTGCTGGCAGCGCTATTTCTCCTCCGATTTATTTATATTGCGGCTTGAGAATTGAGCTAGGGAACAGGTGGCGATTGCATCAGCTCTGCCAGTCCAGAATCACCTTTCCCGATTTGCCAGACTGCATGGCGTCAAATCCTGCTTCGAAGTCGCGCCATCCTAGCCGATGCGTAATCACGCCAGATACATCGAGTCCAGACTCGATCAGTACTGTCATTTTGTACCAGGTCTCATACATCTCGCGACCGTAGATGCCGCGCAGGGTCAGTTGATTGAAGATCACGCGGTTCCAATCAATGGCCATCTCCTTCGTGGGGATTCCCAACATAGCAATCTTTGCTCCGTGACTCATGTTCTCCAACATCTCGCGGAACGCCGCCGGATTGCCCGACATTTCGAGTCCAACATCGAAACCTTCCTGCATCCCAAGCCTCTGCTGCACCTCAGCCAGCTTTGTCGCTGTCGGATCGACGGCTAGCGTCACGCCGACCTTCTCTGCCAGAGCGCGGCGGTACGAATTCGGGTCAGAGATCACCACCCGGCGCGCACCCGCCCGGCGAGCAACCGCCGCAGCCATGATCCCGATTGGTCCGGCGCCGGTCACCAGCACATCCTCCCCGACCAACGAAAAGGCCAGTGCCGTGTGCACCGCATTTCCGAGAGGATCGAAGATTGCCGCGATGTCGAGGTCAATTCCTGACGCGTGCAGCCAAATGTTCGACATGGGCAGCACAATAAATTCAGCAAACGCACCATTCCGGTTCACGCCAACGCCTTCGGTGTGTGCGCACAGGTGCCGGCGGCCTGCGAGGCAGTTGCGACACCGCCCGCAGACTACATGGCCTTCGCCGCTGACAATTTGGCCCGGACTAAAATCCGAAACATTCGAACCAACCTCCACAATCTGGCCCACAAATTCATGGCCGATCGTCAACCCGACCCGCACCGTCGCGCTCGCCCATGCGTCCCACTGGTAAATGTGGAGATCTGTGCCGCAAATACCCGTCTTCAGTACTCTGATCTTTACGTCATTGATGCCCACGATTGGTTCCGGAACGTTCTCCAGCCACAATCCACGCTCTGCCCGGCTCTTGACCAGTGCTTTCATTCAAACTCACCTCTCTCGCCTCATGCAGGCCAATCCAAATTCTAACCTTCTGTCAACGATGGCATTTCTGAGTTTTCAGTATTCTTGCTAAGAGAGGTCCGAAGCCCTGTGGCGCAATCGAAGATACACTTGCGAAGTTGTGATCGCTTGAGCACTCACATCCCGACAAGACAGATTGCCGCTCTGTTAGGCCTGCTGCCGATTGCCTTCTCCTCCGCAGCCTTCACCCAGAGCATTCCGATGACGTCCATCGATTCTGTTGCGCTGGTCCGCCGAGCGGTGCAGCACAGGCTCGACTCCGCCAAAGCCCATTCGCCGGTCCTATATCTGATGCGCAGAATCGATGAGCGTCGGGACTCAACCAAGGCAGTTGTCGAGACTCCTGACGGGAACGTCGCTCGTTTGGTAGCCATCAATGACAAACCGCTCAGCCCCGATGCCGAAAAGGCCGAACTGGACCGCCTCGACAATTTGGCCAACCATCCTGAACTTCAGGAGCGCCGACACAAGAACGAGCAAAGGGATAGATTTCGCGTCACCCACCTGTTGAGTCTCCTGCCGGATGCGCTTCAGTATCGGTTCGAGGAAATAGTTTCCTGTCCCTCCGGACAGTGCTATCGCTTGAGCTTCACTCCCAATGCCAAGTTCAATCCTCCGGACCTGGAGGCAAATGTCTTCCGTGGCATCGCAGGGGAACTCTGGATCGATCAGACGAAGGAGCAATTGACCCGGCTTGACGCTCGTTTCATCTCCGATGTGGACTTCGGATTTGGCATCCTTGGCAAGTTGAATGAGGGAGGGACGGTGCTTCTGGAGCAATCGAATTTCGGAGACAACGACTGGGAGTTTTCCGGTTTAAAGATCCACGTGACCGGAAAGGCGCTGATGGTAAAGTCTTTCAGTTCTCAGGTCACCGAAACTGCAACCCACTACTCGCCGATTCCCCCTGGGCTACGTTACCGAGATGCGATCAGTCTGCTGAAGAAAATGGATACGTTCAAGACGCCCTATACTCCTTAGGTCGCAACTCTAGAATTTCCGTGCATATGAAGGACTTGTATTGTTGACCCCCGCTTTGTCATTTCCGATTCTCCAGGAGCCGAAAAAGCATCCTCACGAATCCTTCTCGGCAACACATCACCTCGAGGCGCGACTTAAGAAAACGGTCAAAGGAGAAGTTCGATTTGACGACGCGTCGCGGGCGCTTTACGCAACCGACTCCTCAAACTATCGTCAGGTGCCCATCGGGCTGGTCATCCCGAGAGATTTGCAGGATGTGATTGGGACTGTTGCCGCATGTCGCGAGTTTGGCGCAGCAGTATTGACGCGCGGTGGGGGAACCAGCGTTGCCGGGCAGACTTGCAATGTGGCCGTCGTCATTGATTTCTCGAAGTACATGCACGCAATCATTGAGCTCGACCCTATGGCTCGTTTTGCACGGGTGGAGCCAGGAATCGTGCTGGACGCGCTTCGCATCGAAGCCGAGAGGCATGAGCTTACGTTTGCGCCCGATCCCGCGACGCATAGCAGATGTACGCTGGGTGGAATGATCGGAAACAACTCCTGCGGCGTTCACGCGCTGATGGGTGGCAAGACAGTCGACAACATTGAAGCGCTCGATATTCTTCTTTACGACGGAACGCGGATGCGCGTCGGCCGCGCCACCGAAGAAGAACTTGAAGCCATCATCGTGGAAGGAGGGCGCCGCGGAGAAATCTATGCTGGGCTACGGCAACTGCGGGATACCTACTCCGACCTCGTCCGGCAACGCTTCCCCGACATTCCCCGTCGCGTCTCCGGCTACAATCTTGATCAACTCTTGCCGGAGAACGGCTTCAACGTAGCACGGGCACTCGTCGGCAGCGAAGGGACCTGCGTCACGATTCTTGAAGCTACTTGCGAGCTGAGGCCTAGCCCGCAACACCGCCGTCTGGTGGCTCTGGGCTTCGAGGATGCGTTTCTCGCCGCGGACCACGTACCCGCCGTTCTGGCCTTCAAACCCATAGGACTTGAAGGATTCGACGGCCTCCTCGTGGACTTCATGCTGCGCAAGAATCTTCTCGTTGACGACGTGAAGCTGCTGCCACCGGGCGGAGGGTTCCTGCTCTGCGAATTTGGCGCAGACTCTCCGGAAGACGTTGATCGGATGGCAAGCACTCTAATTGATGCGACGAAGCGATTCGACCATGTCCCGTCCGTCGCGCTGTACTCGCCCGACGAAGCGGAGCGTGTGTGGAGAGTTCGAGAGTCCGGTCTCGGAGCCTGTGTATTCGTCCCAGGCGAAAAGAATGGATGCGAGGGCTGGGAAGATTCTGCCGTTCCGCCGGAACTACTCGGCGCTTACCTGCGCGAACTGTTTGGGCTCATCGATCACTATGGCTATCGGACGCCGATGTACGGACACTTCGGCCAGGGGTGTGTTCATCTCCGCATCACGTTTGATTTCAAGACAACCGAGGGAGTCGCGAAGTATCGGAGATTCATCGAGGAAGCGGCTGACATAGTCCTTAAGTACGGTGGCTCGTTCTCGGGTGAGCATGGAGACGGACAGGCTCGTGCCGCGTTGCTACCGAAGATGTTTGGGCCTAAATTGATGCAGGCATTCATGGAGTTCAAGGCGCTTTGGGATCCGCTCAACCGCATGAACCCCGGCAAGCTCATCGATCCGGTAGTGGTCTACGACCCAACCGACAATCTCCGCATTGGCGCGGGCTACAAGCCTGCGGAGGTGAAGACCTGGTTTCAATTCCCCGGCGATCAGGGCTCGTTCAGCGATGCGACTACACGATGCGTCGGCGTTGGCGCCTGCCGCAAGCAGGATCACGGCACCATGTGCCCAAGCTACATGGCCACGCGCGAAGAGAAGCATTCGACCCGCGGGCGCGCTCACCTGTTATGGGAGATGATGCAGGGCAATGTGATCAAGGAGGGATGGCGCAACCAGGAGGTGCGGGAGGCTCTGGATCTTTGCCTTTCCTGCAAAGCCTGCAAGACCGAATGCCCAGTCAATGTAGATATGGCCACTTGGAAGGCAGAGTTTCTCGCGCACCACTACGAAGGGCGACTGCATCCGCTTCATCACTATGCGTTCGGCTTTATGGACCGCTGGGCGCACCTGGCCTCCGTCGCCCCGTCACTGGCTAATCTTCCCATGCGTTTGCCCGGCATCAAGAGCCTGGTCAAGTCTGTACTCAGAGTGGCGCACCAGCGCAGGCTTCCTCGGTTTGCGTCGAAGAATTTTCGCGATCAGTTCAACAAGACGTCGATGCCTGCAAGTCCGGATGGTCAGCCGGTCTTGCTATGGCCCGATACTTGGAACAACTACTTCCACCCGCAGGCCCTCACCTCTGCGGCTAAACTTTTGCGTGCCGCCGGGACTAATGTTCAGATTCCGAAACGACATATTTGCTGCGGCCGTCCGCTCTACGATTTCGGATTTCTTGATGAAGCTCGTCGCTATCTGCTGCGAATTCTAGATGAGTTTGAACTTCAGATTACCGCTGGCATTCCAGTTGTGATGCTGGAACCAAGTTGCGCCAGCGTCTTCCGCGATGAACTCATCAACTTCTTTCCGCATGATGAGCGCGCCATTCGACTGAGCAAACAAACTCTCATGCTGAGTGAAATACTCGCGCAATACTCAGGCAACTGGCAGCCTCCGCAGATGGCCGGACGACGAATCGTTGTACACGGCCATTGCCATCAGAAATCCTTGATGACGATGAAGGATGAGATGTTTCTCCTACGCGCGACCGGAGCTGAGGTCGAGTTGCTCGACTCTGGCTGCTGCGGAATGGCCGGGCCGTTTGGCTTCGAAAAAGACAAATTCGAAGTCTCGCAGACGCTTGCTGAGCGCGTGCTACTTCCCGCGGTCCGCGCTGCGGGAGCGGGTGATGTGCTGGTGAGTAACGGCTTCAGTTGCCGTGAGCAAATCAAGCAGAACACGCCTCGCAACGCAGTTCACATGGCCGAGGTCTTGGCAGGCGACTGCTGACAATCACCGAGTCGATCTGAACCGACTGGAGTGAGATCGACTTGGCGCGATACCATACACGATATGGATACGCATCTTCTGTTTGGGAATGCAATTGATACTGAAACGCCAATGCTTGCAGTTTTTGCAGTCGACATCGCAGCCGCAAAAAATGAGAAGCCGCAACCGGTTCTCCTGACCTCACTGAACAATATTCAGGATGCGGCAAGACGATTGATCGAGTCGGGCGAGTTCAGTGCCACGCTGGGCGAGGTCGTCATACTGCATGGGCCGACAGGATTGAAAGCGGAACGACTGCTGCTGGTCGGATTGGGCAAGGCCAAGGACTTCTCTCTTGACCGAGTGCGAAAGGGCGCGGGGACTGCAGTACGGGCGGCGAAACCGCGATCGGTTCGCAAATTGGCGATCACCTTTCCTGATGCTGTCGCACTTTCCGACTTGAAGTTGAAAGAACTCTCACCCATGCTGACAGTTCGCGCGATGGTCGAAAGCGCCGAGTTGGCGCAGATGGATTGGGACAATTACCGCAGTGATCGCAAGGATTGTTCCGTCGATTCACTGACGTTGGTCGTTACCGACACAAATGCGGCTTCCAAGGCCGAGGTGCAGCGCGGATTCGATGAAGGCTTGATTGTTGCCGCGGGGCAAAACTTTGCGCGATCACTGGTGAACGAGCCGGGGAATGTGCTGACCCCGACCGAGCTTGGGTTGCGAGCGAAGGCGATGTGCGACGCGGCTGCACTGAAGTGCGAAGTATATTCGTCAGAAAAAATACAGGACCTTAAAATGGAAGCCTTCTGGGCGGTCGCGAAGGGTTCGGCAGAACCTCCTGCGCTGATCGTTATGACCTACGAACCGGAGATCGCGCCCGCTGCTGGTGCACCCGTGATCGGACTGGTTGGTAAAGGCATTACGTTTGACACTGGCGGCATATCAATCAAGCCAGCAGACGGTATGGAGAAGATGAAGTACGACATGGCGGGCGCCGCAACGATGATTGGTGCGATGCATGCCATTGCTCGGCTGAAGCCCGCAGTGAAAGTGATTGGCGTGGTGTGCTCGGCGGAAAACATGCCGGACGGACGCGCGTTCAAGCCGGGCGACATTATTACGGCAATGTCGGGAACGACGATTGAGATTATCAACACCGACGCGGAAGGCAGGCTGGTGCTCGCTGATGGTCTGCATTATGCGAAGACGCTGGGTTGTACGCACCTGATCGATGCGGCTACTCTGACGGGAGCGTGCGTGGTTGCGCTTGGCGTGCTGAATGTAGGGCTGTTCTCGAATGACGAGGCGACCTGTGCGAAATTCGAGAGTGTGCTGACGATCTCAGGCGAGAAGTACTGGCGACTTCCCTGCACCGACGACTATCGCGATCACATCAAGAGCGAGATCGCAGACATTATGAACACGGGCAAGAACCGCTGGGGCGGAGCAACATCTGCAGCAATGTTCTTGAAAGAATTTGCCGGTGAGACGCCTTGGGTACATCTCGACATTGCGGGTTGCGCGTGGGACGAGGAGAAGAAGCCCTGGATTGCTTATGGCCCAAGCGGCGTTGCCGTTCGTTCGATCGTGGAGTGGGTGCGCAGCTACTCGTAAGGTCAGTGACCGGACGTTTTGCTGGCGAAGCACGTAGGACAAATTAGAGCTAGTAGACTTGAGTACGCATGTATCGCACAATTCAACTCTCCCTCCAGGCGCGCATTCAGGCCATTCTGCTTGCAAAATATGAGATTGCTCTCACGCAATTCGCGGTTGAGCAGCCGCCGAACATTGCCCTCGGCGAACTCGCCCTTCCAGTCGCGTTTGAGCTGGCGAAACGGCTGCGAAAAGCGCCGCGCGCCATCGCAACCGAACTAGCGGCGGAACTGAACGCGACCCTCGATCAGCTTCCAGGCGTGGCTTCGATCGAGGTTGCCGGGGCGGGCTACCTGAACATTCGGCTCGACCGCGTTGCCGCAGTCCGAGCGATTGCAGCGGACCGACACGCCGATATCGGGGGTCCCGGATTTCGGCTGGTTGAGCACACCAGCATCAATCCCAACAAGGCAGCGCACATCGGGCACCTGCGCAACGCGATCCTCGGCGACACGTTCCAGCGGCTTCTACGTCCTGACGATTACAAGCGCGGTTACCAGGTGGGCGTCCAGAACTACATCGACAATACGGGCGTCCAGGTGGCCGACGTGGTTGTCGGACTGGTTCACCTTGAAGGCAAGACACTGGGCAGCACTCGCGAACTTCTTGCCAACCTCGTAGAGACTGGCCAACGCGTCGACTTCTATTGCTGGGACCTTTATGCCCGTGTCAGTCATTGGTACGCAGGCACTGGTCTTGATGACACTACCGCGCCTGCTCCAACTGAACTTGCGCGCCGCAAGCAGATTCGGCTGGACACACTCCACGCGCTCGAAGTCGGCAAGAACGATACGGCAGTCATTGCCGACCTGATCTCGACAGCCGTACTGCGCCGACACATTGAGACTATGCAGCGCCTGTCGATTGAGTACGATTTCCTTCCACGCGAGAGCGAGATTCTCAGCTTGCATTTTTGGGACGCGGCGCGGACGCTGATGCTGGATCGCGGCGTTTTGTATCTCGAAACTGATGGCAAGAACAAAGGTTGCTACGTGATGCGCCGAGCCGGCAACGAGGCGCCTGGATCTGAGCAAGAAGAAGTCGGACCGGATGAAGACGCCAAGGTGATCGTTCGCTCCAATGGCACCGTCACTTACGTTGGCAAGGACATTGCATATCATTTGTGGAAGTTCGGACTGCTGCCGGGCAAGGATTTTGGGTACGCGAAGTTCCATGAGTATCCGAGTCATACCTGCTGGATTTCAACCTCCGCTGCGAGCAATTCTGCTGCTCCTACTTTCGGACGGGCGGATGCAATTTACAACGTCATCGACTCGCGCCAGAACGATCCGCAGAACAACGTGATTGCTGCATTGCGCGGTATGAACTTCACCGATGCCGCCGACCATTACACCCATTTCAGCTATGAGATGGTGGCGATGACTCCTCGTTGCGCTGTTGATCTCGGCTATACGCTGTCTGACGAGGACAAGCTGCGGCCATTTATCGAAGTCAGCGGGCGCAAGGGCTACGGGGTGAAGGCCGACGACTTGCTCGACAAGCTGACTGCGGCTGCTCAGGCCGAGGTTGATTCGCGGCATCCGGAACTCAGCGAGGCAGAGCGCAAAGCGATTGCGATTCAGATCGCTGTTGGGGCGTTACGCTACTTTATGCTTCGGTTCACGCGGAATACGGTAATTGCGTTCGACTTCAAGGACGCGCTCAGCTTCGAGGGGGAGACTGGGCCATACATTCAATACGCTATCGTTCGCGCGGCCAACATCTTCCGTAAAGCAGGAACGACGGGGGAAGCCGCACTCGCTGCGGTCGCTGACCTCGATCTAGCCGCGCTCAATAGCGACGATGGCACCAGCCTGTGGCAGACCTGGCTGCTCGCATCGAGGCTGACAGTGCTCATCGAACAGGCGATCTCGACTGCGGAGCCTGCTTATCTGGCGCGCTACGCGTTCCAGCTTGCCCAGCAGTTCAACAACTTCTACCACCGCCACCACATCCTGAACGAAACTGACCCGACTCGCCGTACGCTGCTGCTGGCTACCGCTGCTGTGGCTTGGCGCGAGATGGTGCGAGCGCTTGGGTACCTCGGCATCGAAGCTCCGCCGGTGATGTAGGGGACCCCTCCCCCATGGTCCATCTTGGCGGTAAAGTTTGTCGTTTGAGCGGGATAGCGAATGGCGATGTCTGTAAAGTATTCCTTCCAGGAGAGTTAGCGCTAAATTCCTCATTCTCTTGGGGCTTTGCTGAAGTATGTGCCGGCGGTTTGGAGGGAGAAGAGCATTTTGCCAGCCTTGGCGGCGGGGATTCGGTTGCTCACGAGCCCGTGGAGAACCATCGAAGGCGCTTGCTGGATGGAGCGGGCGTAGCGTAGGGGATACATTGGGTGTTCGGTGAGGGCCGGAGTGCAGCCAATGTTGCGGGTGCGGCCTAGCTTCTTGTGGAATTGGTTATAGGCGCTGGAGCCGGAGGCTGGGGAGCGGCAGAGGAGGCCGTTGGCTTTGGTGTGGCGGCAGATCGGATAGTCGAAGGTTCTGAGTTTTATGAGGGCCTTTCGTGGATTAAATAGAGAGGCCGCAAGCGCTGCCCCTTGCGGGGTGGCTTGCGGCCTTTCTTTGCCTGATTGACTACTTCAATGATATGGGATTGACCATAACTGTTACGCCAACTATTTGTGGTGATAAAACGCTCGTGGATGCTGGGGATTAAGAGTTTTGCACCGTTTTGGGGGCTTGACAGGAATTTGGAGCGTTGGGCGTTTGCGTTGGCAGGCGTGCGGGATTGGGGCTATGTGCCGGGCCTTCAGCCCTCGCATCTTGTCACGGCGCTTAGCTAGGCCTTTGGCTTCGGATTTTTCACTGCGCTTACCCAGGCCTTCGGCTTTCGGATCTTGTCACTGCGCTTACCTAGGGCTTGTATATAGCGGGGCGTCAGCCCTTGCGGCAACGGCAAGGGCGAAATGCGGGGATCCTTCGCTACGCTCAGGATGACAAGCAAAGAAGAAGCAGATTCCTTCGCTCCGCTGCGGAATGACAAACGGCACTGGGTTGGGACTGACAAACGGCACGGCCTTGCGGGATGACAACAACATTGGGTTGGGGACTGACAAACAATATTGGCTTGGGGACTGACGACCAACATTGTTGCGGGATAATAAACAACATTGGCTTGCGGAAAGACAAACGACATTGCCCCTGCGAGATGACAAACAACGCTGGGTTGGGGATGACAACCAACAGTGGGTTGCGGAATGAACAATATCCGCTGCGGAAGGAAATGACAAATAGACAGGCGAGGGTAGCTGCGACATACGAGATCCTGGCTGCGCCGGAATGACGATCGTGTGGGTGGGGACGATTTTTCAATAAACCAGACTTGTTATCGTTTTGCGGCATCCTACCCGAAAACGATCCTCGGTCTTCGGCCCGAATTGGAGTTGGAAAGACCTAAAACGCTCGGATTGTTAGGGTGGGCTGTTGAATGAAGCAATGTGGTCGATACATGACTTGAGGTAGGGGGGCGAGTTGGTGACGCGGAATTTAGCTGGCTTCAGTTGGGTTGTGTTTTTTGGAACCGTTGTGATGCTTGGAGTGGGAGTCTTGCGGGTTGTTACCCAGACAATCCATTATGTAAAGCCGCCTGACGCGAAGGCCGGCGAGGTGATCTACAAGACGGGGTGCATTGCCTGCCATGGGGAGAAGGGCGAGGGTGCTCCGGAATCGATGACGGTGTTTGAACGCAGGTACACGTTTCCTGAGATGTCGCGTTGCGACCAAACCACTCCCGAGCCGAATTCCGCTTATAAGACAGTCATCCTTCACGGTGGCCCGGAGCGGGCATTTTCGCCTATTATGCCGGCGTTTGGGCAGCTACTTACCGATCAGCAGGTCGATGACGTGGTCGCGTATATCCGCACTCTTTGCGACAACAAGCACCACTTTCCAAGGGGAGAATTGAACCTGCCCCGGGCGCTCATCACCGAGAAGGCATTCCCCGAGAACGAGGTGGTTGTTTCGACGGCGATGGCCGCAAAGGGAGCGCCGAATTTTACCAGCGACATCATTCGCGAGCAGACGTTTGGAGGCAAGTACCAGATTGAGACCGACGTGCCAGTTAACTATGCGGACCGCGATCATAACTGGACGGCGGGGGTGGGGGACATCTCAATTGGTCTGAAGCGGGAGTTGTTCTCGAGTTTGCAGAAGGGCTCGATTCTTAGTGTGCAGGGCGGCGTCATTGTTCCGAGCGGAGACGTGAAGCGGGGGTTCGGTAAAGGCACGACCACATTTGAGCCGTTTGCTGCATACGACCAACTCTTCAAGCAGAATACATGGCTGCAGTTCCAGGTGGGTGCGGACCTGCCGGTGAATACGGACAAGAGTCCTCGGAGTATGTACTGGAGGACGGCGCTGGGCCAGTCGCTGGCGCGGGATCATGCGCTGGGCAGGCTGTTTTCACCGATGGTGGAATTTGTGGCGGCACGGGATTTTGCTCCGGACGCTCGCGTGGACTACGACGTAGTTCCGCAGATGCAGGTAACGATCAGTAAGCGGCAGCATGTACGCGGTGACATCGGAGTGAGAAAGCCGTTTACGGACACGGCTGGACGAGATACGCAGGTGGTGTTCTACGTGCTTTGGGACTGGGCGGACGGGAAGCTTTGGGATGGGTGGCGATGATGCGAGCCGGTGCGAAGGTGACAGGGTGGATGGCAGTGGGGATTGCAACGGTCGGGATCGTGTTGGCGGCGTTTCCAAAGACGGTGCTGGGTAATTCTGATAAGCAGTCGGACAAGCCGTCATCGAAGGTAGATGAGCGGCGGGTGGAGGCGGAGTTTCGAACGTCCGACCGCTGCGTGGCGTGCCATAACGGGATGAAGGGCGAGAAGGGTGAGTCATTCAATATCGGCCTGGAGTGGCAGGCGAGCCTGATGGCAAACTCATCGCGCGACCCATACTGGCAAGCCAGCGTGCGGCGCGAGACGATGGACCATCCGGAGGCCACGGCCGAGGTGGAGGATGAGTGTTCCAGCTGCCACATACCGACGGAGCATCTGGCGAGCCGGGATGAGGGCCAGCTTTCGAAGGTATTTGTACATTTGCCATTGCAGAAATTTCCCAAGGGCGAGCATGCGGCGGCCGATGGGGTGACCTGCTCGACCTGTCATCAGGCGGAGCAGGCAGGGCTGGGTACGCAGGCGACGTTCAACGGAAACCTCGCGATTGCCAGAGTGGCTACGGACGCGCTGCGACCGGAGTATGGACCATACGTGCCGGATGGAGCTCACCAGAAGGTGATGCAGTCGTCCGCACGCGGTTATGTGCCGGAACAGGGTGAACAGATTCGCGATGCCGGGCTGTGCGCAAGTTGCCACACACTTTATACAACGGCACGCGGGCCCGGGGGCCAGAAGGTAGGGGTATTGCCAGAGCAGATGCCATATAAGGAATGGCAGCACAGTACCTACTCCTTCAACGGCGAGACCTGCCAGACGTGTCACATGCCGGCGGTTGAGGGGAAGGTGCCGGTGACAGCTCTTTATGGACCGCTTCGGGATGGAGCGCGGCACCACGTGTTTGTGGGTGCGAATTTTGTGATGTCGCAGATGCTGTACACGCACCGTGACGACCTGGCGGTAGTTGCGCAAGAGGACGAGCTTACGGCGCAGGTGAAGCGGACGACTGATTTTCTACAGGCGAAGTCGGCTCGGGTGACTATTGATGGCGTGGAGCCGACTGCCAACGGCTTGGCGGTGAAGGTGACGGTGGCGAATCTGGGCGGGCACAAGCTGCCGACAGCGTATCCGGCTCGGCGGGCGTGGCTGCACGTACTTGTGAAGGACGGCGATGGGGGCGTTGTGTTCGAATCAGGAGCGCTGCGACTCGATGGGTCGATTGTGGGTAACGACAACGACGACGATCCTACGAAGTACGAGCCTTACTACCACGAGATTACAAAGCCGGACCAGGTGGAGATCTACGAGGCGATCATGGCGGACGTGCAGGGCAAGGTTACGACAGGATTGCTGGCTGGGGTGAAATTTATTAAGGATGATCGGCTGCTGCCGAGCGGATTCGATAAGGCGACAGCGGATGCGGATATCCATGTGGTCGGGGGCGCGGCGGAGGATGCGGCGTTTACGGATAAGGGGAGCACAGTGCGGTACGTGGTTCCGACGGGAGGCAAGACCGGGCCGTTCCACGTGGAGGCGGAGCTTTGGTATCAGCCCATTGCGTTCCGGTGGGCGCATAACCTGGCGCCTTACCGGGCTAGCGAGCCACAGCGGATGGTGAAGTACTTCGAAGAAATATCGCCGAAGTCGGGGGTGATGCTGGCCAAGGCTAGCCGATAGGGTGAAGCGTGGGTTGGTGGGGCGACTTAGCGTTTAAAGGAAAATTTCTTGTGGGCGAAATAGCTGTAGCAGGCGATAGTGACTGAATTTACGATGCCGGCGAGAAAGGGCGCATAGGCGTGGGTGGGTGCGAAGCGCTGAAAGAGGTGGGTCGCCGTGGGCAGAATCACAAGACCCGTGGGAAAGCTGATGCTGTAGACGGCGAAGCATCGCAGCCACTCTTTAAGGTAATTCCCCTTGGTACGAAATACGAAGTGCTTGTAGCAAAGAAACGCGACCGTAATGCTGACTGGGGTTGAGATTGCGAAGGCGATGTCTGCAATTAGCGGCTTCCCTCGGTTGGGAAAAAGGTGGCTGAACAGGATTACGAAACCCGAGTAGAGAGCTAATGAGAAGACCGTGTTGAAGGCGCCGACGAGCAGGAAACGAATGACCTCGCCGGAGGGCAGGACGCGGCGGATTGCAGCGAAGGGGCCATGGGCCTTGGGGTCGGGTGGGTCGCCGTCTGGGGTGAGGGGAGGGTTCTGGGGGAAGGTCACTACACGTATTCTAGCCGTGATTACGACTCAACCCAGGTTTCAAAATTGACACAAAGAGCATCCGGCGTCCTATATCCCACCCATCGCCTAAATTCGCGCTGGATGGGTACTTGGAGCTTTGAGGCGCCTTGCGGCAAATCAAGCGGTGGCCATGACTCTTTGGGTGACCGCGGCAAAACTCTCATCGAGGAGGCGGAGGGCTTCGTCAACGTCGGATTTGGCAATGTTCATTGCGGGCGACATGCGCAGGACGTTGTTGTACATTCCGCCCTTGCCGATGAGGAGGCCACGCTCGCGGGCTGCTTCGAGCATCTCGACGGCAATGGCTGATGCGGGTTCCTTTGTGACTGGGTCTGTAACCAGTTCCATGGCCTGCATGAGGCCAAGACCGCGGACGTCTCCGATGACCGGATATTTTTTCTGAAGGTCCAAAAGACCATCGTGGAGGTAGGTGCCTACGACATCGCAGTTGCGGATGAGGTCGTCCTCTTCGATAAGATCGATGACGGCGGAGGCGGTGACGCAGGCGATTGGGTTTCCGCCGAACGTGGCAATGGTGGGACCTTGGTAGGCGTTGGCGATCTCGGGCGTCGCGACGGTGAGGCCGATGGGGAAACCGTTGCCGAGGGACTTTGCGGCGGTGATGATGTCAGGCTCGACCTCCCAGTGCTCGATGCCAAACCAGCCCTTGCCGGTGCGGCCCCAGCCGGTCTGTACCTCGTCGGCGATGAAGTCTCCGCCATATTTTTTAACGATGGAGAAGGCTAGTTTGAAATATTCTTTGGGCGGCGTGATAAAGCCTCCAACGCCCTGGATCGGCTCGGCGATCATGCCGGCGATCGAGCCGCAGGTGGAGGACTCGATGACGGCCTCGATATCCTTGGCGCAGGCTACTTCGCATGAGGGGTACGTCTTGCCGAGCGGGCAGCGATAGCAGTAAGGATTCATGGCATGGACTATGCCGACCTGGTACGAGGCCTTGCGCCAGGCGCTGATGCCAGTGAGAGATTTGGTAAGAGATGAGCGGCCGCTGTAGGAGTGGCGAAGGGCAATGATTTCGAGGTTGCCCGTGTGCATGCGTGCGGAGTCGATGGCGGTCTCGTTGGCCTCGGATCCGGAACTGGTGAAGAAGGATTTTTCAAGGCGACCGGGGGTGATCCGTGCAATCTTTTCCGCAAGAGCGACCATGGTTTCATGCGGGTACAGAGTTGAGGTGTGACCGAGCTTGTCGATCTGAGCCTTCTGCGGGCCGGTGATGCGTGGGTTGCAATGGCCAACGCCGACAGTGACGATGCCGCCGAAGAAGTCGAGGTAGCGCCTGCCGTCGACGTCCCAGACATGTTGCATCTCACCGCGTGTGAGCGGGAGTGGGTCGGCGAAGTAGTTGGATACAGCGGGGTAGACGAACTGCTGTTTTTTGGCAACGATCTCTTTGCGTTCCATGCGGGCGAAGTCCTCTCCGGCTATGAAGCAATTCGGTAAAGCACTACTATAACCCGGCTATCGAGACTTCCGGCAGTCGCAACTGCAGTATCGGTTCAGCGGGATGGGTCATCGGAGGTAGGTGAACAGGCTTTGCTTCTCCACCGTGCTGATGACGCTCATCAAGGCCTGATTCTGGATCTCCGCTGCACTGAGCTGGGTCGCGACGGCCGCTGGACTGGCCGAGACTAGAGTGCTTACTGCGGCAGTTCGGTTGACCGAGTCGGTTTGGGCGTAGACGCTTGCGCTTTGCAGCCGGGCGAGTGAGCTGCCAAGTATCTCCTGTTGCTGCGACACGTTGCTCAATGCCGATTGCAGGATACCAATATCCACGCCAGCGGTGGGGCTTACGGTGCCGCTGGCAAAGTCGTTGACGAGGCTGGTCAGCGTTGCCATCACATCAGCGCCCGGCACCGAAAACACGGCTGAGCCGGCCAAAGTGGTCTGAAGGTGCTGGCCGTTCGGAGTGGTCAGGGAACCCACCAGCGAGTCTCCGTTGTAGGCGATAGTCGCTGGGGTAGTGGTGCGGTTGAGTGCAAACGGCTGCACGTTTCCCTGGCTTCCGGCGAAGATGTAGGTGCCCTGATAGCTGGTATTTGCAAGCGAAATTACCTGGTCACGTATGCCACTTAGTTGCTGAGAGATTGAGACAAGGTTGGAAGCATTCGTGGTGCCGCTGTTTCCTGCTACTGCAAGCGAAAGCGCAGAGGTCAATTGGGTCACTACGCTCGAGAGTGTGGAGCCGGTGACCTGCAACATACTTTGGGTTGTCGACGCGGTCTGAACGAAGCTGTCATCCCGGCTGATCGCGGAGTTGAGAAGCGACGCCTGTCCAGCAGCTACAGGATCGGTTGAGAGCGATGATACCCGCAGGCCGGAAGAAAGCTCGGCAGTCAACTTCTGCTCTGAGAGCGTTGAATTGTTGAGTGAGGCGACCAGGCCGCTTACATAATTTGGATCTACCCGCATGTTTGTTCTCCATCTGTAATTCTGCAGCGCTCGGTTCAAGAGCAGATAGACTAGGTCACGTTGGTCTGTTGGCCGAGGTTTAGAGCGGAGGCCATCAGTTGATCAACGATAGCGAAGATTTTTGCAGCTGCATCGAAGGACCGCTCATATCGAGTGAGGTTGGCGGCTTCGTCGTTGAGCGACACGCTCGACTGCGAACTTTGGTACGTCGTCAGTTGAGTTAGAGATGCGCGCTGGGTGGTGTTCTGGTCGGCGACTCGCGAGACTGTGCTGCCGAGTTGGGTCAAAAACGATGCATAAAACTCAGATGCGGATTGGTTATTCACCAAGGGCACATTTGTCAGATTATTCAATGCGGTTGCGTTGGTGCTGCCGCTCGATCCTTCTCCGACAGCTGCCGCGGCGAGGGCATTCGGATCCAACGTAGCGATGGATATCGTCGAGGAGGCTCCAGCGAGACTTGCGGGCAGGTTGAAAACTTTACCCCCTGGGTTTCCATTCGCGTCCAGGCCAACTTGATTTTGTGTGTTCACCGCAGTACCGATCGCGTAGGCTAGCGAGTCGAGTGCGGAGGAGACCTGTGGCAGGTCGTGATCCCGCGCAACGATAAGGCCACCCAGTGCGCCGCCGGTAAGTGAGGAGGTGAGGTCCTGTCCGGCAGCGGATACAACATTTGCATTACCGTTGACAGCGGACGTTCCTAGTGCGAACGACTTTCCCTCGCTGACGAGAAGCGCACCGTTTGCGGTCGACAGGGTAAGTCCGTTGTTCTCGGTCTTCGTCTGGTCAAAACCGATTAGCTTCGACAACTGTGTGAGGTCCTGCTGTCTCCGATCCTCAAGTGTGCCGGCATCGGAATTTGGACTTGCGCTCTGGATTTGTACATTCAACGCCGCGATTGAGGACGTAAGTGCGTTAATCTGAGTGACATTTGCGGAGACCTGCTGATTGAGAGAGGAAGTCTGCTGCGCGATCTGGGCGGAGGTGCCGTTGAAGTCAGAAGCCAGAGCAGTGGCAGCATTAAGAATGCCACGTCGCACTGAGGAGCTGGATGGGCTTGCTTCAAGCGCGCTGAGCGAGTTGAAGAAGGAGTTGATGTCGGTACCGATGGTGGTCGATACAGCCGAAGTGGACGTGGATGTGATACCGAAGATCGACTGGAGATCCTGAAGCGCCACGCTCTCGGCCGAACTTGAAGACTCCAGTTGGGCCTGCTGCTGCACCCGATGGTTCAGGACCGGGTCACGTTGTGAGAGGGCGGTGACGCTGGGACCCTCTCCCGTGGTGACAGCGCCGCTAAGTGAGACTGTGTCGTTCGCGCGCCAGATGGCCATTTGGTTGGTGTAGCCGGGGGTGTTAGAGTTGGCCACGTTGTTAGCGGTGATCTCGATGGCCGCCTGACTTGCCTGGAGCGCGCTCTGCGACAGATTCAGAAGTGCGGTCAGCGTTCCCATCTTGAGTTTACCTCTCCTACAGTCGCGCGGAAGTCTCCGCGTGTCCGGCGTAGCACGTCGAGATTCCTTTTCGTTGCCACCAAAAGCTGGTGAAGCAGACGATGCTCCCTAGTCACCTCGAGCAACTGGGTCTCCCAGGGCGGAGCCATACGCTGCCGAATCGCGTCATGGCCGAAGGTAGCTGACAACATCCACTCAGCACGGGCGCGCACTTCCTCAATTTGTTCGGCATGCAGGGTCGATAGCGCAAGACGAGTGTCGCCGATCAAAACCACCCACTCGTTCATTCCGGTTTTCTCCGTCATGGCATCCGACATGGATAGCTCCGCGCTCCGCTCTAGTTGAGCAGTGTGCTTATAACTTTGGTAGCCACGTCTAACGGAGAGACGTTATAAGTTCCTGCCGCGATGGACTGTTGTAGTGCCGCCACTTTGTCGCTCCGGACGTCGCTTCCTGAAAGAGCTTTTGTTACCAGGCTTGCGGCCGAACTCAAAGTCGCCTGATCAACTGGCGCTGCGTTCGTGGATCCATTTTCATTTGATACTGACAACGGACCGGACTCAGTCCTGGTCGCCCTGTTTGTACTTGAGGAAGCTATCGCCTCCGACGTAACGGGAAACTGCTGTGGAGTTCCGATTCCATTCGTATAGCTCAATCCGACACCTCACCTTCCTTCAAATCATCGGCGCCTTCCGCGCAGACTTTAGTACCGTAGGGATTTATTTTGGAATTGTTGGTGATTTCGCGGGTTCAGCAATTCGTTGATGTGAGGCTCTCTCGCTT
Source organism: Granulicella sp. (assembly GCA_025357875.1). GTDB lineage: Bacteria > Acidobacteriota > Terriglobia > Terriglobales > Acidobacteriaceae > Edaphobacter. The sequence continues at coordinate 83,685 of JANYLK010000218.1, forward strand.
TCCACCTGTTCCACCACGCGTTTTGCAATGCCAAGGCCGCCGCCCCTGGCGATGGCGGTTGCCATCGTCTCTGTTGCAAAACTCTTCAGCGTTTCTCCAAAGCCGCTGCCTGCGTCTTTGCCATCACTATTGCCCTCGTCTTCTTGTTGACAGAAGCCGTGCTCCTTCATCGGCTTGAGCATTTCCTGCAACAACATGCCTTCAAACTGCTGAGCAGCATCGATGAGCTTGCGATGTGCCGCTGCGGCTGGGGTTCCCGCGGTAATTGGTGACGGAGTTCCACCTCTGGCGATTGTAAAGTTCATTGCACCTCCATCTCTGCTTCGAGGGCGCCGGCAGACTTCATTGCTTGAAGGATCGATATGACGTCGCGTGCCGACGCGCCTATAGTTTGCAGGCTACGTACAAGGTCGTCTACCGTCGCTCCCTGCTTCAACTCAATCCGATTCACTGGCTTGTCTCTTGCGTCGACGCGTGTTTGCGGCACGTTCTCAGTTGTTCCTGACGAAAATGGGCCAGGCTGTGAGACTTGAAATTCGGTCACGATGTTGACAGAAAAGCCGCCATGAAGGATCGAGACTGGCTGCAGTACTACTGATCCGCCTATCACGACTGTTCCAGTGCGCTCGTTTACGATGACTTTCGCGTGCGGATAAAACGGGACCTCGATGGCTTCCACTCGGGCCAGCAGTTCGGGCACATCCTCGCCTGGTGACAGATGAATCTCTACAGTACGGCTGTCGACGACGCGAGCTACGCCCCTGGACAGTTCCTTGTCGATGCCTGCGGCTACTGCCTCCGCACTCTTGAAGTCATCCTCGTTTAGCAGTAGCAAAACGCTATCGGCGCCAGTCAGCAGAACAGGAATTCCCATCTCGACCATTGCCCCCAGGGGCACTCGCGCCGTGGTCGGGTGATTGAATTGCTTGGTGTTCCCATTGACGCTAATTGAATAACCCCCGACAACCAGCGGGCCTTGGGCTTGCGCGTAAATTTTTCCGTCTGCCCCATAGAGAGGCGTCATTAAAAGCACGCCTCCTTCCAGACTGCCGGCATCCCCGGCGGACGAAGCCGTTATGTCTATCTTTGCGCCAGGCCGCGCAAATGGAGGCAATGTTGCGGACACAAAAACAGCAGCCAGGTTCTGCACCCGGATCCCCGTCGCAGGCACGCTGACGCCCATACGCAGCAGCATCGAGGCTAGGGTTTGAGTGGAAAACCCAGTCTGCTGGCTGTCGCCCGTGCCATGCAAACCGACTACTATGCCATAGCCCACTAGCTGGTTGTCGCGAATCCCCTGCACCGTCGCAATGTCTTTGATACGTGCCTCGCGCTGGAGAGGACCTTCTGCCCAGAGCCCTAAGGCAGTGACCATGAGTAGCGCAAACGTGATTCGCAGCATTGCTGCACCATAGTTGAGTTGTCGGTTCCGGCTCCTCATCACGAACATTCCCCCACTGCACTAGAACACCAGCACCCGCTGAAGCAAGCGCACCAGTAGGTTCTGCCGATGCGTGTAGTCGTTGACGATTCCCTTGCCTCGTACCTGCAGCTCCATGCTTGAAATCGCGGTTGATAGCACCTGATTTTGTTGCGAGATGTCCTCTGGTCGCACCAGGCCTCGGAGCACGATGGTCTGCGTCTGCTGAGAGAACTCGACCTGCCGCGCTGCTTCAATCACCAACATTCCGTTCGGAAGTACCTCGACGACCTGCCCGCCGAAGGTTGTCGTCAGGCTGGAGTTAGTGGCGCTGGTTCCCTGCGCGCTTAAACCTGCCGCGGAGTTCTGATTGATGAGATTCTGCAGTGCGTTGGCGGTATGAAGAGTTCCAACGAGCCCCGATATGCTTGATGCCGCATTGGATGCACGCGAGTTCTTAACTGTACCGTCCGTCGATGCGGCCAGGCTTTCGGAGACGACCACGGAGATGAGGTCGTGAGGACGCATCGCGCGTACGTCAGTCGACATGCGCGTCAGCCTGCCCGCATCCGTCCAGATAGCACCGGGAGACGCCTGCACTGCCTTGTTGTCCAACCGCACCTGTATCAGATATGCCTCGAGCGACGAGGCTGCCGGATCACTGCTTGAGATTAGAAGCTTTGCATGGGGATCGTTGCTGGCAGTTGTCACCATGGGTGCCTGTGCCGTGCAAGATGACAACAGTAGCAACAGTGAGTTAATACAACCGAGAGTTTTAATTGCAGTATTCATCGCTGCATCTCCACGTCTCCGGCACCCCGTACGATTCCGGGAATGCGTTGGACTGTCAGTCCCGCATCGTCGGACTGTCGCGTAGTGCGGACGATGATATGTCCTCCGTTGTGAGCTGATTGCTCGGCTACGCCGCTCATCTCGATGCGCACAGGCCCATCCTCCATCCACAGCTGAACCTGATCTCCAGCACGCACGAGCAGTGGCTGGATCAAAGCAACCGATTCATTTTGCGTGGCAAGCCTGCTAATCGATATCGGACCAGCTGCAATCGCGGCGACGGAGGCCAGCCGCGCGGGCCAATCAGGATGCGCGCAATCCTGGCGCATCTCCCAATTCGTCCGAAGTACCGCATCCCACCTGCGGGCGATAATGCGATAACCATGTTCGCAGACTGCTGCGTCCTGCGCGAATGCCGACCCACACGACAGGGCGACAGTGCACGCGAAAACGATCGCGCAGATTGCGTTGATGTCGAATCGGTTAGGCTTTGCGGATGCGGGTGGATGCATCATCATTTTCCTCAGCGGATCATTCCGTTGATCTGTTGATACATATCGTCGGCTACGTGGACGACCTTTGAATTGCTTTCGTAGGCACGCTGCGCCAGAATCATGTTCACAAATTCTGCAACCACGTCGACATTCGAGTTCTCGAGAAAACCCTGCTGCAACGTTCCCATTCCGCTGCTGCCGCCAGGCGTGTCGGTGATCGCATTACCGGATGCTGATGTCGGCTGGAGCAGATTACCGCCCAGCGAATTGAGCCCACCCGGATTGGGAAAGGTCGCCAACTGAATTGTGCCCAATTGGCTGGATACTGTTTGACCGGGCAGGGTGGCTGTCACTACGCCGTACTGCGAGATCGACACGGACGTCGCGTTTGCAGGAATGGTCAGCGCAGGAAGCAGCTGATCACCATGCGAATCGACCATTGTCCCGGCATTGTTCATGGCGAAATTTCCGTCCCGCGTATAGCCCAAGGTCCCGTTTGGAAGCTGCACCTGAAAGAAGCCAGCACCCTGGATCGCGAGGTCGAGTGTGTTGCCGGTCTGGTTGAAATCACCCTGAGTCATAATGACCTCACTCGAAGTGGACTTAGTGCCCAGTCCAATTTGGAGGCCAGCTGAGGTTGTCGATGTGCTGGCCGCCGATCCAGGGACTACAAGATTTTGGTAGATCATGTCCTCGAATTGCATTTTGCGGCTGCGAAATCCGGCTGTCGCTGAGTTCGCAAGATTATTGGCTACCGTATCCAGATTTGCCTGCTGCGCGCTCATCCCGCTCGCTGCCGTATATAAAGCTCGTATCATCGGTGCTCCTTCCCTGCCGTTGTTGCGGGGTCTACACGCGGCCCAATTCTTCCGCCGCTGTCTTGTCGAAGTCATTGTTGAATACACTCAAAGCCTTCTGCATCATCTCTGCCTGGCGCTGGACCAGAATGAGTTGCATGGTGCCGTGAACCGTGTCAAGGTTCGCGCCTTCAAGCGAGCCCTGCTCCACCGCCGCATCGACGACTGTCGGCTGCGCTCCCACTGGCGCGGCGAAGCGGTTTGTTCCAAGGGCGATCAAAGCCGTATCCGTGGTAAATCCAAAGACCCCCACCTTGCCGGCGATAGCGCTTCCCTCGGCGGTGGTGACCGAGATGCTCCCATCGGGCCCGACGTTAATAGTTCCCGTCGGAATCGTGATCGGCTGGCCGATGGCGTCCAACACGGGCTCTCCCTGAGCCGTTTGCAGGACGCCGGTACCGGAATGTGTAAAGCCTCCGTCTCGGGTGTACTGCACTCCTTGACTTGTTTGAATCGCGAAGAAACCAGGGCCATTCAGCGCGAGATCAAGTGGGTTGCCCGTCGCTGTTACCGCGCCCTGACTCTGGTCGATGACATTCCCTCCCAGCACACCAAAGTTATTGACTGCGCCACCAACCTGTGAGGCCGAGGTCTCTTCGTCAATCCCTGCAAGCGCGCTGCGGAAGTAATCGCGCTGGGCACGAAAGCCTACGGTGCCGGCATTGGCGAGATTGTTAGCTGCGGTATCAAGCGCCTGGGTGCGCGCCAGTAAACCGGTGTAAGCGGCATAGAGCCCACTGTCCATAATGTGGGTGAGTGCACGTCACATGCCATCGAGCGGGTTGCAATGTTAGAGCGTGTTCACTGTTCCGATGACAATACGTAGATTCGGTCGGCGACGTCTTCTCTTGTTACGGGGACGCCTCCTTCGCGATTGGTCATTGCGCCGCTCTCAAGCCACATCCGAAGCCAGTAGAACTGGTGTGTCCGCACTAGACGCGATGCTCTCGGCTGCATGACGGCAATTGCCGACTCTATGTTCCTCGACATTGAGTCCATGTCCACAACCGACTCAAACGTAGCTTCAATGCCGTCGCACGCACATAAACGTTGCCGTGCCCCCGCCCACTCGACCGGGTCGGTCAGGCCGCTCTGCACGTTGAGCCCGCTCATGCGCCCCATCGCGAAGGCTGCGGAAGCGTCCAGCTGGTAGGCAAACGCCAGGTATAAGATTTGCTTCCCCGCGATACGGATGGGCACGATTCCCAAGGTCTGCGTAAGCAGCCTGGGTACGGCCAGCGCCATCGCTTCCGGATTGAATCCCTCCATTGTTAAGACCGGGCATTGCCACTGGACGCTCAATGCGCGCGTAATATCGCCCTGTGTAAGACCACATTCTTGGATCAGCCAATCGCCGATGCGGCCACTTTTCGCACGCCGCTGCAGATCGAGCGCATGTTGCAGCTCACTATTGGTAATCCGTCCCTGGGCCAGCAGAATCAAACCAAGTGGCATACGGTGGCGATGCCCACCCTGATCGGGAGGAGCTTCGTCGTGTCCTGACTCCCGGCGAATCGCTGCGTTCACAAGTGCTCCCACACATGCGGTGCAACAACCCCACCTTCCTTCGAACATCGGCCTGCGGGAATCTTTCAAGATAGCAAGCCAACTTCGCGAGCAGTTTGGATTGCCACACTGTGCGCGTCCATGCCCGAACTGGTGCGTTCGATGCTGATCGGTGAACGCACGCAACTCGTTCGCTATTTGCTGTCCCGGGTTCAAACTCAAGTTCTTGCCCATGCCCGCCTCGATAAGCCTAGAACAAGCAGCGGATGGTCTCTAGCCGTAGCTGCGGTTCAGCGACTTCGCTGACGAGCAGGGCGAAGTTTCCTTCTACGATGACAACCTCGCCCCGAGCTACGATCCTATCGCCAACCACAAGGTCCACCGGCTCGTTGACATGTCGATTCAGCTCAAGTACGTCTCCCAGCCCGAGTGCAAGTACATCCTTCAGGGCTAGCTCTCGGGAGCCGAACTGCAGGGTTGCATCCAGTTCGATCTCCATGAGGAGATCGCGCGCAGAGACAGTGGGCGTTTCCGCTCCTGGTTCGTGTTCCGAATTAGTTTCGTTCATAGCAACTCCCTCGTAGTCGGGTGATCAATAGGCCGCGCACCATATGGCAAGAACTATGGCTACCACACGATTTATTGCAAGGACCGCACTTCCGCGTCCATGGCATGACCCTTGACCTGGGCTCCGCGATGCTCGCCAGAGCACACGGGAAGAGCTCGAAACAGAGGCAGCCCGCCGACACGAAACTCGGCATTGGAGTGACGTGGAAGAGGCAGCCTCAACACTTTGCCCGGGGTGAGGGCCGCCAGGTCACCAGCGTTCAAACGCATGGGGGGAAATTGGAGCACTCCGCCGAATTGTGCCTCGGCCATCAGCAGGCTCATTCTCGCGCGCGCCTCCAACGATCTGCGCCGGGGCCGATCGCGATCTGCAATCAGCCTGCGAAGAATCGTATTCAGGACAACTGCGGGCAGGCATAGATTCAACGAACCCTGGGCCTCGGGCATGCGTATTTCGAAGCTGACGCATAGAACTTTTTCCGTACCCGGCATCAAACGCAAAACCTGGGCTTCCATCTCCCGCTTGTCGAGCGCAAATGTGAGACCCACCGGTTGCCACGCAAGGTTTAGTTCGCGCAGAATAATTTCCATGACTGAGAAAAGGATCGCGTCCTCGATGTCCGTGGGCTCTCTCAATGCGCCCGCACGTCCTACCCCTCCGAGCAGCAGGTCGACAATCGGTGGCGCCATCGACAGGTCTAACTGCAAAGCGCCCATCACATCGAGAGGCTCTAACCGGGCAGAACAGACGTAGGCCGGATCAGGAATTCGTTCCGTAAACTCTGAATACATCATTTGTTCGGCTGAGGCGAGAGTGACCTCAAACCGAGTACGAAGCCACGCGCCGAGGTTGTGTGTCAGGTTACGGGCAAATAAATCGTTCACCGTGCTTATCGCCTGCATTTGGTCATTGCTGATCTGTCCGGCGCGACTGAAATTGTACGGCTCTGCCTTATGTTGCGGTTCGGAACTTGTGCTCACGGTCGCCGCTTGCTCCTGCTCTTTCTCCACGGCTTCCCGAGCCACCGCAAACATTGAGTCGATCTCGTCCTGTTCCAGATGCTTCTCCATCTTCCCTCCGTTTACTACCTAGTCAGCCCGAAACATCCGCTTCTTCAACCAATCGTGCCAATGCTCTTTACTCTCACTACGGGCGGGATCTCTGCTGGGGACAACACCGTCACTCCAGGAAGGAAAGGCTCCAGCCAACGCCGCATGTGATATCGCGCCGGACTTGGTATCAGGAGCACAGGAAGGGCCGTTGTTGGGCCGCCTCCGGTGAGACGCTTAACAGATTCCACGATCTTGCGCAGGAAGGCAGCCGGAGCAGTTTTGGCACCATCGCCCAACAGACGCAAGCCGCTCTCCGGGTCAAAAGTTGCGACAATCTCCTGTTCGAGCGCCGAGGCGAGTACAAGCACACGCAGGCCACCCTCTGGGTCGAGCAAAGAATGCACAAGTGCGCGGCCGAGAGCCTGGCGAACTGTCTCCACCAGATGTACCGTATTCTTCGATATCTGCGCCGCGTCGACAAGGACGTCGAGAATTGCTCCCAGGTCGCGGATGGAAACCTGCTCTTGCAGGAGTTGTTGCAAAACTTTCTGGACCTCGCCCAGCGTCATCAGTTTTGGCACGAGTTCCTCGACCAACTTGGGATGGCTCTCGTTCATCGTGTCCAGCAATCGCTTGACCTCCTGACGCCCGAGCAGCTCATGCGCATGCTTGCGAATTAGTTCGCCGACATGGGTTGCGATGACCGTTGTCTGATCGACCACAGAATACCCCGCCGCCATGGCCTGCTCCTCGAGGCCCGGGGCAATCCAGCGGGCGGCCACGCCGAACGCGGGTTCATGAGTGACGATCCCAGCGATTGGCCGAGCGGTGGGGTCTCCATTAACTGCGAGCACGCAGTTCTGCTCGGTCTGCCATCTACCAATCTCGATGCCACGTAATGAAAACACATACTCCCTCGGATTGAGTCGCAGATTGTCGGCGATGTGGACCGGTGGCACGATGAAGCCCAGTTCCGTGGCTAAGTGGCGGCGTAAGCCCCGGACACGGTTCAACATCTGGCCTCCCTGTTTCTCGTCCACGAGTGAGATCAACTGGAACCCGATCTCAAGCGTCAGCTCATCCATCTTCAGCAAGCCGGCCAGGTTATCGCCTGGAGTCACTCCTGCGACGGCGACCGTCTTAGTGCTACCGGACAGAATCTCTGCTGCCTCATCTGACGTACTCTCTTCCGGGATTCGACGCGCTATCATCCCGACCCCACCTGCCATCAGAAGGAAAGCCAGTGTTGGCATTCCGGGAACCAGAGACAGAACCACAAGGACGCCGCATGCTATCCATAACGTATTCCGGCGTGCGAACAATTGCGTTCGCAATTCGTCGTCGAGTTGCCCTGACGACGAAGCCCGAGTCAGCACCATTCCGCCCGCAACCGTTACCAGCAGGCTCGGAATCATGGTGACAAGACCATCGCCGACGGTAAGGATCGTATAGGTCTTCACTGCTGTCATCAGGTCGGTGCCTTGTTGCAGCACGCCGATCGCAAGGCCGGCAACGATGTTGATCGCGGTAATCAGAATAGTCGCCAGCGAATCTCTCTGGTTGAACTTCGCGGCTCCATCCATGGCACCGTAAAACTCCGCTTCGCGAGCGATCGCCTCACGCCGCCGCCGTGCTCCATGTTCATCGATCAGGCCAGCGTTCATGTCGGCGTCGATAGCCATCTGCTTGCCTGGGAGAGCGTCAAGGGTGAATCTAGCGGTAACTTCGGCGGTCCTCACCGCACCGTGACTGACGACGAGAAACTGGATCGCAATGAGCGCTAGAAACAGGACGAAACCGACTACATAATTCCCTCCTACGACAAACTGTCCAAATGACTCAATCATGCTGCCGGCCGCGTGCGTACCCTCGTGACCGTGCAGCAGGATTCTCCGGCTGGACGCGATGTTGAGGGACAGACGGAACAGGGTGAGCAGGAGCAATAAGGTGGGAAAGACGCTGAAATCAACTGCGCGTCGTACCTGGATCGCAGTGAGGAAGACGATGACAGAGGCCGTCATCGAGGCTACCAGGAGGACGTCCAGCACGAAGCTTGGCACCGGAATCAGCATGACGAATACCATGCTGATTGCTACGATCGGAAGAAGCAGCGCGTTGCGTTTCGCCTTGGTCCAGCCAACTGTAGAGGATGTAGATTTCGTGGTCAGCGTACTCCTCCGGCGAGGTGGACGGGTGCCGGTCGCAAAGTGTGCGCCTTCGCCGACTCATCGGCTGCCTTGCGATCGCGAGCAGCCTTCTCGACTTGCTGGCGATACAGGAAGGCTAATATTCCCGCTACCGCCGCGTATAGTTCGTATGGGATTGATTGTCCTTCGTCCACAGACTTGTAGAGGGATCGGGCCAAGGGAGGGTTTTCGATGATCGGAACGCCCGCCCAGCGCGCCTCCTCGCGTATTTTGTATGCATGCAGATTGCGCCCTTTGACGAGGACCGTGGGCGCTAACATCGACTCGAAGCTGAACTCAAGCGCGACTGCGTAATGTGTCGGGTTGGTGATCACAACGCTTGCGCGCGATACGTCGGCTTTCACCTTGCGGCGACGCATCGCATTTTGAATTCTGCGAATTCGTCCCTTGACCTGCGGATTGCCCATCGTTTCCTTGATTTCGTCGCGCATCTCCTGCTTGCTCATGCGCAACTTCTTGTTCCACGCCACCCGCTCCATCGCGTAGTCCAACGCGGACCACGCCACCATCACCCATGCCGTCTTCACCGCCAGTCCAAAGCATGCGTCTAAAGTGGCGGGCAAGCGTGCTGTGCTCATGACCGGCATCGGGAGAATGAGTGCTTTGAGCGCTTTGATTCCGAGCGCGATCACGACTGCCGCGGGGAGCAATGACTTCACCAGACGAGTCACGGAACGAAGGCTAAAGATATTTCCGAGATTTGTTATAGGGTTCAGCCGTTCGATCTTAAAGCCCATGGATTCGCCGTGAATCTGCAGACCACCCGACTGGCCCACACCTGCCGCAAGGGTTGCGGTGAAACTGGCAACGAGGATAAGCCCTACCGGCAAGAGTGACGGCAAGAGAATCTTCATTCCCTGCAGCATCAGAACACGATCCATGCCGACCTCCTGCAAGTCCCCTATACCCAGCTTTAGACTGCGCACGTAAGCCCCATCCCACGCGGAGAGGAACTGTTTCGTCATAGTTCCAAGCATCAGTACTCCCACCAGCATTGACATGGAGCTCATAAGTTCGCGACTGCGGACTACGTCACCTTTTTTGCGTGCTTTTTCCTTGCGCTGCTCGGTTGCCTGCTCTGTACCCTTTTCGCTCACGATGCCACCAGCTTTGCTGCCTGATCCAGCAGAGCACTGAAATGCCGCTCGATCCAGGCGGGCCAGACCGCGAGTGATCCAATCAGCACGGCGTACGAGGCGAGTGTTTTGAGTGGAATGCTCACCACCATTACAGGGAGTTGGGGCGAGAGCTTTCCAACCAGCGCTACTACAATTTCCACAGTGAGAGCTGCTGCAATGACAGGGGCCGCAAGTTGCAGGCCAGCAAGAAACACGCCACCGGTCATTGCTGCAAGTGCAACACCGGTCTCTGCCTTCATTACAGCCTGGCCCACCGGGACCACCGCAAAACTGCGCATTACGGCAGCCAGTAGCGAACGGTCTAGCCCAGCGCCGATCAGCACCAGCAGTCCAAGCCAACTCAGTAACTGGCCCAGCACTGGTGTTTGAATATTGCTGTTCGGATCCATCAGGTTGACCAGGGAGAAACTGAACTCCATTCCAAGCATCTGCCCCGCAAACATCAGTGTTTCGAGGATGAGGCTCAGTGCGAATCCGAACGTGAGGCCAACCGCTAGTTCTCCAAGCAGGCTCGCCATGTCTAACTCGACACGCGCGTGTGGCAGGGTTCCCACAACTGGGGCAAGCAATACTGTTATTGCGATAACAAAACCCGCCTTGATGCGTGGCGCGATGGCTGCCGAAGAGAACATCGGAGCGAACACCATCAGACCGCTAATGCGCACCATGACGAGCACACCTGCTGAGAGGTACCTTGGCCAGTCCGCAAGCTGCCTGCCCGTCAACATCGTCGCTGCGTCCTGAAGCTGCATAGGTTTCGCTTATCCCAGATACCGGTGGAAGTCGGTCCACAGCCCTATGGTGTAGTTGACCAAGCGGCCAACCAGCCATGGCATGGTCACGACGGTGACGACAAAGACCACAAGCAGACGCGGCACAACGGTGAGAGTTTGCTCTTGTACGCTAGTGAGAGTCTGTAGGACGCTTAGAAGCACACTGATAAGGCATGCGGCAATGAGTACGGGAGCACTGATTATCATCGCTTCGATCAGCAGCTTTCGCGCAATTTCGGCTGCCATGTCAGGTCCCATATCCGGTCATCCTTTCTAGAAGCTTTTCAGCAGTGAACCTGCCAGAAGGTTCCATCCATCTACCATCACAAACAGCAGAATTTTTACTGGAGTCGAGATCACGACCGGCGGCAGCTGCATCATGCCAACTGAGGTGGTAATGCTCGCAATTGCAAGATCCACCAGCAAGAATGGCAGGAAGAGCACGGCGCCGATCTGAAATCCTGCCTTCAACTCGCTGAGCATGTAGGCCGGGACCACAACTTGCATTGGTAGATCCTGAGCCGTCTTCGGTCTGGTGGCCATCCCTGCGGATGCGAAGAGCGAGAGATCTTTTACCCGTGCATATCGCAGCATGTAACTCTTGACAGGTGCTGCCCCTAACTCCAAAGCTTGTTCCCCGGTTATGGTTCCAGAGCGATATGGAGCCAGGGCTTGCTGGTCAACTTGTAACATGACAGGTTGCATGAGAAACCACGTCATCATCAAACCAAGCCCCATCAAGACCTGATTGGATGGAGCGGTTTGCGTGCCAAGCGCCTGGCGCAGGAAGTGAAAGACCACCAACAGCCTGACCATGGGCGTCATCGAAAGAAGTAATGCTGGCAGAAGAGTCAGCAGCGTAAGGCCAATGACGATCGACCACGGCACGCTCTGGCCACTATTCAACTGGCCGGCTATGCTGTCGAACCCCAAAGGAGGGGCAACCGGAGCCGGGACAGCGGGCAAGGGCTTCTTTGCAGCGACGAGTGAACCACGCTTGGCGCCTGCGGAGATTGCCACCCGAACAGGCTTTCCCACGTCACGTGACGCACGATTGGCCCAGAAGGCTTGGGCGACCGCCGAGGAAGTGGGAGCAGATTGCTGGTCGCTTTGGCACGAGGCAGCCCTTGGGGATACGAGCAGCGCCAGTATCGCGGTAACGACCGTGAACATCATCGATTTTGGCCAGATTCGACAAGGGTTCATTGGCTCCAGCCTGATTGGGACGGCTCGCACGGAGATTTGATCACCTGATGTGAGTGGGGCCTGACTTCGCCGATTAAGCGCGATCCTGTGCTTCTAAAGTGTTGAGGGCTCAGCTCCACGATCGAATGGACACTGTCGCCGCCGGCCCCAACTAGATATTCCATACCATCGCATTTCACCAGCATCAATTGACGTTTGCCACCGAGCTGCAGGGTTTCGATCAGATGCATTCTCTTGTCTGTACGAGCTCTCCCGAGGTTTCCAAGACCGCTGGTGAGGACTTTCTGAATCCATACCAATAGCGAAGCCTCATGGCCGGGCTGTGTGTTGCTTGCCTCTTTGATTTCCGTTTCGGTGCCAGTACTTTTCAACATTGGATGGTCTGCTTTCCTGGGCAACGTTTCAGCCGTAGCTCTCGACATGGTCCTATGCCAGTCTTGTCAATCGCAGAGCCATGCGCTGTTCTACTACCTCGAACTCGCCCCAACCTATCTGAAGCGGTCCGACATTTAGCGGCACGTCTTCCGACGATTTCCAAATACTTACCACGGTCTGGCCGCAACGAAGGCCAAGCAGACCACTTACCTTGAATCCACGTAATGGAATGCTGACCGCGAGCATCACCGGAAGACGCGCAATCATCGGCCACGCGAGATGTTCTTCCATGGGCGGGATGGAGTGCGCTGGCAATGCAGACTGGCCGATAGCGGCTATCTCTCTGCCGCTGCTTGCATTAGCAATCACCTGTGTATTCATGTCAGCCATAACCTAATTGGTGCACGAGTCAGGCCAACAATCCTGGAGCTACATTAGCGATCTTTCACATCGGATTGGACCGCGCTGCCGGCAAAAGCATCACGGTCCTTCAGGGTGACCACCATCCACGTCCCTATAGATCGCTAGCGGATCATATTAATGGTCTCCTGTGTCACCGTATCAAACGTTGTCACCGTCTTTGAGTTCGCTTCGAACGCTCGTTGCGTAACGATCAGGTTTGCAAACTCGGTCGAGATGTCTACGTTCGACTGTTCCAAGGTGTCGTCTTTGATGGAACCGCGTCCACCCGCGCCCGGCGCGCCCACTGTCGCCGCACCTGATGCCGCTGTCGTCTGGTAGTTGTTGCCACCTTCGATGGTGAGGCCCTCAACGTTGGTCACCGAGGCGACCGCGATCTGACCGACAGTCTGAGTCTGGCCGTTCGAGAATGAAGCCGAGATCACTCCCGCCGAGTTTACCGAGAAATCCTTGTACGAGCCGCTTGCGAAGCCGTCCTGATTGCTCGTGGTCGCAGTGGATGTGCCTACCGTCTGTCCAATCTGTGGTGCTCCGCTTGAGCTATAAAGTTTCCAATTGAACGTCATTGCGCTCGCGCCGTCCGACATTCCCGGAAAAGTTATGCCTGCTACGTTTGCTGCGGGAGTCACAAGAGCGCCCGACGAGTTGAAGGTCAACGTGCCAGTCGTGTTTACCGGTATGCTTCCCGTCGTCATATCACCTGGCGGCATGGAAATCACGTAATTCCATGTATTGTCCGCTGTCTTGGTAAAGTTCACCGATACCGCATGGCTGGTTCCAAGGGAGTCGTACATCGTGATGGTGGTCGAGAACGGCCCACCGATTGCCGTCGCAGCATCCAGGTTGCCCGTAAACCCGAAGTTCTGCGTGGCCTGTGCCCCCTGAGTTGCGTCGACTGGAATCTGTAGCGCCGTGAGCGGCGTGTTGGTATTGACGACGCCATTGGCCGCGGCATATCCCATGACGCTATCTCCGCCGGTTGTGGTGAGATTGCCGCTCTGATCCAGTTGGAAATTTCCGGCGCGTGTCAGTTGCTGGATGCCCTGATGGTTAACCACAAAAAAGCCGCTGCCATTGAGAGCCATGTCGGTTGCATTGGTCGTGGTAGCCAGCGAGCCCCCGGTGAAGTTGGTGTTCGTCCCGGCAACTTGCGTACCCAGACCCACCTGGAGCGCATTCCCGGAACCCGTGTTCCCGATGTTTTGATAGAACAAGTCGGAGAAGCTTGTCGTTTGACCTTTGAAGGCAGTGGTGTTGAGATTCGCGAGATTGTTTCCGATCGTATTGAGCGCGACCGAGTTCGCCTCAAGTCCTGTAAGTGCAATTGAAAAAGATGGCATTTCCGAACCCCTTGTGTTATCGCTGAGAAATTATTGTGATGAGGCTGTGCCGCCGACGGCGTTCGCTGAAGGATTGCCAGTCGCGCCCGTCGCCGTATTCAGTGTCGTAATGCCCTTATTAATCCCAATCAACTGCTGCAGGCTGTTCACGCCTACCATCTGGGAGATGTATGCGGTTGGGTCTGTGGGCTTGGTCGGGTCCTGATTCTTCATTTCCGCGACTAGCAGAGTCAGAAAATCGTTTGCTGTTACGGTCGCGCTGTCGATCGACGTTGAAGAAGTTGTACTCCCGGTGTTTTCGGTAGCGGCGTGCGATGACACCCTTGGCCGAGCGAGGGCGCCTGCCACGCTAGCGGCTGAACTTGCTACCTGTGGAACGGTTGCTACGATTTGCGGAATATTCTGCATGATTATCCTCTTTCACTTGTTGCAACCCATGAATCTGTTGTCTTCCTGGCGGCAGGACTTGACTGGCTCCGTTCATGCACAAACACTCAACCAGCTTCCGTTGGTGCCAGCCCGAACTCCGAATGGCCATGTTTGCCCAATTGCCTCGCGAGAAATTCTTTGCATTTCTTCAACCGACCTATCCGTAGCGAGATCGTCGTCATCACCGATCCCACTCGTGTTGGTCGGTGTGGAGCGAGTCGCAGGCGAATCGCCATGAGCTTGCTGATGTTTGTGATCCCCTCCATCGACGTTCGTTGTCTCGCCCCTTGGATCATGGCCCCGGGTGTCTCCGCTCTGTTGGCTGGTTGTGGCATCGGCGAACGTACTATTTGCACTTGCTGCAAAGCGGTGAACGGAAAGATCAGTCACACTGATTGCCTCGGTTCCTAGATACTTGACCATCTCCGGAAGACTGCCCCTGAGTGAGTCATGAGCAAGAGCGCTTGCAGTGAGCGAGGCGATAACGTCTCCCCCGGGGCCCAACTCGGCGCGTATCCGCAGCCAGCCGTGGATACCATCCAGGACTCCGACGTCCAATTGGGTCGGCATTACAGAAGGCACGAAGTGCAGGCTTTTGACTCCGGCAGCGTCGAGCACATTTGTTTCAAAGAGTTGAAGATCAACACGCGCGGATGACAACGTTGCATGATTCGGCGCAATTGTCTGGGTCAAGGCACTTGAATCCAATTGCTGATAAAGATGCGAACCACTCAGAGTCGAGGGTGCCGCTTCAGGGATCGGGGTGAGACCAATTTCGTTCTTACTCGGTACCGGAGAAGCCGCGGCCTCTCGATCCTGGCAAGGCGACGGAACTATTGCAGACTTGGCTATCAACTTAGCCGGCTTCGACAGGAGGCTTTCAACTGACCCCAAGCTGGGTTTTGCGGCAGTGCTATTTACAGTCTCGGCGCATTCAGAAGCCCGGTCCGGCTTCAGCGTTGGCAACACCGTTTTCGCTGATCCGGAGTTCTTCCTCCCCTGATTCTGCAGTACATCCACTCCGTAAGTCGGGGCAGAGCAGGCACCTTCGACTCGAGTTGGCGCGGCTATAACATCGGTAAATGTCACAACCTGAGGATTCACGACCTCCGCAGAGTTGGCCATCGCCCCCTTCTTCGTCTCAACATTTGCGTTCGAAGACGCTGTCTCAGTGACGACTGTTGCAGCTCTGCCAGCATTTGCATGTGCAGTGGGTATATCAGCAATAGCTGCATCCGGCGGCACGACTGTGTTCGGCTCCGGTGGAAGGGGGGTAATTTGATTTTGCGCGGCTGGTGTCGAGTCTTCTGCTTTCCCAGCAGAAGCGCTTTCGCCTGCTTTCGCGGCGCTCAGCAAACTCAAACTATTCTTGCTCGGGGCTGAATCTTCGGGAGCGGTTTTTGCTGTCACAAGACCTGACGCTGACAGGCTTCTGGCCGCAAGGATTTCTCTATGCCACCCCAGACTGAACCCTTCCATCAAAGTTGAAGATCGCGTCGAAACACTCATCTTCGACGGCATTGCGGCCGGACTGGTTTCCATGGTCGTTATTTGCGGTGCCTGCATCGGTCGAGCCCTCGACACCTGGGACAAAGCACTTTAACGACCAAACTCATCGAGCAAACAGCAGATCCGATTAGGAGCCGCTCATATTTCGAACCGTCAACCACTCATAGCGGGGCATAGCGATCCCGTTTTAGGGTGCTACTTGTGGGCGCGACTCAGCCGCGGTGATTCGATCTAATCTGTCGGGCGTTTGCGGCGGCTAAGGAACCAGTCGTCGGTCGCCGACTGCGTATTACGCTCTTCTTCGTTTCGTGCCACTCGGTGGGCATCGTCAATGACCTGCTTCACCATTTCATGCTCACGCCTGCTTTCCAGGAACTTCTGTGTGGCTTCGGACGCGTAACTTACACGCGCACTCAGCAGGGTTCGCAGCCTACCGAGGTTCCATCCGGAAACTTCGCCCTGCGCGTCCGCCATCAGCCACTCACCCCTATCACCGGAAGCCAATGCTGCACGGCCCGCTAACTTCGATTCTGCCAAAGCTGTCTGCTGCCGTTGAAGGCCAGCCCCAACCTGGGCCAGGGAAGCAAACGCCTGCTTCAGAGCTCGGCGATCCAGATCCTCACTCAGCTTCCGGATTGCAAGCAGACGTTGCAAGCGCTGTGCCCTTAGGCTCATATGCCGATCTCGAGCGCCTGTAGTTGGGAGATGCAGTCCGCCAGGCTGACTCGCTCGCCGAACTCCTGGGTGAAGAATTCGCGGAGAATTGGCCGCGCGGCAAGTGCTTGATCCAGTTCAATGTCGGCTCCTGCCTTGTACGCTCCAATTCGTACCAGGTCTTCGGACCTTGCATATGCCGCCATCAACCTTCTTACTAGAGCTGCCTTAGTGCGATGCTCCACAGAGGTGACCGCAGGCATAAGCCGGCTGATGGAATCCAGTACGTTCACCGCTGGATACCATCCTTCGGCAGCCATGGCGCGCGAGAGAACAATATGTCCGTCAAGTAGCGAACGGACAGCGTCCACCAACGGATCCTGTTGATCGTCGCCTTCCATCAGCACTGTATAGAAGGCAGTCACACTGCCCTGATTGAAGTTGCCGGCGCGCTCCACCAGACGCGCAAGCCGTGAGAAGACAGATGGCGTATACCCTTTGCTGGCGGGCGGTTCGCCGGCGGCCAGACCTACTTCGCGCGCAGCCATCGCGTAACGAGTCAGCGAGTCCAGGACGAGCAGAACGTGTTTTCCGCGCGATGCATAGAATTCCGCAACTGAAGTGGCTGCAAGGGCGGCACGCATACGTAGCAGCGGAGATTCGTCTGAGGTGGACACTAATACTACGGACCGTTTTCGACCTTCTTCACCCAGCGCATCCTCGAGAAACTCTCTTACTTCTCGGCCACGCTCTCCCACCAGTCCCACCACGGTCAAGTCGGCCGCGGTATTGCGGGTCATCATTCCGATGAGTGTGCTCTTACCCACGCCTGACCCGCCAAAGATTCCCACGCGTTGGCCGCGACCAACGGTGAGCAAACCATCCAGGACCCGCACCCCGGTTGATAGGGGCTTACGAATCGGAACACGCTCCATCGCTTTTGGCACGACTCCATCGAGCGGCCATGCGCCGCCGATCCTCAGCGGAGCGAGTCCATCGAGCGGACGCCCAAGTGCATCCAGGACCCGGCCGGTCATGTGTTCGCTCAATGCCATCTGTGGAACCACGCCAAGTGCCGCAAGCGCGTCTCCGTAGCGAATACCCTGGGTGGCGGCGAGCGGCATCGCGACCACATGGGGGCCGCGAAAGCCGATCACCTCCGCCTCGTGCCTGGCACCGTCCGCGTCGACAATCTCGCAACACTCACCGACGGAACATAGCGGCCCTTCGGACTCAATCGTCTGCCCGTTAGCCTTGACTACGCGCCCGTGCCACCGCCACGCCGGCCGTTCAGCCAACCGTTCGAAGTAAGGCTGAAGTGAGCTGTGTTCTGTCACTCGACAGGCCTGTGATTCAACAGATCGAAGAAGCCCTTCTCGATCTCTTCCAACTGGACGTGTACTCCCAGTTCTACCGTGCCCATCTTTGTCTCGAGCACACATTCGCCACGTTCGAGCCGCGAATCCTCGACCACCTTGGGTCGTTCCGACGCCTCCGTCGCATGAAATGCGCCCTCCCATGCCGCCACATCCGCACCTATTACACGCATCACCACGCCGCTTCGATCTGCCATCTTCTCCAGTGCTACTCGAACCACGCCAGTCAACAGAAGAGGATCGAGTTGCGCCTCGCGGTGCAATACGCGCGCCGCGATGGCCAAGGCGAGGCGCACAACCTCCTGTTCCACTTCGACGAAGTATAGGTCTTTGACGCCTCGGAATTGATCTAAAGAGTCCGCCAACCGGCGCCGCTCCTGGGCTACGGTGAGCGTCAGTTCAGCTTCCATCTGCGTACGCGCCCCGCTTCGTCCTTGTAATTCACCCAGCTGAAATCCTTCTTGTCGTGCCGCATCGATCGTACTGAGAAGCAATGTTTGCGTCGCTCCGGCATCATCGCAGGAATACTGTCCTGCCGAGCGGATGCCGCTGCTGTATGCTCCGAATCGCTTGCCGATTAGTGACTCGTCCGACTGATTCATTCGGTTTACATCTTCACCTGTCAAACAGCGAAACTCACATGGAACAACAATACTTTCGGGCATTACAAACGCGGTCAAGGTGCTGGCTCCGTATGCGGCGACCGGGTAGGTGTTCCGGGACGCAACTCCAATTCCATTCACATCAGACGGCGAGTTCATCATCGGCCTCCAGCTTTAATGTGATCTTGCCCTCTGCTTCAAGCGAGTGCGCCGTGACCAGCAGTTCCTGTTGAGCGCGTGCAACTTCCTTTGTGCGTACCGGCCCCATCGCCTCCATATCGTCCTTCAACATTTCCACTGCTCGAGTGCTCATCGCCTTGAACAGATGTGCTTTCAAATTCTCCTTCGCTCCCTTCAGAGACAAAGCCAGAACGCGTTTATCTACAGCGGCTATGAGCTCGCGGACGCTGGCCTCGGGTACCGTTAGCAGGTCTTCAAAGGTAAACATCAGGTTGCGAATTCCGATTGCCAGCTTCGGCTCATCGACTTCGATCGCCTCGATGATGGTCTTGCTGGAGACCATGTCCAACCGGTTCAGCATATCGGCGACTGCCTTGAAGCCTGCGTAGGATCTCCGACCATTTGAACCCATAGCCTCCATCCGCCGGTGCAGAATCACGCCAACCTTTTCTGCCATCTCAGGTGAGAACTGGCGCATCTCGGCAAGCCTGCGCACGGTGTCGACACGCAAGCCGGCATCGAGATGCATAAGGAGCGCGGAGCCACGCTTGGGGTCTAAATGCGCAAGCACAAGAGCCACCGTCTGAGGGTGCTCGTTCTCCAGAAACTTGCTTAACTGGTGGGGATCCATCTTGTGCAGCATCCCCAGATCGCCATGGGTTCGCTCCCGCATCCCTCGCACTTCGAGAAGCATTTCTGCGGCCCGCACCGGTCCGAAAGCCATCGTCAACAGCCGGGTTGCGTAGTCAGGCCCGCCTCGCACCATGTACTGCTCGGTTTCCAGCAGCCCATAAAATTCCATGAGCACCTGGGTCAATTGCCCTTGCGGAACCTCACCCAGCCGGGTGATCTCATCCGTCACTTGCTGCACGTCGCCGTTTGAAAGACTTTGAAAAAATATCTTTGCCAAATCATCACCAACCGCGACCATCAAAATTGCCGCCTTGCGCAGTCCGGGCAGCCCGGTGGGTGTAAATCCAAGAGGCATCTCGGCCGGTTGCTGGAGCATAGCCTGAGCCGCCATTATTGCTCCTGTCCCGCAGGAGCATTGATCCACGATTCCAGAAGCCGCGTGCTCTGCGCCGGCTCCTTGCGGATTTGATCGGAGATGTGTTCATAGATTGCCTGAGTGTCGGTTGGGCGTTGGAGAGGAATAAACGCAGCGTTCGAGCCGCTGGTAAGAGGCATTGCGTCAGTGGATCTACGGGTCGGTCTCGCTGACGCCGTGCCACCCGATCCCGCAGGCAATGCGACAGAAGTTTGGCTTAGCACGGTCATCATCTGGCGTGTCATCGGTTTCAACACGAGCATCACCAAAATCAGGCCGAGAGTAAAGAAACTCACTGTCTTTAGAAGTCCAGGCTGCGCATGTAACACGGTGCCAGTCTGATCCATCAACTTCTCCAGTCCGGCTGGACTAGCTTCTCGGACGTTGGACGAAAAGCCAACATTTTCGATGACGACCTGATCCCCGCGCGCCGCATCGAATCCCACCGCCGCCCGCGCCAGTTTTTCAAGTCTTTGCATCTCTTCCGGTTTGCGCGGTGTCCAAATGGCCTTTGCGAGCTTGCCGGTCCCGTCCATTGTCATCCGATCATTCACCACTATAGCGGCGGTCACACGCTCTATTCGTCCTGGGCCCTGTTCGGAGTGCAAGACATGCCGAGTGACCGCGTAACTGTTGGTCTCTTCGGTCATCATCTGACCGTCAGGCTGTGACCCGCTTTGCGGATACACCGGAAGCCCAGCATTTTTCTGACCTCGACCGGGCTGTGCGCCTGCACGCGCTGTTTGCATCAGTGGAGGGACTGCTGCTGCGCCTGACCCAGCTGCCTGCAAGCTGCCCGGAGCGGTAGCCCCGGGTGTGTTGCTTGCCGTTCCTGGAACACCGGAGGCGTGCGGCTTGATTCCCATTGATTGTTCACTCTTGTGCAGACTGAGCGGCGCCACTTGAGTTGGGTCGTAAACCTCATCGGTCTTCTCTTCACTGCCCTGGTCGTAAAGCACATTCACGCTGACATGCACATTCCCGCCGCCCGCTGCAGGCTCCAGCATGGCTACCAATTTGTCTTCGAGAGCCCGCTCTGCATCGCCCCCAACTTCCCCAGCACCGGGAGGAGTCAGCTTGAGCCGTCCATCGGCATCCACAAGTGTCACGTCAGAAGCGCTCAAATTCTCAACTGCTCCAGCTATCAGGCTTCGGATCGCGTCAGCTTGTCCTGACGGCATCAATGAGCGTCGCAGTTGAAGGACAACAGATGCCTTTGCAGCGTGGTCGCCTTCTCCAAACAATGAATCTTTTGGAAGCACAACATGCACCCGCGCCGATCGCACTACAGCAAGTGTGCCGATGGTATGTTCCAGTTCCCCTTCAAGAGCGCGCTGGTAATTGACCTTTTCGTCGAACTCTGACCCTACCCAGTTCGGCTTGTCGAAGAGTTCGAACCCCATCCGACCGGATTGGGGCATCCCTTTTGCTGCAACCTCCATACGCGCCTTATCCAGTTGGTCCGCGCTCACCTCCACGCCGCTGCTGTCCTCCGTCATCTGGAACGCTATGCCTGCCGCCGAGAGTTCCTGAGCTATCTGTTGCGTATCCTTGGCGTCCAATCCGGAGAAGAGTATTCGCCAATCTGGTCTGGCCGCGTACCACATCATCCCCGCGCAGGCTGCAGCGACAAGCAAGGCCGACGCGCCCATCCAGTTACGCCGTGAGGGAGGCATTCCCATAAAGCGCCCGCGGGCATCTCCGGCCATGGACGTGATGCGTTCTAGTGCCGAACCAGGTCCCGCCCGGACCTGGGGTGCGGGTATCTTTCCCAATTGTGCGCCGTCAGCCATAAAGCAACTCTCACTTCACTGATTTCCCGCTTCAGAACTGCATGCCCATCATCTGCTGATACGCCCCTACTGCCTTATTCCGAACTTGTAATGCGAGTTCAAATGCCATATTTGCTTTTTCGGTCGCAATCATCGCATCGTGGATCTCAACGCCTTGTCCACTCAGCAAGCCTGTGACTGCCTGCGAGGCTTTTGCATCGAGTGCAGAGGTCTGCTCCACCATGGATCGAAATACCCCATCAAATGGCATCGCCGCTCCGAGCGCACCTGCCGGAGTCGAGGATGATTTTCCTGCAACTGCTGCATTGATCGCATTTAGTCCGCCTACAAGACCATGAATCACAATCCACCTCCGATGCTTCGATTCTGCAACCGCTCTACTTCAATATCTCAAGTGAAGATGTGACCATATTCTTTTCCGCTTGCACAGCAGTTGCATTCATTTCATACGACCGAGTCGCGCCCATCAGGTCGACCATCTCGGTCAGCGGGTTGATGTCGGGAAACGCGACGTACCCGTTCGGCCCTGCATCCGGATGCTGCGGGTCATATCGCTCAAGCGGCGCGCTCTGATCGCTCAAGACTCCCGCGACCTCCACACCTCCCGCAGTAGTTGCCCTCCCGAATCCCGCGCGAAATCCAGCAGGCGAAGCTCCAGCCATATTGGCATTTCCATATCCTCCCATTCCCAGCAAAGACGAGGCGAATCCATCGCCGGACGTCTGTTGGAAGACGACATGCTGTCGCCGGTATGGTCCACCGTCAACGGTTCTGGTGGTCTCGGCGTTGGCCATATTCGCTGCGACTACTTCCGCACGCACTCGCTCCGCCTGGAGCGCCGAAGCGCTAATGTCCATCACGCCAAATAAATTCATCGCCCCGCTACCTTGAGCGTCTGCTCCGCAGCCGCCTCCAATTTCCTATTTGTCTGCACGGATTGCATCCATCACCCGCGTGAACTCTGTTTTCAGCAGAGAGACCCCGGCGCGAAACTCCAACTGCGTCTTGGCCAGTTGCATTCCTTCGCGGTCCATCGAAACATTGTTCCCGTCCGGCCTTGCCGTCAGACCATCTACGTTGTGGACGTTAACAGACGGAACGGCCAAACCGTTGGTTCCCAGCGCCCGCGAAAATTCATTGGCAAAGTCAAACTCCTGGGTTTTGTATCCAGGTGTATCGATATTCGCCATATTCTCTGCAGTCAACTTCATCTGGTCGCTGGCAAGATCCAGATACCGTTGCAGCGCATCGCTGGTCGCTGTCGTCACTTGCACTGGTCTGCCTCCATCTCTCAACTAGACGGAAAGCAGTCACAGGGCCAAAGGCTGACGAGCATCATGAGAGGGCTCTTACAATCGCAATCGCTGCTCTGCGCCCGTAGGCGGCTACTTCTGGATCGCGGTCTCTGCGGGTGTCAATTTCCTGGAGACATCTGCCGGTGTCGGTAGTTGTGTGCTGTCCCAACCGCCGCCTAGAGCGACAATCAGCTGAACGGAAGCGGTCATCTGCTGTGTGTGCAGAGTGGCCAACGTCTGCTGATCGCTCAGCAGCGTTGTCTGTGCCGTCACCAAGTTGATATACGGGTCGATCCCAGTCTGGTAACGGGCCGTCTCCAAGTCAACAAACTGCTGGCCCGACTGTGCCGCGAGTTGTTGCTGCTGGATTTGTTGCGACAGGATGCGCGCGGTCGAGAGATAGTCCTCGACCTGCTGGAATGCTGTAAGCACCGTCTGGCGGTAACTCGCAACATCCGCGTTATAGATCGCCGTATACCGGTTTACCGTTGCTCGCCGCAGGCCGCCATCGTAGATGGACTGAGAGACTGAAGGCCCTACTGACCAGAAGCGGCTCGACCATTTAAATAAGTTGGTCAAACTGGAACTCTGCAATCCGCCACCTGCCGTCAACGTAAGCGCAGGATAGAACGCAGCATCGGCAACTCCGATGGCTGCATTAGCGGATGCCATCGCGCGTTCGGACGCAGCGATGTCAGGTCGACGCTCCAGCAACTGGGACGGTACACCGATCGGCACTTGTGGGGGCACCGCATTGAGTGGCCTCACTAAGATGGAAAACGAAGAGGGATCGGCGCCGATCAACACCGCAATGGCATGTTCATATTGGGCACGCGCCACGCCTACATTAAGGGATGCAGCCTGCGCGTTCTCCAATGTGTTTTCCGCCTCGACTACGGAAAGTTGAGTTCCTACTCCGGTCTCGTACTGCGCCCGAGTATATTCGAACGATTTCTGATCATCCGCAACGGTCTGCTCAAAGACCGCCTGCAAGGCATCCTGTCCGCGAAGCTGGAAGAAAAACACAGCGAGACCGGCCTGCTCAGTCAGTCGCTGATTTTCCAGGTCAGCCGCGCTGACCTGCGCTGAATATTGCGACTGGCGAATTGTATTGCGAATTCGGCCCCACAGGTCCGGTTCCCAGGATACGTCGAAAGGGAGGGATGTAACGTCATTCTGCCTATTAGTACTTGCGACCGTCTGCGTCGTCCCGTTGTTGGAGGAGTTGGACGAGTTGGCGGACGACTGACTGTGCTGATAGGAGGGACCAAACCCTACCGTTGGATAAAGCTGCGAGCGTGCCTCTGCCACTACCGCACGCGACGCAATGAAATTTTCAAAGGACTGCCGGATCGTCTGGTTATCGATGTTGAGCTTTTCTTCCAGTGCATTCAACTCTGGATCGTTGTATATCTCCCACCATTTTCCATGCAGCATGGCATCCTGCGGCTGTGCAACCTTCCAGGCATCGGACCCAGGCGAGGGCGTCGGCAACTCCTTGTACGAGACCGGCGGCGCCTGCGCAATTGCGGGTGGCCTCTGGTACTTCGGGCCGACTCGGCAACCGGTCAGTAATACCGCCGCGAGTGTGGAAGCGACTACGGAGCAGAGACGAGGAGTGGTCATAGTGTTTTACTTCCATGGTTCATCAGGTTTAATCCGAAGCAGTTGGAATGGCAGCGTCATCGGGATGGTAGGTATCCCGCTCCCGCCCCATCACCCGAAGGCGCAGGCGATCCAGGGCGAGATAGACGACGGGAGTGGTGTAGAGGGTAAGCAACTGGCTTACGACGAGGCCGCCCACAATTGTGATGCCAAGCGGACGGCGGAGTTCAGAGCCGGTGCCGGTCCCGAATGCGAGCGGAAGAGCTCCGAAGAGGGCTGCCATCGTGGTCATCATGATGGGCCTGAAGCGCAGCATACAGGCCTGGAAGATGGCGTCTTCCGTGCTCATGCCTCCTTCCCGCTCGGCCTGTAGCGCAAAATCGATCATCATAATGGCATTTTTCTTGACGATGCCGATGAGCAATACGATACCGATGATCGAGATAACATTCAGGTCCTGCTTGAACATCATCAGTGCAAGCATGGCGCCGACGCTCGCGGAGGGCAGTGTGGAGATGATCGTAAGGGGATGTACAAGGCTTTCATAGAGAATCCCCAACACGATATAAACCGCAAACAGCGCTGTTATTATCAGGATCCACTCGTTGGCCAGCGACTGCTGATAGGCCTGGAGTGTGCCGGCAAAGAATCCGCGGACTGTGGATGGAATGCCTAGTTCCTGCTGCATCTGATCGATGGCCAGGGTCGCGTCACTCAAGGGATATCCAGTCGCCAGGTTGAACGACACGGTGACGGATGGAAACAAGCCGGTGTGGTTCAGCGACAGGGGCGTCGTGCTCGACTGGACCTTGGCCATGGATAAAAGTGGGGTATTGCCGGTGACGGTTGAATTATTTGTAGATGTGTGAAGGTATATATCTTTTAGTCCTGCGGGAGTTGCCCAGTATTGAGGCGCTACTTCAAGGATGACGTAATACTGATTCAATTGCGTATAGATCAGCGAAACCTGTGACTGGCCGAAGTTGGCGTATAGAGTGGAGTCGAGTGAACTGACGGTTTGGCCAAGCCTCGCAGCGGTGATCCGATCGAACGTTATAAGCTGGTCGAGGCCACCGTTCTGCTGATCGGAGCTGACGTCCAGGAGGCCGGGAAGCTTCTTCATGGCCGCCAGCAATTTCGGGCCCCATGTCTGGAGGTCATTCACGTTGTCGGCCTGAATCGTGTACTGATACTGGGCGTTGCCTCCCCGCCCTCCGATGCGAAGATCCTGCGATGCCTGTAGGAAGGTGGATGCCCCTGTAATCTGGCCCAATTTTGGCCGCAGTCGATCAATTACTTCAGCGGCGCTCACCTTCCGCTCATTCAGCGGCTTAAGGTTCACAAAGATATTTCCTGTGTTCGTGGCGCCCCCACCCCCGGTAAATCCAATGACATTCCGTACGGCCGGATCGTTCCTGATTACACTCTGGGCTTGTAGCAGCGCTGCATTCATCTCGGGAAACGATGCATCCTCGGGCCCGCGCAACGCACCGTTCAACTGGCCTACGTCCTGCTGCGGAAAAAAGCCCTTCGGAATTTTTATCGCCGTGGCCACGTTGAGCGCAATCGTCAGCAACAGTACGGTGAGGATCAGGCCAGGATTATCCAGAGCCCAGTGCAGGCTCCTACGATACAAGTTCAGCACCAAATCAAAAAATCGCTCTGACAGCATGTAAGCACTGCCATGCGTCTTGCTGCGTTCACTCTTCAGCAAATAGGCGCACATCATCGGGGTTGTGGAAAGCGAGATCATCATTGAGACGATGATCGCGGCGGAAAGTGTCACTGCGAATTCGCGGAACAATCGTCCCACGATCCCGCCCATCAGGAGAAGAGGAAGAAAGACCGATATCAGGGAGATACTGATTGTAACTACCGTGAAACCAATTTCACGTGCTCCTTTCAGCGAGGCAGCGAAAGGTTCTATGCCGTCTTCTATGTGACGAGAGATGTTTTCCATCACCACGATTGCATCGTCGACTACGAACCCCGTGCAGATAGTCAGCGCCATCAGCGACAAGTTGTCCAGCGTGTACCCAAATAAGTACATCACTGCGAAGGTACCGATCAGTGAGGTAGGCACGGCGACTGCTGGAATTAATGTAGCTCGTGGGTTTCGCAGGAAAATGAATACAACGAATATTACTAGTGCGACCGAGACTAAAAGTGTGTATTCCACGGTGCGCACGGATGCTTTGATGGTTGTCGTGCGATCCATCACCACGGTGAGATCAATTCCTTGAGGGATCGAGGACTTTAGCGACGGGATCTGGGCGTAGATCCGACTGACGGTATTGATGATGTTCGCGCCGGGCTGGCGAGAGATGATCAGGAGTACGGCGCGCTTGCCGTTCAGATACCCGCCTGTGCGTACGTTCTGTACGGAATCGATCACATCCGCCACATCGGACAGACGCACCGTAGCGCCATTCCTATATCCCACGATCAACGGCTGGTAGTCTTCAGCTTTAGAGATTTGGCCGTTCACCACAATATCGGCACTGGTATTTCCGTTGCTTATCCGACCGCGGGCCAAGTTGGAGTTTTGTAGGCTCAAGACCGACCGGAGGCTTGCCATGGTAAGGCCGTAGCTCGCCAGTTTGGTGGGATTGACCTCAACCCGAACTGAGGGCAGCGCTCCGCCGCCTACATTTACCTGGCCGACTCCGGAAATCTGTGAGATCTTTTGCTGCATCACCGTCGAGGCTGCGTCGTACATCTTGTCCGGCCCGTAGATGTCAGAGGTCAGGCCAAGAATCATGATCGGAGCATCGCCAGGATTTACTTTGCGATAGGTCGGATTCCCGGGAAGATTTGCTGGCAGATATGTGCGTGCTGCATTGATCGCCGCCTCTACATCTCGGGCGGCTCCATCGATATCCCGGCTGAGATCGAACTGGATCGTGATCCCGGTTGAGCCTAGCCCACTGGATGACGTCATCTCAGTGACTCCCGCTATGTGCCCCAACTGCCGCTCAAGAGGCGTGGCGACGGAAGAGGCCATGATCTCGGCACTTGCGCCAGGGAGACCAGCGTTGACCGAAATCGTCGGAAAATCTACCTGTGGCAGGGGTGAGACGGGAAGCACCTGAAACGCAATACCCCCCACAATCGCAATCGCGACGGTCAGCAGCGTTGTCGCTACCGGCCTGTGGATGAATGGTGCGGAGATATTCACGACTGACCCGCAAATGCTGGATCGTTATCGGCAACCTTCCGTCCCGACTTGCGCGAGAAGCGGTGCGCCAAGTTGTCGAAGAAGATATAAATAACCGGCGTCGTATAGAGAGTCAGAACCTGGCTGACTATGAGACCACCAACGATGGTGATGCCGAGCGGCCTGCGCAGTTCCGAACCAATGCCACTTCCAAACGCAAGAGGAATGCCTCCGAGAAGCGCGGCCATCGTTGTCATCATGATTGGACGGAAACGAATGAGACAGGCATCGTAAATTGCCTCAGTCGAGTTCTTGCCCTGATTTCGCTCGGCATCGAGGGCGAAGTCCACCATCATGATGCCATTCTTTTTGACGATGCCGATCAGCAAGACGATGCCGATGATTGCCACGATGCTCAGGTCCTGATGAAACAGGAGGAGTGCAAGAAATGCGCCCACGCCTGCCGAAGGAAGCGTTGAAAGAATCGTGATGGGATGGATGAAGCTTTCGTACAGAACACCCAGCACGATGTATACCGTGACCAACGCAGCCAGAATCAGGAGAGGCTCGTTGGACAACGAATTCCGGAAGGATGCCGCTGTACCTTGAAAATCGGCTTCGAGGCTGGGTGGCATGTTCATGTCCTTTTGCAGCTTGTCAATCCTGGCAATGGCGCTGCCGAGCGAAGCGTTAGGAGCCAGATTGAACGACACAGTTATGGAAGGAAATTGTCCTTGGTGAGTAATAGAAAGCGGCTCGGTCGTCGTCTCGAAATGTGAGAACGCGCTGAGCGGAATGGCACGCCTTGGCGTTGAATTTGCTGCACCGGCGGAATTCGCACCACCCACCGACGACGTTGTGCCTGGGGCGAGTACGCGGCTTGGGGATGTCAGCGTGTTCGCTGTCGGAGTATACAGCGCGGACGCCGAGAGGGCATTCGATCCAGCCGAGGTGGAACCGTTTCCAGACGATGTGGAAGATCCTGCTCCTGTTGTACCCGTAGCTGCATTTGCCTGAATGTAGATGTGATCCAACATGTCGGGATCGAGTTGAAACTGCGGCTGAGCCTCCAAGATTACGTGGTACTGATTTAATTGCGTATACATGGTGTTGATCTGCCGCTGACCGAACGCATCGTAAAGCGTATTGTCGATGGTCGTCGGAGCAATACCCAGTCTGGAAGCGGTCGCTCGGTCGATTACCAGCGATACCGCAAGCCCACCAGCCTGTTGGTCGGTTGCAACATCTTCCAGTTCCGGCAAACCCTTCAGCTTTTCGACAAACTTATTCGCCCAGAGATCCAGTTCATTTTGGTCCGGGTCTTCCAGCGTGTACTGATACTGGGTACGGCTGACGCGATCGTCGACGGTGATGTTCTGCACCGGTTGCATGAAAAGCTGTATCCCCTCGACCTTGTCAAGTTTTGGCCCAAGTCGGCGAATCACATTGGCTGCACTCAAATCGCGCTGATTGAGCGGCTTCAGATTGATCGATATTCTGCCGCTGTTAGTAGTGGTATTCGTTCCATCCGCTCCGATGAACGATGACAAGCTCTCGACGGCTGGATCTTCAAGAATGATCTTTGCCACCTCCTGCTGCTTCGCCATCATCCCTTTTGAGCCAATAGTTTGCGGAGCCTGAGTGATGCCCTGGATGACCCCCGTATCCTGTAGCGGGAAGAATCCTTTGGGGATCACGGTGTAGAGAAATATTGTCAAAAGCAGCGTTGCTACGGCGACAAGCAGTGTGATCGTCTGAAATCGGAGGACGAACTTAAGGGTCCGTCCATAAAACGCAATCATCGATTCGAAAGCACGCTCGGAAGCTTTGAAGAGGCGACCCTGCTGCGCTTCGGGATTATGCTTTAGAATTCTCGACGCCATCATCGGCGTCAGCGTCAGAGAGACGACTGCGGAGATAACAATCGTGACTGCCAGCGTTACTGCAAACTCGCGGAAGAGGCGGCCGACCACATCACCCATGAACAGCAGAGGAATTAGCACAGCAACCAGGGATACAGTCAACGAAACGATGGTGAAGCCGATCTGTTCAGCGCCCTTGAGCGCCGCCTGCATCGGTGAGTCCCCTTCCTCAAGGTAGCGGGAGATGTTTTCCACCATAACGATGGCATCGTCTACGACGAATCCGGTCGAAATGGTCAACGCCATCAGCGACAGGTTATCGAGGCTGTAACCGAGCGCGTACATTGCTCCGAACGTGCCGACAAGGGACAGGGGCACCGCCACGCTGGGAATTATCGTGGCATACAGACTCCGCAGAAAGAGGAAGATTACCATTACGACAAGGGCAACCGTCAAAAGCAATTCGAACTCAACGTCGTCGACCGACGCTTGAATTGAAGTAGTCAAATCGGTGAGTGTTGTGACCTTGACCCCTTGAGGTAGGTTTACTTCAAGTTGTGGCAATAGCCGCTTGATACTGTTGACGACGGTGATGGTATTTCCGCCAGGCTGCCGCTGCACATTGAGGATGATGGCTGGTGTCTGGTTCATCCAGGCCGCTTGGGTGTTATTTTCAACGCCGTCGACGATGGTGGCGACATCAGTCAGCATCACCGGCGCGCCATTCCGGAAAGCAACGACTACCTTTTTGTAATCCTGAGTCGTGACCAGCTGGTCGTTGGAGTCGATTTGATAATCCTGATGCGGGCCGTCGAAACTTCCTTTGGCAGCATTGACACTGGAACTGCTGACCGCCGTCCGCAGATTCTCCAGATCGATGCCGTACGAGGACAGTGCCGTTGGATTCGCCTGGATGCGGACGGCCGGCTTTTGCCCGCCGCTGATGCTTACCAGGCCCACGCCGCTCAACTGCGATATCTTCGGTGCCAGTCGCGTATCAACCAAGTCTTCGACCTGGGAAAGCGGTGTGGTGTCGGAGGTGATTGCCAACGTAAGCACGGGAGCATCGGCGGGATTTGTCTTGCTGTAGATTGGCGGCGAAGGAAGATTTGCAGGCAGAAAGCTCTGCGAAGCATTGATCGCCGACTGAACCTCCTGCTCGGCTATGTCGATATCCAAATTCAGATTGAACTGCAGAACGATGACCGAATTACCGGCCGAACTGGTCGACGTCATCTGGCTCAGACCCTGTAACTGACCGCACTGGCGCTCAAGCGGAGCGGTCACGGTCGTCGCCATTACCTCGGGGCTGGCTCCTGGGTAAAAGGTAAGTATCTGAATGGTCGGGTAATCAACCTCGGGCAGTGCTGAGACCGGGAGTTGCTTATAGGCAACGATACCGATCAACATGATCGCCGCCATTAGCAAAGACGTCGCAACCGGCCGAAGGATGAAGGGGCGTGACGGGCTCAAGGAGCGTTACTCCCACTGGAGTTGGCCGCAGTTTGCCTATTGTGAATCGCGACGGCGGCGCCATCCTGTAGTTTGTCAAAGCTGCTTGTTGCCAGCACATCTCCCGGATTGATGCGCTCAACCTGAGCCCTCTGGCCATCGATCACACCCTCGGTAATGGGCCTCATGTGCGCCTTATTATTGGCGAGAACATATACAAACGCGGCTTGACCGTTATGTTGTATTGCAGCGGTTGGGATCAGGGTCGCGCCAAACAGCGTCTTCACCAATAGACGCGCGTTCACAAACTGATTGGGAAACAGCGATGAGTCCTTGTTCGCGAAAGACGCTCGCGCCTTCACCGTGCCTGTAGTCGTGTCGATCTGGTTGTCCAGGGTCAACAGGGTGCCCTTAGCCAGTTGCTTCAGATCGGTTCGATCGAAGGCATCCACTTCAAGCTTCGCCCTTTGCTGTAACCGCGGCTGGATTTGCCCGAGACTATCTTCGGCAATGGTGAAGACCACGGTAATTGGCTGGATCTGCGTGACCACGGCAAGAACCGTTGTCCCATTCGCCTGGACGACGTTGCCCGGATCAACGAGGCGCAAACCTATGCGGCCGGGAATAGGAGATGCGATGTGGCAAAAGTCGACCTGAATCTGGTCATACTGCACAGTACCCTCGTCATTGTGTACCGTTCCTTGATCCTGCTGGACCAGCTTTTCCTGATCGTCGAGAGTCTGTTTGGGGATAGCGTTTCTTGCCCATGCCGCTTGATATCGGGCAAGGTTCATTTTTGCCTGGTCCAGCAGGCCTTGATCCCGCTCCAGAATGCCCTGAGCCTGGGCGAGAGTCGCTCTATACGGACGCGAATCTATCTCAATCAGGGGATCACCCTTGCGTACGAGTTGACCTTCCTTGAAGTGAACGGCGGTCACAATGCCGTTGACCTGGCTTGTAATTGAGGACGTATAGACGGGCGTCACGGTCCCAATAGCGTCAATATAGACGCCGATGTCTCCCTGCTGCGCGGTCGTCGAAGTAACAGCAACCGCTCCTCCTGCCGCATTTCGGCGGCCCGGCCCTTGTGCAGGAGCGGCCTCATGATGGCGCAGAACGAGAAAAAATCCCGCCGCGAAGAAAGCTAACAGCGAAATCCATACCACAGCCCGAACACCATTGCGGCGAGTGGGTTTTTGTGGATCAGTCGAGGCAGGAAGTTGATGATCGGGATTGACGATCGGGGGCTGATTTGAATCCGATTGCAATGCATTCTCCAGTCAAAGCACGTGAGACCGCGCTGCCCCACAACACTTGCAGCTTACGGAGATTGACGGATCAACCCCGTCGTTTAGTTTCAGGCCTGCTACGGCATTCTGAATAGACGGATACAGAAACATATACTTTCATCCCAGTTTATCTCAGCGCAAGACGCTTTGATCATGGCGAATTGGATGTCATGAAATACGCCTTCTTTACTCGATCTGCTGTCGTTAACGCAAACTTTCACGAAGCTACAACACTCTGCGCAATGTTCACAAACTCTTCTCAAGGTTTTCAATCCGTGTTCACCCTGGTGGGACGCATAGCGTCAGAGATCTCGCTTTGCATGGTCGCGGAGCTCATTCAGGGGGTAGAAGGTGCCACGCCAAGCGACGCCGCCACGGAGCATAGTGGCCACCATCGATCGCAGCATAGAATATGCCAATACAACCGCACCAACCGGAAAAGAAATCGCGTAAAGCGGCGAGATCTGGCTGGAACGACCGGAGAGTATATACAGACCGAAGACTGAGCCTAAAGCGATCAATTCAGGAATAAGTGTCAGACGCATCGCCAGAAAGCCGATCGGAGCTACGCAGAAGACCACCATCCCCACGGCCCCCGCAAGCAGCATTTCCGGCCGGAATCGGAAGACAGCAAAGAGATTCTTGGTCATGCCGATAACGATGCCTAGAGCGCCGGCTGCCCAGTGAACGCTAACCATTCCCGGAGCGGTTGCGACTCGCTGGCGAAGACCCACGCGCTTCACCCTGCGACCGAGAGCCAGGTCTTCGAGGATCTCCATTGGAGCTACCTCAAAGCCGCCGAGTTGCTGATATGCGGACGTGCGAATCAAGTTGAAGGCGCCTACACCGATCGCGTCACGCTTGGCTGCAGGGTCAGCGACGCGCCACAGTCGAACCGCCCAAAGGCTCATCACCTGTAGATAGGCCAGAATTATCCCTTCGCCGACAGTCTTGACGATGGTGGTCGGCAGCAAGACAAAATGATCGGCGTTGGCGCTCACAGCGTTGGCAAGTGAGCGACGGATCGCGTCAGACCGGAAGATAATATCGGCATCTGTGAAGAGCAGGTAATCAGGATTGTGGTCAGCGATCGCGGCGCGGGCAGCAACCGACATCGCATGTGTCTTGCCCAGCCAGTTTGCCGGGAGTTCGGAGATGCTGATGACCTCGAGACAATTGCTGTTTTCACGGGCGAGTCTGCCCATAAGAGCGCCCGTCTGGTCGGTGGAGCGATCGTCCACAGCAACGATGCGGAGTTGCGCGTAGTCCTGCGCTAGCAAAGACTGTAGGCATCCAGACACGTTTGCGGCCTCGTTGCGAGCCGGAACGATCACGATGACGGACGGACTGCCCGCCGGTGAAACGTCATACCTAGGTGCCAGCAGATTGGGAATGGTGGCAAGGCCTCGCGCGGCTTCTACCAGCTTTGACAGCCAGGCGAGCGCGACAAGCCAAGCGCAAACGATGAGGACCGGATGAAGAAGATGCATTGAGTTAGGTTCTCACTTCCGGCGGCTGCATGGGTAATTCACGCGGGATCCATGCCGGAAGGAAGGCTATGCTCATAGCGGCCTCCAATGAAAAGCAGGACGGCTGCGATGAGCATGGTTAGGAGTGTCAGTCCAAGGCCCGTCGAGAGCGTGGACCTGTCACTGACAATGCCGATCAACTTGGGCGAAGGCGTGTCGCCAAGCGCGTGGATCATGAGTATCTCGATGGCTATGGCAGAGGAGCGGATCGATGCTGGAACCGCGTTGATGATCGCCGCATTGAGCGGTCCCATGCCGAGGAAGATCAGGAACATGGCAACCGCGAGTGCAGGTAGCATCGTCGCTCGCGGGCCAAAGAAGCACAAGACAGCAGGCGGAACAGTAAGTCCGGCAGACCAGGCTGATACCAGGAAAAGTGCGCGATGATTGGTGCGTAGCCAGCGCTGGGCGATCCATCCCCCGATGGCTGTTCCGCCGAGTCCGCCGATCGCCGTGATGGCGCCGAGCGTGATGCCGACAGACGTGGGAGCGAAGCCACTGCGCTCCAGGAAAGACGGCATCCACGCGGAGATTCCACCCAGCGAGAACGTGACCATTGCCATGCCGAGCGTTGCGTACATGTAACGTGGATTGACGGCCAGTTTTGCGATCATTCGCAGACTGTCGCGGACGGTTTGGCTGAAGCTGTGCGCGGATTCTTTGGGTTGCGCGTCAGGATGAGGATCGCTGGCGCCGCGCGCTGGTTCCTTCAACAGAAACACCATCACGATCGCGATGGTCAGACCCGGAACCGCCGAGACGTAGAACGGCATACGCCAGCCGAACTTCGAGCCGATGATCTCCCCAATCAGGTAGCCGATCGCGGCACCAACAGGAATTGCTGTGTAGAAGATGGTGAGGATGCGATTGCGCTGGTCCTCGGGATAGAAGTCCGAGAGCAGGGCGGGTGCGTAGATTCCGAGCGATGCTTCGCCGATGCCAAGGATCGCATGCCGGAAGAGAAGCGAATTGAATACGTGGACTGTTCCGGTAAGGATGTTGACGGTGCTGATGGCAACCGCGCAAATGATCAGGAGCGGCTTACGCGGGAGATGATCGCCGAGCCAGCCGGTGAACGGCGCGGACAGCATGTACGTTAGAAAAAACCAGAAAGTGATTGAACCGATCTGCGAATCGGAGACCCCAAACTCCTTCTTGACGAGTTCCTGAACGCCCGGAAGGATATAGCGATCGATGTAGTTGACCAAATTGAGCGCGGTGAGCAAAACGAGCGCGGTGGTCGCTCC
This sequence comes from Granulicella sp., assembly GCA_025357875.1. Taxonomy (GTDB): domain Bacteria; phylum Acidobacteriota; class Terriglobia; order Terriglobales; family Acidobacteriaceae; genus Edaphobacter. The sequence continues at coordinate 118,861 of JANYLK010000218.1, forward strand.
GGCGACGGAGCGGAGCGGAAACCTGGGCTTGGTCGCGGCGGCCATCTTTGGGCAGAATAGCAGGCTCCGTGACCGCCTGCCTAAGTAACGTCAGGCCGGGGATAGGTGGCTTCGACTATGGTCGAAATTCCGCCGCGCGGGCGAAAGTCGCCGACAACCTTTGCCCAGACTGGCTTGCAGGATTTGACTACATCGTCGAGAACTTGATTGACGATATTCTCCTGAAAAATGCCGAGGTTGCGATAGGTGAAGAGATATTCTTTTAGACTTTTCAGCTCCATGCAGTGTTCGCGCGGCATGTAGCGGATCGTAAGGCGCCCAAAGTCGGGCAAACCTGTCTTCGGGCAGACCGAGGTAAATTCGGGATCGTCGACGAGAATCTCGTATGCGCGAAACTGATTCGCCCAAGTGTCGATGGAAGGAAATTTTGTATCTAAACCTGCTGCGGCGTGGGTGTCGGTGTAGCCGGTTTTCTGGGTGGGCATATTGTTATCTTATCTTTCGCGCAGTTACAAGGCCAAATACAGAGATTCTCAGCTGCGCTCAGAATGACGACGCAAGTAGTAGGTTGCAGGCCTATATCGACCTAGTCGCGACGACCGAGGGTTGGGCGGTCGTCACCGGAGGTAGAGGTTCCGCTGGGGCTGTTTGGATCGTTGTTGGTTCCACCGACGCGACGGAGGGTGGGCTTATTTCCGCCACTCTTGTCATTGAGCTTGCGCTTGTTCTCGATGCGAGCTAGGCGTGTCTTGATGTCGTCGAATTCGCTGGTTGTCACGACGTAATCGGGACGCGCCGGCATGATCGTGGCAATCTCGGTCTCAGAATGCCTGATGCGGTCTGGCGTCTGCGGGTGGTCGGCAAAAACCTTTGCTAGCGTGCCGGGTTTGTGCTTCTCCAGCGCGTCAATCTTTTCGAAGAACTGGATGAAGGCCTGCGGGTCGTAGCCGGCCTTATACATGTATTGCAGGCCGAGCCAGTCGGCTTCGGATTCAAATTCGCGTGAGAATTCAAGGAAGCTGATAGGTACAGCGAGTTGAGCTGCCTCGTAGATACCGTAGCCGGTCCACGAGCCCTGGGTGAATATGATCAGCGGGATAGAACCGATCTGTGCGTAGTTCATGCGGGTCATCTCGCGGGCTGCGTGGTGGGCGCAAACGTGAGCAGTCTCATGGGCCATAACGCCGGCCAGTTCAGCCTCTTCGTCGGCCGCCATAATAAGGCCGGAGTTGACATAGAAGAATCCGCCGGGAAGCGCCATTGCGTTGATCTCGTCGGAATCGATGACCTTTATCGTGAAGGGCACTTTGCAGTCGGAGTTTTTGACAATGTTCTGGCCGACGCGGTTGACGTACTCGACAACGACCGGGTCGGTGACGAGGTGGGCTGACTTCTCTATCTCCATCGAATACTGTTTGCCCATTCCGATTTCGCCATTGACAGAGTACCAATTGCCGAGGCCGCGTTTGCCAATGTTGCGGGTGCCGACTGCGTCAACGTCGTCTTCGCTTCCCTTTTTAATGTGCGGGTCGAGCGCCTCGCCCGGTGACGGCAACACGTCAGTTTTTGTTTTTGGCGCTGGGACCTTAGCGGCGCTAGCCTTGGCCGGATCAGTCTTGATGGGGTCCGTTCCCGTTCCTGGCAATTTAACCGGGGCGGGGCTAGCGGCATCGCCCGAAGGTATTGTGCTTGTTTGCACCGATGGTGTGGACACCGGAGCGGAGGTACCGGGCGGTGGCGCTGCCGGATTGGAAGGCTGCTGAGCGAACGAGTGGGACGCCAGCGCGAGCGCGGCGACGGTGAGCAGAGCGGCGAGGCCGAACTGGAAACGAGGACGCATAATCTTTCTCCGGGAGGATCGCGCTACCTGCGGACGAGCGCAACTCAGCACCTCTTTAGACGCAGTATGCGCCAATCTAGTAAGCATTGGCATAATTCCCCTCCCGTCCCAGGGGGTACCTATAGCTAACTCTCTTTGCTGCAGCATGTTCACCAAGTATTGTAGGACGTTCCATCAGTGGCATTGGCCTGGGCGCCGGAATGGACGTCGTCAATGCCCCCGGAATCGGTCTGGTCAATCGAACTAAGAGTGTCGGACTGGCTGGTAATCCAGGAGTCACTGCGACCGGTGATGGGGTCCTTGGGGAGGGCCTTAAGGTAACCGGAACTGACGAGATCTTCCAGGCTCTGGGGTGCCTTCTGCTTATCGACGGTGTAGGAGCCGATGGCGGTGCGCATGACTTGTAGATCTTCTCGAAGCACGGCTTCTTTTGCGGCTTTGACGTTGCGAGTGTAGGACGGGACCGCCATAGCCGCGAGGGTGGCGATGATCATCATGACGATAAGCAGTTCGAGGAGGGTAAAGCCGGATTCCAGGCACGAGGGTCCAGGTTTGAGGTTCGAAGGCCGCAAGCGGGGTGCCGTGGGGAGGGGATGAAACCCAAGGGCAAAATGCCGAGATTCTTCGCGGCGCTCAGACTGACACGGGTGGCTGGCTGGGGACTGGTCGCTGTGCTCGGAATGACCGTGAGGCTCGAGCGGGGGCGCGGGTTGGAGTGGGTTCACCATGTGCTGTACTTTGTCCCGTCCAGGGCTGTGCCGGCGCTCTTGGTATACACGTCAAAGACGTTTTGCCCGCCCCAACTCTCGGCGTCGGCGTCGTCCTGATTGGATCGGAGGCCCCACTCGGTCGACCGGGTCATGGGGTCGGTGGGGACGGCTCGCAGGAAGCGGACTTTTTTAGCTTGAACGTCTACGCCATCGACGAGGGTCTGCAGGTCGGGAGGGTATCCTGCGCTGTCCGTCTTTAACTGAATGGCTCCACGGTCAGCTGCGTCTTTGTACCGGTCGACGGCATCGCGCATCTCCCAGAGGTCGCGACGGAGTTCGCGTTCTTTTTCGCGCTTGACCTGAAACTTGGCCATGGGCAGGGCGGCGGTCGCGAGTATGCCGACGATAGCGACCGTGATGATGAGTTCGATGAGGGTGAGGCCGGAATCCGAGTTCGGGGTTCGAGATTCGAGGTTTGAGGTGGGCAGGCTGGGACCGCTTGAGGCGGCCGGCGCAGAGGCGAAATGGGCGGATTCTTCGCTGCGCTCAAAATGGCAACGGCGGCGGAATCGAACGCGATGCCCTGACACCCTGCTTGTTGGATCCTGAGCCTTGGACCTCACGTTCCACCTCACTTCACATGGACCGCGGCGGCGGTACCGGTCGCGGGCAGGTTTGCCTGGAGACTGTTCTTGGCGGCCATCTTAACCAGGGTGATGTTGGTGTCTCCTGCGCCAATTGCCTTGAAGGTCAGCGTGCATACTTCGCCCTGGCCGTTGACGCCGCCAACACCCGGTGGCCGGGATGCAGAGATTGTCACAAATCCGTTGCCTTCGTCGCGATGCACCAGCGCTACCGGCTGGCCGTCGCCACCGAGCAGGCCTCCCGCATCTACATTGACCAATTGCAGGACCTTGGGATCAAACTGGATCTGCAGCGGGACAGAGAAAACGTCATGCGCGTTGGATAGAACTATGGACGATTGAAAAGTGCTGCCCAGGGGATGCATGGAGTTGGCCGGGAAGACGGTCAGTTGAACAGGCAAGCCAGCGGCCGCTGCGGCAGCGGTTTGCGGGGCTCCTCCGGGAGTAGGCGGCATGGCCTGCTGCTTCATTTGTTGGACCATAGCGGCGGCAGCGTTTGCGGCGGTCATGGTGGGGGGAGCGGGAGAAGTGGCGCTGGCCGGGAACAGATTGTCGATCGGAGTATCGGAGTGGCGAATTTCAATATTCTGTTGTGTGCCGGTATCGATGGCGCGGGTATTGAGGCTGGTCAGCACCGATTCGCGGACGATGTGCGGAATGAGGATGAAGACAACTTCATCCTGCTGGCTCTCCTTGAAAACGGAGCCAAAGAAATACTTAAGTAGGGGAATTTCGGATAGGCCCGGAGTGCCGCTGTTGGTGGTGTTATCGGTCTTGGTGAGGATTCCGGCAAGCAGGCAGGGTTCGCCGTCGCGCAACTGGATGGTGGTGCTGTCGGAGCGCTGGCCGATGATGGGTTCGGTGACTCCGGAGATGGTGACCGAGCCACTTTGGCTGGAGACTTCCACGTTGAGTTTGAGCGAAACCTCGCGATCGAGATGGATGGTCGGGGTCATGTCGATGTTGACGCCGACATCGAGGTAGGTGAACTGGGTCTGTACGCCGAAGCCTCCAAGCCCGCCAGCGGCACCGACTCCTGCGCCGCCGCCGAAGGAGCCGGTGGCGATGGGAATTCTGGAGCCGATCTTAAGTTTGGCGTTCTGACCGTCGGTGGCGCGGATGCTCGGGTTCTGCAGGACGCGAGTATCGGCGTCCGAGAGTAGCGCATTGAGAGTGCCACCACCGATGGTGACGGCGAAGTTGGTGGCATTGATATTGGCCAGGGTATTCAGCGTGAAATTCGACGAGGTGCTTGTATTGGTGCCGACGTTTGTGCCGGTGCCAGTGCCAGTATTGTTGGTGTTCGTCGTTGCCTGCGGGGATAGTCCAATGGATTGTGGTAGCGTGATGCCGAGATTGCGGATCTTATCGCGATTGACCTCGAGTATGGCGACATCGACGACGACTTCAGCTTTGGTGCGATCAAGGTCATTCAGCAGTTTTTGGACAAGCAGAAGGTGCTCAGGGGGAGCCCGCATGACGATGGCATTCTGTGAGGCGACGAGATATATCTTGTCTTCGGGCGAGAGCACGTTACGGATCGCTGTGAGAATCTCGTTGGCGTCGGACTGCTGTCCCGCGTTGGTGAGATAGAAGGTTTGGACTGCGACCTCATCGAGGTCATGGTGCTTCTGCGTGGTGCTTGAGGCGACGAATATGGTGTCCGGCGTGATGACTTTGTAAAAGGTCCCGGCGATGGTTCCGACGATTCGCAGCGCATCCGACAGGGTGACGTTAACCAGATCGATGGGGACACGCCTGGATTGGTAGTCGGGATCGAAGAGGACATTGAGGCCGGCGCCCTTGCCAAGCGCGGTGTAGATGTACTTAGTGTCCTCGATCGTATGAAGGGTGACGAGTTCGTCTGACATCGGCTTGAGGACGATGGGGGCGGAGACCTGGCTTACGTCACGCAGGGCGGCGCTTGCTGCGGCGGCAGGTGACGGCTGAGAGGAAGAGGTGCCGGGGAGCGTGTCCAGGCGCTTAGTAATCTGGATCTCCTGGGTGGCGGACTCGTTGGATGGGTCGATCTGAAGGGCGCGGGTGAACTGGTTGAGGGCTGCGCCGAGATCACCGCTCTCGCGGAGGATGCGGCCGCGATCCACATGAGCGGCGGCAGCCTGAAAACGCATGCGGTCGACCCGCGCCGTATAGCGCATATCTTTAGGACTTTTCTCGTGGGCCTGGCGATAGGCCTCGTAGGCGGTGTCGTAGTCTTCGCGGAGTTCGGCGGCCTGACCACGCTTGTTCCAACTGCTGGCGCTCTGAGCATGGGCTGAGAGACTAGCGGCCATGCCAGCGAGCAGGACGAACAGCGCAGCGAAGTATGCTCGACGCGCAGAGGAGAAAAGCCTTGATGTCAACGTTGAGGGCCTGCGACTCATGCCAATGGTATGTGCTTCCTTTGCGCCGAATATCCGTGAAAGTTGGATGGACGTGTTTTGTGAAGCACCGCGCCCGGAATTCAGGCCACTGGCTCCGTAGGATGGATTTGGCGTTAAACCATCCCTTTGCCCAAGGGCATCCAATCGGTTGCCGTTTGCCGGACGGCCACAGTCGCTAAACTGTTTGGACTCTGGCGAGTATACCATTCGGATCACGTTCGGCCCTTCCAAATCTTCTTGCGTTTCAACTACCTGCGGACGAGATTTTCTACTGACGATACGGATATGGCGATTGGAGATCATTTGTTAGACGTATTGCGATCGCCCATGTGAGGTGAAATGAAGCCTCATGTTAAACTCGGGGTTTAGAAAAGAAGCGCTCTGGCTGAGTGAGCGATATTTTTAAGATCTTCCCAGATAATATTTTCTGCTATGCCGAGATCGCTCTCCAATCCGACCGTTGCCGCGCAGCCGAAGCCGGCGGTGAAGCAGAAGGACCGCGACCCGGTGGCGGCCGGGATGCGCGACGCCGCTTATAACCGCTCTGCGAGCTACAACTATGCCCTGTTCGACAAGTTCGAGGCCGGGGTTGCTTTGCGCGGGACTGAGGTGAAGTCGATTCGCGAGGGCAAGGCAAACCTGAAGGACGCGTACGGGCTGCTGAAGGATGGAGAGTGTTTCCTGCTGAACGCGCACATCGGTCCTTTCTCGCATGGCAACGCAATGAATCACGAATCGCTGCGCACACGCAAGTTGTTGCTGCATAGGACTGAGGTGCGGAAGCTTGAAGGTATGACGAAGCAGAAAGGGTTTACGCTCATCCCCACACGACTATACTTCCGCAACGGGCGAGTGAAGTGCGAACTGGCGCTGGCCAAGGGCAAGCAGGAGTGGGACAAGCGTGCGACCGAACGCAAACGCGAAGCAGATAACGAAGCAAAGTCGGCGATTGCGCGGAGTCAGCGGCGGTAATCAGTGCTGGGGTTGGGCACTCTGCAATCGCTGTAACTGTTGGTAGACCTGTTGCGGCGTTTGCACACCGTTGAGCGATGTCGGATTGTCCTGTGGGGGAGCATTCGGCACGGGATCTACAGGGGCGCCGGGCGCTACAGCGGATAAATTCTGAGGCGGCGCGGCACCGAATCTCGGTCGCACTAGTGCCTGGCCGGGAGAGTACACGGGTCGCGATTGCTGGCCTACTGGAGGGTCGTAGGGTGGAGGAGTAGGAGCAGCGGAGGTATCGGCGTCAAGGCCAGGGGCATTTGGATTTGGGAGCGTGGGACCTCCCCGCTGGGGCGTGAGGATCAATTGCGACGGGGTGTTCGACGCACTATTAAGCAGCAGCATATTGCTGCCAGTTCCCTGCAGCAAGTTCGTCAGGATGTCCGATGGTGCAGCGGGACCATACTTGCCGAAGACGCGCTGGTCGGCGACGCCGCCAGTGATGGTCATACCGGTAAGTCGGCTGATCTCGCGAAGAATTTGATTGAGGCTGGAGTTGTCCGCGGTGATCTCAAGCTGGCCTTGAACGTATGAAACGTTAGCAAGGCGACCGGGGCGAGTCGCGTCAATAGGACTTGTGCCGGTGAGAGTTGGCGCAGGCAGGGTCGTTGGAGTGGTGGAGGGCAGGGTCGATTGGGCGAACGCCATGCCGCTTCCGAGAGAGAGGAGCAGGGCGAGACGACGCGTTGAGGCAATCGAATCCACTGGGTTATACGTTATAGGACGTTGGGCATCGAAGAAAGCATTGCCGTCGCAGGACAAATCCCAGGTAATAACGAGGAATGCAATACTTCTTCCTGTTCCTCGGCGATTGCGACCGCAGTGGACAACGGAGAGAACCAAACTGCGTCTAACAAGAGCGGTGTACTAGACTGGAAGCCGGATGAAGTCGGCAATCGAATTTCAATATTTTAGTGATCTTATGCGGAAAGATTTCCGACTGCGAGTGCGTGCCCTCATCTGTTGGGCACCCGCTCTGCTTGGGATTGCGCTGGTCGGCAGTGGGAGTACTGGGAGCTGGGCGGAGACATGCACGACCCAATCCGGTCTGGCACCGGCTGAGCGTGATGGTATTGCAGAAGCTGCACGAACCCTGGCTGGAATGGTTCAGCTGAACAATGCGGCTGCGCTGCAGTCGGCAGCCGTAGTGGAGGTCGGTAAGGATTTTGGTGGCTTGCAGTATCTGGTGGGCACGACGGCTCCGAAAGTGGCAGGCGGTGGGACGGCGGTGGAGCAGGTGTATCTGCTGGATGCCACCAACTTGAAGCGCAATCCCGACGGGTCCGCGCCCGACGCCCAGTTTTTCTGTTCACTAAACCGATCGGCGATGGAGACTGAGTTTTTGATTCCCGCGCTGCCTCCGGGAAGGTACGCGTTTGCTATCGTAACTGCGGCTGCGAAGCCGGCGGACGCGTGGCGGATGTCGTTCCTGATGCGGCAGGAGCAGGGGCGGTGGCTGCTTGCCGGCTTTTACCCGAAGGCAACAACCGCCGCCGGACATGATGGATTGTGGTACTGGACGCAAGCTCGGCAGATGGTCACACAGAAGCAGCCATGGAACGCGTGGCTCTACTATCAGGCTGCGCAAAAGCTGCTGCAGCCTGCGGACTTCGTGCTAAGTACACATCTGGAGGAGCTACGGACGGAGGCTAGGACCGCAGCTCCCCCTGCACTCTCGGAGGGCGTGAGCGCGGATGCTCCACTGGTAGTGAAGGGCGCGGATGGCAATGAGTATCATTTCACCGGGCTGGGTGTAGATGATTCCCTGGCGCAGCCTACGCTGGATGTGGCCGCGCATTTACACGTGGGTTCGGCGACCGATACTGTTGCCGCGCGGAAACGAAACGATAATGCGGCGAGCGCTCTGCTTTCTGCGTATCCAGAGATGCGCAGGATTTTCCACGGGGTGTGGATTTACGCAGAAGCTGTCGGTCACAATCCTTTTGCCACAGAACAACCGATGGCAGAGATCAAATAGCAGCTTCACAACTATGATAAATAAAATTTCTAGAGTTACTTTCTAACCTCTTCAACTTTAATCGCGTGTCGCGCTTGATTACTAGTAGGTCTGTGCGACCGATAAAGAGGAGTATTGCAGATTTTGATCATGTCAAAACTGATTGACGGTTGATGTCTGAAAAGCTCTATAAATGTCCAATCCGATCCCTCGCGTCGCATCGTAACCCGATAGCAAGACGAGATCCGAAGCTGTACAGGGAGAGGTGAACGCATCGTGGATAAATTGAGTGAACTTTCTAACAGGAGTCTTAATCGGCGCAAGTTTCTCGCAGGCGTCGGCGCAGCAGGCGCAGCAACTGCGCTGGCCGGTTGCGGAGGGCCTAACGCCTACCAACCGGCAGCAATGTCATCGTCGTACAACGACGTAGACATTCTGAATTTTGCGCTCAACCTTGAGTATCTGGAAGCCGAATTTTATCTGCGCGCGGCCACCGGCTCAGGGCTTTCCGCCGCGGACGCTGGGACGAGCCCAGGCGCGGTTACTGGGGGCGCGCAGGTAACGGGCCTGAACACCGCACAGCAAAACATCTTGAACGAGATTGCGTACGACGAGCAACAGCATGTTCGCTTCCTACGATCGGCTTTGGGGTCCGCGGCGGTATCTCGACCAGCGATCGATTTGACGGCCTCGTTTAATGCTCTCGCTTCAGCGGCGGGTATAGGTTCGACTTTCAATCCTTTTGGCGGCGGCTTCGACGCATTTATCACCGGCGCATTCGTCTTTGAAGATGTAGGTGTAACTGCGTATAGCGGAGCGGCTCCGTTGATTAGCACAGCGGGTATCGCGGCTGGCCTTCTTTCTGCCGCAGCCGGCATCCAAGCGGTCGAGGCCTATCACGCGGGCTATGTCAGGACCTACCTCACCGCCCAGGCGATTCTGAATCCCACCTACGCATTCCTCGGGTACGCCAACAAAGTGTCTGCACTGCGCGCCACACTGGGCGGCGGCAATGAGACCCCTCTGACCGTGCCGACCGGAACTGTGCCCGTTACCGCGACTTCCATCGTCCAGCCGAGCTCCATTGTTGCTGCAACGAGCGCAAACGCGATTGCATACGCACGCAATACTGATCAGGTGTTGCACATTGTCTACGGCACTGCCAACGGTGCTGGCGTAAAATCGGGCGCCTTCTTCCCCAACGGCCTAAACGGAAAAATAACTGTTACCCAAAGCTAAGGGCGAAGCCCGAAGGAAAATCAAAATGGCATCTCAAGAGACAAATATTCTCGACAATATAATTGCCAGCAGGCGCGCACTGCTGGTCGGCGGCGGAGCAGCTCTTGCGGCTCTCGCCATGCCTGGTACGGCGAAAGCTGCAAGCACCGTCACCAGTTACAGCGATGCGGACATACTCAACTTCGCCCTTAACCTCGAATATCTTGAAGCGAATTTTTACTACCTCGCGACATTCGGGACCAACATCAGCACAACCAACCCGCTTTATCCCACCGGAGCGATGGTCCAGGGAATTACGGGGACGGGTACCCAGGGAACAGTCACTGTCAAGGCCAATCCAAAGGTCCCGTTTACAAGCCTAGTGGTCGCTTCCTATGCGGTTGAGACGGCGATCGAGGAAGGCAAGCATGTCGCTTTCCTACGTTCGGCACTTGGAACCGCTGCAGTGGCCCAACCGCAGATCGATCTAATGGGTTCTTTCAATACTCTCTTCGCTGCTGCCTCTGGCGTTAGCGGAGCAACCTTCGATCCGTTTGCCAATGATGCGACCTTCCTGATTGGCGCTTACATCTTCGAGGATGTCGGAGTGACCGCGTATCACGGGGCTGCACCTTTGCTGACGACAGGGACAACTGGCAAGACGTATCTTGCGGCAGCGGTTGGAATTCATGCGGTTGAGGCATATCACGCTGGATTGATTCGGACGTCGATCAATGCGCTGGACAACGGTAGCCTAGGTGTTCCGGCCGGTACGCTGGTTACCTACACCAACCTTGTGTCGACGCTTCGCGCCAAGCTTTCCAAGGCAGTGGCACCCTCTCCTGCTGCCCCATTTGACGCTGATCCGGACGATTACGGGCTTTCACAGGGCGCCACCGTCTCCCTAGGCGGCGGAAGCAATGTATCCCGAAGCGTGATCGTAGACGCCGACCCGACCACTGTTATTGGGTTTGCGCGGACCACAACGCAGGTGTTGAACATTGTCACCGGCGGTAACGCAGGCACTGCCGGAACGCCCGCCAAGGGAGTGTTCTTCCCGAACGGCCTGAACGGATTGTTCTCCTAACAAAGAAGCAGCGTCTGCCGCACTGCACTCGTCCACTTCGGCCCCGGTACGAGCAACTTGCTCGACCGGGGCTACTTTCTTGGGTAGTGATTGACTACGTCTCGCAAAATGGAGACCAGAAGGCTCCATCGTGATAGACAATAATTTCTGTCGAACGAATCGAAGTGCTATCTTGGAATCGTTTGCAGATTGATCGGTATCGAAGATTGCCGGTGTTTTATCCGTCTGTCGAATTTACCCTCAAGCCACCCTGAAAATGGGTCAGCGCAAATTGCATTTTAGGCGGGGCGGTTGGTGAGCAAAGTTTAGATACACACACATTAGGCAGCGAACGGACTCGAGACCTATGGTTAAGATGGCGAAACAAGAAAAGACGTTGAGTGAGGCGATCCAGAATCGCCGTGCTACGCCGAGCTTCGATGGCACGCCAATTCCTTCCGAGGACCTGCGCAAGATCATTGATGCCGGGCTCAGTGCGCCGAGCGGTTACAACATACAACCGTGGCGTTTTATCGTGGTCCAAGGTGAAGAGCAGAAGAAGCGACTTCGGGGAGCTGCTTACAACCAGGGAAAAGTAGAGGAAGCGTCTGCGGTTATCGTGGCCTGCGGCGACGCCGATGGATGGCGCAAAGACCTAGACCAGATGCTCTACCAGGGACGCGAAGGCGGGATGCCCGAGGGATACGCTGCGCAGGCTCGCAACAGCGTGACGAATTATCTGTCCCACTTTTCCAGCGATGAGATGCATGGATGGCTGAACAAGATGGTGATGCTTGCGTTTACCCACATGATGCTGATGGCAGAAGTAATGGGATACGACACGGCTCCGATGGAGGGCTTTGAGCAGGAGAAGGTGCATGAGGTGCTGCGACTTCCGTTGAGCTACTGGGTTGTGGCGCTGCTTGCAGTTGGACACCTGAAGGGACCAGACAAATTCAATGGCGGTCGGTTTGAGATGAGCCATACCGTCTTCGGCGAAGAGTTCGGTAAGCCACTGAAGTAAAGGCCATCGTGAAACATGAAATCGCCAAGATGAATTGGTTACTGAAGGTCCCGGGAATATTCGTACTTCTCGCAATCACTGCCGGCGCCGTCTTCTACTGGAACCCTCTCTGGGTTAATGATCAGCAGATTCGCTATCACCTGTGGCGGTCAAAAGTGCATAGCGAATATGTCGACGTCCGCGGGAGTCGCATTCACTACCTGGAGGCCCGGCCGCCCGACGGATCGCCAGGCAAGCCTCTTCTACTCTTGCATGGTTTGGGCTCCCGGGGGGAAGACTGGGCACCTATGATTCCCGCCCTAGCCGCCGCGGGCTTCCACGTGTACGCACCCGATCTACTGGGGTATGGCCGCTCCGACAAGCCTGGGGGTGCGTACACCATTGAACGCGAGGAACAGGTCATTATTCACTTCATATGGGCTAGCCACTTGGCACCGCAAGACCCCGTTACGGGAGGCTTTCATGTCGACCTCGCGGGTTGGTCCATGGGCGGATGGATCGCAGCGAAACTTGTGCTCGATAACCCTGCATGGTTCAACCGTCTGGTGCTATATGACAGTGCTGGTATCACGTTCCAACCATCGTTGGCGCGCGATGCGTTTGTCCCGACCGACTCCGCGGGTCTCGCGCTCCTGATGTCCATGCTCAGCCCGCACCCCGCCACACTTCCGCCGTTTGTTGTTCGCGCCAGTCTGCGAAGAGTCGCCGCGGAAGGCAAAATTATCCAGTCGAGCGTGGATTCGATGGAATCCGGTTCCGATCTGCTGGACGCACGACTTGGAAACATTAGTCAACCAACGCTGATTATGTGGGGGGCCGAGGATAAACTGATCCCGATCAGCGTGGGAGAGGCTATGCACCGCGGGATTCCGAATTCCGTCTTCGAGAGTGTGACTGGCTGCGGGCATCTCGCGCCGTCCGAGTGTTCAAAGCCTGTACTGGCGGGGACGATCCAATTCCTAAAGGCGCAACCGCCAATGCGTGGCGGGGAACAGATTCTTTCAGGAGATGCACACTAGTCAGCTTTCCACTCGTACGCACCGGCCTGCGGCAGGCCGATGTGGGCAAGGACTCGGTCGACAAATTGACGCGCCATGTCGGTTGTACTTTGGGGAATATTGTAGAGGGTGGGCATTACGGGAAAGATTGTGGTGCCGGCATCCGATGCGAGTTGCATGTTGCGGAGATGGATGCGATTGAACGGCGTCTCTCGGACGCACAAGATTAGCGAGCGGTGCTCTTTGAGGCAGACGTCGGCGGCGCGCTCGATCAGGTTTGAGGCCATGCCGTTGGCAATGCCGGCTAGTGTGCCCATCGAACAAGGTAGGACGATCATGCCGTCGGAGCGGCAGCTTCCGCTTGCGACGTCGGCTCCGATGTCGGCCTCGGTATGTTGAACAATTTTCCCGGAGGAGCTTGCTGCGCCGAGCAGTTTCTCGACAAGTCCATTCCGACCGCTGAGTTGCATCTCTTCGGCGAAGACGCGCAGTGCGGCTTCAGACGGGATGAAGTCAATCTTTGCGACACGGGCGTCAGCGTTTAGAGCGCGGAGCATTTGGACGGCAAAGACGGAGCCGCTTGCGCCGGTGACGGCGAGAGTGATTCGGAGGCTAAGGCTGGACGGATCGGCTTCTGTTTGGCGGGTCACACCGTTGATTATCGCCGATTGGAGCTATCCTTCGACAACGCTGGTCGATTGCGAGACTCTCATGACGGACTTTACAGGCATCTGACGAGCATGCGTGCGGAAGAGTCCGAACAAAGCCAGACACACACCATGGGCCAGCAGCACACCTGCCGCCATTGAGGCAAGAACCGCACACACCAACATCAACGAATCACTCACGGGAGATTCCTCTACTCTCTTCTCTTGATTTTTCGGGCGCGAAAGGGATGCGGCCTAGCTAACCCGAATCTGCTCTGAAAAGAATTTATCCGATGGCAAGCGTTCCACAACGACTTTTTCGATTGCGAACCATTGCTCATTCAGATACGTCCAGAGGCGCTGGGGTTGGATGGGCTTTTCGCACCATCAATTAAAGGGCGGGCCTAGTGATTACCGGCACCGCCAAAATGCCGTATCCTAGAGGCTTGGCCGTTTCACTCCCATGCCGTATCTGTGGGTGCGCGGGCGAATCTCAAAATGGGAATTACACACATCACGGTGCGCGGTGCGCGGCAGCATAACCTGCGCAACGTCTCGGTCTCGATTCCGCGAAATACGCTGACAGTCGTGACCGGACTCTCCGGCTCGGGCAAGTCTTCGCTTGCGTTCGACACGATCTACGCGGAGGGGCAGCGGCGTTACGTCGAGACGCTCTCTGCTTACGCGCGCCAGTTCCTCGACCAGATGGAGCGGCCGGATGTGGACGCAATCGATGGGCTGTCTCCGGCGATATCGATTGAGCAGAAGACTACGTCTCGCAGTCCGAGGTCAACCGTCGGTACGATCACGGAGATCTACGATTACTTGCGGCTGCTCTATGCGTCGGTGGGACAGCCTCACTGCCCGAACTGTGGAATGCCGATCACACGACAGACGGCGGACCAGATTGTCGAGCGCATTGTGGCCATTGCGCCCGGCGAGCGTATTACGGTTTACGCGCCTCTTGTGCGCGGACGTAAGGGCGAGTTTCGCGAAGAGTTGGAGGCTCTGGACCAGCAGGGATTCCGCGCGCGCATCGATGGTGAGCTGACGGAGTTAACGGAAGGCATGCGGCTGGATAAGCGCAAGAATCATACCGTCGAAGCCATCGTCGACCGCATTATCCTTAAGCTGGTTCCGGGCCAGCCAGCCGCGAACGGGGCACCGAAATATGACACGAAGCGCCTGGAGACATCCGTTGCCAAAGCGCTGCAGATGGCAAACGGACTAGTGTTAGTGGGCATTCAGGGTGCAAATCGTACGCAGGAGGAGACGCTGTATTCGTCTTCTATGGCGTGTCCGGATTGCGGCATTGATGTGCCTCGACTGGAGCCGCGGAGCTTCTCTTTCAACTCTACTTACGGGGCCTGCCCCGAGTGCCACGGACTGGGCAGCATCTACGACTTTGACCCGGCAAAGACTATTACCGACTGGTCAAAGCCGCTGCTCGATGGGGCGATGGGACCGGGATCGGGGTCGACGTACCTACTGCGGTTGATCAAGCTTGCGGCGGAGAAGTACAAGATCAACCTGAAGGTTCCATTCTCCGATTTGAGCAAGGCGAACCAGGATTTTTTGCTGTATGGTCCGCCGAAGAATGAGGTTGGGCGTACGGGATTCCATGGGATCTTTGCGTATCTGCGTTCGAACCTTGACGACACCAAGTCCGAAGGGTATCGCGAGTACATGATGCAGTACATGTCGGCGTCAAAGTGCCCGCGATGCCAGGGCCGGCGGCTGCGGCCGGAATCGCTGGCAGTAACCATTCCCATCGGCGGCGAGGCAAAGTCGATCGCAGACTTCACCGGTCTTTCTCTGGAACGGGCGCTGACTGGAGCGCGTGGAATGCACTTCACCGGGCGTGACCGCATCGTTGCGGACAGGCTGCAGCGCGAAATCATCGAACGTCTTGAGTTTCTCAATGCGGTGGGCCTTGACTACCTCTCGTTGGATCGCTCGGCTGCAACGCTATCCGGCGGCGAAGGCCAGCGGATACGGCTGGCAACGCAAATTGGTTCTCGGCTGCGGGGAGTGCTCTACGTTCTGGATGAGCCGTCTATTGGACTGCATCAGCGTGACAATCAGCGGCTAATCCGAGCGCTTGAAGACCTGCGTGATCTGGGCAACACCGTGCTGGTCGTTGAACATGATGAAGACACCATTCGGACCGCTGACTACGTGCTTGATCTTGGTCCCGGCGCGGGTAAGAATGGCGGCTATCTGATCGCCGCTGGAACCCCGCAAGAAGTGATGGACAACCCCGCGTCGCTGACTGGGCAGTATCTTGCGGGGAAGATCGAGATCGTCGCGCGAGTTGCGCCCCGGCCGCTGACAGGCAAGTGGATTACGGTTGAGAATGCGCGCGCGCATAACTTGCAAGACGTGACCGCGCACTTCCCTCTTGGCGTGATGACGGTCGTGACCGGTGTCTCCGGCTCGGGCAAATCGACGCTGGTGGCGGATATTCTTTATCGTGCGCTGGCTCGCGATCTTTATGGCTCGCGGGAGGACCCCGGCGAGCATGGGCGTGTGGTTGGCATCGACCAGATCGATAAAGCGATTCAGATCGACCAGTCGCCGATTGGGCGCACTCCGCGGTCGAATCCGGCGACTTATACCGGCGTTTTTACGGCAATCCGTGATCTGTTCGCTATGCTGCCGGAGTCGCGCGAGCGGGGATATAAGCCCGGGCGCTTCTCCTTTAACGTGCAGGGCGGGCGCTGCGAGGCCTGCCAAGGCGAGGGCCAGCGGCGCATCGAGATGAACTTCTTGCCCGATGTGTACGTGCTTTGCGATATATGTAATGGACGTCGTTACAACCAGGAGACGTTAGCCGTCCGCTTTAAAGGCCACTCCATCGCGGACTTGCTGGAGCTGCCAATCGCGGATGCGCTGCCTGTGCTAAAAGACATCCCAACCGCCGCCGCAAAGCTACAGACGCTGGTCGATGTCGGGCTGGGATACATCCATCTGGGACAGTCTGCAACAACGCTTTCGGGCGGAGAAGCGCAGCGCATGAAGCTGGCCCGGGAACTCTCGAAACGCCAGACCGGACGCACACTTTATCTGCTGGATGAGCCGACTACGGGGCTGCACTTCGACGACGTGCGCAAGCTGCTGGAGGTGCTGCACCGTCTCACTGACCTGGGAAATACGGTGATCATCATCGAGCACAATCTCGACATCGTTCGCAATGCGGACTACGTACTGGACATGGGGCCCGAAGGCGGCGAGCGCGGTGGGCGGGTGATCGCGCATGGCACTCCGGAGCAGATCGCGGCTGTCGCTGGGTCACATACCGGGGCCTTCCTGGCGCGGCACTATGCTCCGCATCAAATCGTTCCCAATGGGAGCGGTGGACTTAGCCATGCCGGTGCACAGCCGCTCGATATCGTAGCTGCGCCAGATCGGGCAAAGAACTCGCGTGGCAAATTCATCGCACCGGAGAAAAAGACTGGCATGCCGTCTGCGCGACCTGTAGAGCTGACCAGGAGCGCTGCCAGGAAATCCGCTGTGAAGGTAGCAAAGAAGAGCGCACCGACATCGCGGAAAAAGTTAGCATGAGCCTTTCGCCCAACAACGTCCGTGAAGAGATGCCGAATGTGGATGAGCCGACCACTCAGGGCGTCCAGGTAATTCCACGCCGCATCCCTAACATCGGTCATGCGCTTCTGTTCGTCAGCCTCGCGGGGTTTTTGCTGATCATTGCAGAGGTGCTTCTGGTAGCTTTTGGAAAATCGCCCGCGGCTTTGGTGGCGGGCGTCATTACGGTCCAGCACCCCAAATTGCAAATTGCCGCCATGGCCTCAACTTACGTGGTGACCCTGTTTGCCGGCTGGCTATTTTATCCCCTGATGTGGCATCGCACGTTTCTCGATGGGCTGCAATGGCACTGGGCGACCGCTCGCAAACAAGCGGGCCAACTGATTGCTCTGGGTTTTGTGCTTGGACTCACAATGCAGGTCGTCACCTATTTCATTCCATCGCCAAAGTCTTTGCCGATCGATGATTTTTTTCTAACACCAACGACAGCTTGGCTTGTTACCATCTTCGGAACGGTTGTCGCGCCGATATTTGAAGAGATATGTTTTCGTGGATTCCTAGTGCCGGCTTTCGCGATTGCGTACGACTGGCTTAGTCTGCCGCGGACGGACGAGGCGCGAGTCCACTGGAGAATGACGACTACATTGACTACGGGCTCGCTGCTTTTCTCAGCGGTGCTATCAAGTCTCTGCTTTGCCATGCTGCATGCGCAGCAGGTAGCTCATTTGTGGCCGGCGCTGCTTGGACTCTTTTCCATCTCGCTGGTGCTGACATTTGTGCGGGTGAAGACGCAGTCGGTTGCAGCGTCGACGCTTGTGCATAGCGCTTACAACGGATTTGTCTTCATCACGGTATTGTTTGCAACCGGCGGATACCGTCATCTTGACCGCATGACTCACTGATCCATGCCGATTTCTAGGAACAGCGATACTCTTTAGACACATGCCAACTGATACCCGCACAGCACTGCTCGACCTGATTGCTACACTCTCCTTCAAACTGGGCGACTTTACCCTCGCCAGTGGACAGAAGTCCGACTACTACATCGACTGTCGCACCACGACTCTTCACGCCGAGGGTGGTCGGTTGGCCGGGTTGGTGCTGTATGACTAGATCCGCGAACACATGCCGTCCGCGGTTGCGGTTGGCGGCTTGACCATGGGAGCCGATCCGCTGGTGTCGAACACTGCGTCGGCGAGTGCGTGGGCGCTCGCGGACTACGACGAGATACTGGAACTCACGGCCGATCTCGAACTTGGCGAGGCTGATCCGGGTCCCGCCCCCTCGCTGGTCCATGGATTTCTGGTGCGCAAGGCAGAGAAAGCACATGGGACGGGACGGCGAGTTGAAGGATTTCTTCAGCCCGGAGTGCAGGTGGTCATCGTCGATGATGTATGCACGACGGGTGGGTCCACTATTACCGCGATCGAAGCGACTCGCGAAGCTGGCATGATCGTAGCGGGCGTACTCTGCCTGGTGGACCGCGAGCAGGGTGGACGGCTCAATATCGAACGTGCGTTGGCAGAGATCGCCTCCGACCGGGACATCCCATTCCTGAGCGTCTATACGGCAACGGACGTACGCAAGGCGCATATCGCGCTCAACTCCAAGTAGACTAGATAGACATGATTCCTACCCTTGAATGGCTACCTGAAGGCGTAAATTTTCTTGACCAGACCAAGCTCCCGTTTGAGGAGACCTATGTCCTTGCGACCGATTACAAACAGGTCGCCACTGTCATCAAGGATATGGTTGTGCGCGGCGCCATGGCCATCGGCGTGTCGGCTGCAATGGGGGTTGCGCTGGGCATCGACCGTTCGACAGCGACCACGCTTCCTAACCTCGCCTCTGAAGTTGATCTCATCTGCAAGACTCTTGCCGAGACGCGTCCCACTGCCGTGAACCTGTTCTGGGGTATCGGTCAGATTCGCGATCTCTACAATGAGCTGACTTCCAAGAATACGCCAATTGTGGAGATCAAGAAGGCTGTCGTCGTGCTCGCCCGACGGCTTTATGACGAGGACATTGCCAATCTGCGCAAGCTTGGGGCGTTCGGTGCGGCTCTTCTCCCGCAGCAAGGCACGGTACTGACCCACTGCAATGCGGGGGCGCTGGCAGCGTGTGGATATGGGTCGGCGCTTGGCGTCATCCGCGCAGCGATCGAGCGCGGCCAGAAGATCGATGTCTTCGCCGATGAGACTCGTCCCTTCAACCAGGGCACGCGACTTACGGCCTGGGAGCTGGTGAAGGACAATATCCCGACTACTTTGATCTGTGACAACATGGCCGGATATTTTATGTCCAAGGGCAGAATCCAGGCCGTCATCGTGGGCGCGGACCGGATCGCGGCCAACGGCGATACAGCCAACAAGATTGGCACCTACTCGGTCTCGATTCTCGCGAAGGAGCACGGTATTCCGTTCTATGTTGCGGCGCCATTCAACACGATCGATCTCGAAACCGCATCCGGCGATCTGATTCCAATCGAGCAACGTGCGGCCCGCGAGGTCACTCACGTCAAGGGCGTCCAGGTTACGCCGCATGGAGTGTCAATCGAGAATCCAGCGTTTGACGTTACTCCCGCGAAATATGTCACTGCGATCATTACGGAGCGGGGTGTGCTGCGCGCACCGTATGGCGAGTCAATTCAGGCCATGGCGACCGGCGCGACGGTTCAGACCGAGTTCGCCATCGCCTGATTGTCGAGCACCAGTAGGTATGTGTGACACACGACCAAAGCCAACAGCTCTCTCGACCCATGTGACCCACATCACGGACACTTTCGTCTCGCAGGCGTTTAATCCAAATAGGCGAATACTTTAATGCGTCATTGAGCACGCGGATCACGCTCGATGATCGAGGTGTACCATGCCCGTGCTGCAACGCGTCTCGGTTTCTCTCCGACACATTCTATTCGCGACAGATTTCTCAGCCGCGTCGGACCGAGCTTGTGCCTATGCGAAGGCGCTGGCGTTGAACTTTCGCTCTTCTGTGGAAATCGTGCATGTATTTGACCCTTCGGTAGTCACAACCTACGTGGAGGCAATCCTCGGAGTCCCAGCGAAAGACAGGCAGCGGGTGATGAGCGATAGCCTTGAGCAAGTAAAGAAAGACTTCACCGCTTCCGGGATAGAGGCCCAAAGTTCGCTACCGGAAGGGCGTCGGCCACACGCCACGGTGCTGAAGCTGGCAAAAGAACATGAGACGGATCTGATCGTAGCCGGCACCCACTCCCGATGGGGAATGGAGAGGCTGGTCATCGGCTCGACTGCGGAGGAGTTGATTCGCAACGCTGCCTGCCCGGTGCTGACCGTGGGTCCGCACGCGAAGGATCCACCGGCAGGGCCGCTTGTGTTCCGGACTATTGTCTACGCGACCGACTTTTCTGCCGAAGCCTCCAAGGCCGCGGTCTACGCGCTCTCCTTTGCGCAGGACAGTGGCGCGCACCTTTACTTCTGTTACGTAGCCGGCGCCGAATCGACACCTAAAGATAGAAAGTTGATGGATGTTCGCTTCAAGGCCGACTTGAAACGGATGATCCCGGAGAGTTCTTACGAATGGTGTACTCCTGAGACCGTGGTGGAGCATGGTGACGCGGCTGAAGGCATCCTCGAATTAGCCGAAAGGATGCATGCGGATTTGATTGTTCTCGGGGCTCGCAACGCGTCTTTTTGGCTTACCCATATTGAGCATGGTCTGACTCCCGACTTACTCGCCGAGGCAACATGTCCCGTGATGACCATATGTTAAAACCGAACATCAGCATCGAAGATGTGAGCCGTGCGCAGCCGGAGTCAAGCAAGGCGACCCAATCTATCTCAACTCAGCAATGGCCCGGAGGCTTTGCATAATGCCTCTATCCTCTCAAGCTCGACCGACGCGTCAATGCGGTGATTGTGACTTCCGCTCGCTTCGCATGTTTTGTAGCCTCGGATCCGAAGCCCTCGAGGAATTCGAGGCGATTGGCGCTCATTCGACTCTGCCACGAGGCGCCAAGCTCTTCCAGGAAAACGCGCCAAGTCAGGGAGTGTTTGTCATCTGTTCAGGGCAGGTGAAGTTATCCTGCACATCGAGAGAAGGCCGAACGCTAATTCTTAAAATCGCGATGCCGGGAGACGTTTTAGGACTAGGCGCGGTTATTTCCGGATCCAAATACGAAGTCACCGCGGAGACGGTCCAGCCGGCGGAGATTAAGAGCATTCGGCGGGAAGAGTTTCTCGCTTTTCTGAAGAAGCATGGGCAAGCCAGCCTTCATGCTGCCAAGGCTCTCTCCGAGGAATACAAAGCTGCATTTTTTGATGCGCGACGACTGGCGCTGTCGGGCTCAACTGCGGGACGTTTGGCTGGTGTGTTGTTGGACTGGGGCCGGGCGGAGTCTTGTGGGAAGCCCGAGATGCGACTGACCATGGCGTTGACGCATGAGGAACTGGCGAACCTGGTCGGATGTTCACGGGAGACGATGACGCGGATGCTGGGGCGATTTAAACGGGAGAAGCTGATCAAGATGCACGGCGTCTCGATACACATCCTTTCTCCGGAGAAGCTGGAGCGGATCTGCGCCTGATCTGTCGGCTGCCGCGCATTATATGCCTTCCCATGCACAGGAGTGATCCATATCACAGCTTTGCTCATTCAATCCTCTTAAGATTCAGTTTTGAGGAGGTGACTGATGGCTGACTGCTGCGTCAATCCGGTTTGCCGTTCAGAGTTCCGACTCCCCGATAGTAGCGCTTTTTCTGCGTACGGTCAGCCGGTGACCAACCCTTCCGGAGAATGGGGCAGCCATGAGCACGGCCTATACCTCTAATGCGGTCCGGCGAGGATCCTTTATCGCCGACGGTCTCGATTCTGCTCTTTCGGATCAGAAAGGAGTGTCTTCTCCAATGCAAACATCCGCGACGGATCCCATGCCCTCTTTTGATCGTCTTCTCGTCGCGACGGACTTTTCAGCCGCGTCACAAGCTGCCTTCTGCGCCGGTCTTGATACATGCGTTGCGGTTGGAGCAAGCCTCGTAATTCTGCATGTGTTCGAATATGCCGAACCTGCACCTCCGGAGACAGGAGGCCTGCTGCTGGAATTGCAGGTGATGCGTGAGACAGCCGGCAAAGCCCTTGATGATTTGCGCCAGCAGGCGGAGCAGGCTGGCGTCGCTTGTGAAGCCATCTTGGAGTCTGGCATTGCGCATTCCGTGATTCTAGAAACCATAGCGGAACGGTCGATTGACCTGGCCGTGCTGGGGACGAACGCACTTCATGGATTTGAGCGCCTGGTCTTCGGTTCGACTGCCGAGGCGGTCCTGCGCAGGTCGGCGTGCCCGGTATTGACGGTTGGGCCCAGGGTTGACCAATGCGCAAAGTCCGGTGCGGCCGACGGACCTGTCATCTTCGCCACCGACTTCGACTTCACAACGATCCATGCGATACGCTACGCCGCCTGCTTCGCTAACCTTCACGGTGTGCCGCTGCATTGCCTACATGTCTTGCCACGCACGCTTGAAGCCGCCTCCCAGGGGGCGATTGTACCATCGATTATGGCCGAGGCGCTGCTGCAACTTGCTTCGGAGAGTGGGGTGGTGATTGCACCACCCACGTGCGCAACCACCTTCGGCAGCGAAATCTCCCATGCCGTTGTGGAGTATGCGCGCGAACACAAGGCTAAGATGATCATCCTGGGTGTGCGCCAGTCATCACTGCTGGCCTCGCACGTGCCCGAACATATCACCTACCGCATCATCACTGAGGCCAATTGTCCAGTGCTGACCATGGCTTTTGCCTCGCATGTGACGTCCATTCACGCCGCTGCACGCCGATAGGCTAAGCCGCTGATTTGTCTCACTTGATTGTGTGATGACGGACACAGACCGGCTCTCGTCGTCGTGTCAGAATTCATGTTGGGGTGACTCATGCAATCTGCGACAGCAACCACAACCTGCGCTGCAACGAACCCGCACTGCAAAGGCCATTGCTCCGGCTACGGAACCCAGACGGTCTGCCCTCCATTGATTGTGCTTGCAGTGTTGTCGACTCAGCCAGCGGAGAACGGCACAGGTACGGCCTGACGGGTTTCGTTCGATGGAATCGGGGCGTAACTCGAATTCCGTTTGCTGATTCTGCTCGGCAGTCGACACCCCTTGCTCGCACGTGCAACAGTTGCTGATACATTTCGTTTTGGAACGTTCTCTCTACTCCATCCCATCGCACTGAAACCATTTTCTTGTTCTCTTCCACATGGAGGCGGTTGTGCGTCCGAAAATTACAAATCCAGGAGTAACATCAAACGTGGCAGCCGCTTCTTCTCCTCATCCCTGGACATCCAAAGCTTCATGACCCCAAGACGCAAGATCGGCATCACCTGCTACCCGACCTATGGCGGCAGCGGAGTTGTCGCCACCGAGCTTGGCATTGAACTTGCCGCCCGCGGCCACGAGGTGCACTTCATCACCTCCTCGCCGCCGTTTCGGCTCAATGGACGCGAAGCCAACATTCGCTTCCACGAGGTGGACGTTTACCACTACCCGTTGTTTGAGCATCCGCCCTACGATCTCGCTCTGGCCACTCGCATGGCCGAGGTCGCCGAGTTCTATTCGCTCGACCTGTTACACGTTCATTACGCCATCCCTCATTCCATCTCTGCTCTGCTCGCGCGCCAGATGCTGGAAACGCAGCAGCAAGCGATGCGACGCCGTTATCTTCCGTTCATCACCACGCTGCATGGCACGGATATCACGCTGGTTGGGCTTGACCGATCCTACCTGCCAATCACACAGTTTGGAATCGAGCAATCCGATGGAGTCACTGCGATCTCATCCTATCTCCGGGACCGCACACGCGAGGCGTTCAGCATCCAAGGCGAAATTGAAGTGATTCGCAACTTCGTGAATTGCGACGTATACGTGAAGGTACCTACCAAGGTTGTGGCGATGCGGCCGCGATATGCCAGCGCAGACGAAAAACTTCTGGTTCATCTCTCTAACTTCCGGCCGGTCAAGCGCATTCTGGATGTGGTCGAAGTTTTCGCGCGCGTCTCTGAGGCGCTGCCTGCACGTTTGATGATGATCGGCGATGGGCCCGACCGCTCCGCAGCCGAGCACCTCGCGGTGCGCTTGGGCGTGGCCGAACGTATTCACTTCCTTGGCAAGCAGGACAACGTCAACGAGTTGCTTCCGCTCGCCGATTTGATGATCATGCCCTCTGAGATGGAGTCGTTTGGATTGGCCGCGCTCGAAGCCATGGCCTGCTCCGTGCCTACCGTCGCCACCCGCGTTGGCGGCGTCCCCGAACTTATCGACGATGGCGTCAATGGCCTGCTCTTCCCTATAGGCGACGTGGAAGCTATGGCCAACGCCGCCATCGACCTGCTCGGCGACGAACCGCGACTCGCCATCATGTCGACTACCGCGCGAAAGACTGCAAGCGACCGTTTTTGCTCGTCCCGCATCATCCCGCTTTACGAGGAGTATTACGAACGGGTTCTCGCCCGGAGCCGTGATCTCCCGCCCACCGCTTAGAAGAATTGGAAGTTGACCTCGAGATTCAACTCTACTGGCACGGGTTTTCCATCCTCCATCGCAGGTTTGAACTTGTATTGCTTGACGGACAGCTTTTTCATCTAGCCCCATGCCTAAGCCGCGCAGCACATGTACGTTCTGCGGCATCCCCTGAGTGTCGACAATCAGGCTCAGGAGTACGATTCCGGTAAGTCTGGCTTTTTTCGACTCCTGCGTCATTTCAGGCTCAACCTGATAGATCATGATGGGTGTTGAAACGCTACCTCCAATTTTCCTCAGGCCGGTAATTGCGTCCGTCGCCGCGCTCTGTTCCGGTTGCTCTGTCGTATCGCCAAACGTGTAGTTGATATTGATTGTCGTCTCGACTGCGGTCGGCTCGCCGTTCAGCAAGTAGGGCTTGTACTTCCACTGCCTCACCGCCTCCATCGCACTTGTCGCTAGCTCCGGGGGACCGCTTACAACCTGCAGCGCCTGGATCGTCCCCGTATTTGAGATGACCGCATGTAGTACGACGACACCTTGCACACCCGCAGCTTTAGCCTCTTGCGGATATACAGGATCAACCTTGGAAGCCAGCATCCCGGATGCCACTCCGCCCGAGACGCGTATTGGACTCCTTGGCGGAATCGCGACCATGGGTGCTGAATCTTCCGCCTCCGGAAGGTGCTGTGCGACACCCCTACTGTCACCATTGCCAAACGTGTAATTCACTGTGATCGTCGTTTCTACTTCGACCGGCTCGCCATTCAGCAGGTACGGCTTGTACGTCCAATGATTCACTGCATCGATTGCACTCGCCCGCAGCATCTCCGGTCCGCTGATTACGTTAAGACTTTCAATTGTTCCTGTCTTCGATATGACCGCGCGCATAACAACAGCACCCTGCACATGCACCGCCTTTGCGTCATTGGGATAGACCTGAATTGGCCTACTAATGACATTCCCCGCCATCGCACCAGCAGGAACCTTCACCGCCCGCGTTATACCCGTCGACGCGACGGTAACTCCTGCAGTGTTTTCTGGTTGGCGAATTTGAGACACCAACTGAAATTTCCCGCACTTACAGTCATCGACAAATCTCACGTCGATGCTCTGCCCTCTCCCATCAGCAGAGCGATAGTGCCAAACTTCAATAGGTACGTTCCCCGCACCGTTCCCGCTCCGTTCACCGGGCGGGTGCGCGTCAATCGATTCCGGTCTTCCATGCACGATGTAAGTTCGCCCGCGATCTGTAGTCCATCCCGGCCGATCAGCCGCGAAGTGTTGATTGGCGTAGGCAATACGCGCGTAATACTGTTCCTTGAAACCAGCCGCCGGCGGCTCATAGGTCAAACTGTGACGCTGCCAGAATTTGCTGATGAACAGGTTCCGGTCGTCGTCATTTGTCAGGCGGAGAAAGTGAGCACGCTCTTCCGGAGTGATGATGTAAGTCACATCCTCGTTCAACCAGTTTTTGTACACAGGTTGCAAGGCCCGTGGCTGTGCAGAATCCTGCGTGGTCTGCCGTTGAGCGAGGCTTGTCGCCTGCGGTGGCGTAGAGTCAGATCGACTCGGCGCGATGATACCTAAGGGCGCGGCTTCTACATTCTTGGCTTCTGCTCGCGAAATAGTGATTCCATATAATCCACCGACCGCAATGATTAAAGCCACAAGCGTGAGTGCTGCGAACCGCGACGCTGCCACATCTTCCCTAAATCCGAGTAACCTTTTCAATCGCATCTTCAGCACTCCTCCATTCGCGCCCA
Organism: Granulicella sp.; assembly: GCA_025357875.1. Taxonomy (GTDB): domain Bacteria; phylum Acidobacteriota; class Terriglobia; order Terriglobales; family Acidobacteriaceae; genus Edaphobacter. Next base: position 145,147 of record JANYLK010000218.1, read on the forward strand.
GTACAAATTCTGGGAACGCTGCGCGGCGCTCTTCCAGATACGACAACGCCTTTGCATACGCAAGCACGTTGCCGCCCATCGCAACTGCGATCTCGTCGCAGCAGCATTCTCGCTCGCGGCGCACATGTTTTGATACCCACCACACCGCCGGGTGATAGAACAACAATGCCTCAGCGACGGATTGGAAGACGCTCACGAGATAGTCGTGGCGACGCACATGCGCCAGTTCGTGACAGAAGATCGCCTCAGTCTGCAACGTGGATAGACCAGTGAGACAGCTCGCAGGGATTAGAACGACCGGACGCAACCAACCGATGACCGTCGGCACCTGAACCCTCCCGGAGTGGAGCATTTTGACGGTGCGCACAACCCTCATGCGGCGTTTCAGATCGTCAAAGAGACCTTGCAACTCGTGCGGTGGCGCCTGGGTTCCTGTGACCTTCAGCCTTCGAGCAACCGTCAAACCACAATTGAGGAGCGCTACAAAGAAGATCGCGCCCGCGAACCACGCCACCAGCAGCCAAGGCAACGACCGATCCAGAGCCGCTGCAATCCGGATAGGCCAAGGCGCTGCGAGTTCGCCAATGCCGACCTGCAGCATCATCTCAACGTCGATCGCTATCGCCGATTGCTGTAACTCGTTTTGCGTTTTGTAGTCCTCGAAGGCAAGGCGTGCAAACGTAAACAACGGCATTGCAACCATCAGCGCCAGCGCAAAGCAGGCTGCTCCGTACCGTGCCTGGGATGACCGGCCCCCAAGAGATCCCAGAACAAGCCACAAGACCAGAGCAGCAAGTGTTCCCTGCCAGAGGAAATGAATCAAGGTCCAGCCCAGAGCGTGAACGAGCGAATGTCCGGAGAATTCCATCAATGTAGCCATAGCTACCTCTTTTCGAACCGGTCCAACATCTGACGAATTTCTGCTAATTCCGACGCCGACACTTTCTCCGACGAGAGCGCGACCAGCACCAGGTCTTTTGCCGAGCCATCGAACGCACGCTGCATAAGATTTCTGGTCAGTCTTTGCTGTGTCTGCTGCTGCGCAATCCGCGCCTCGTACACATGCGACCGGAATTTCTCGCTACGCTCCAGCAAGCCCTTCTCCACCATCACCTGCATCTGCTTCAGCACCGTGGTGTAGCCCGTGTCCTTGCTGCTTTGAGTGTGGACGTCGCGCACCGTGCTAGGTCCTGCCGCCCACAAAATGTTGAGAATCTCCAACTCAGCATCGGTGGGCAGTTGTACTGAACTAGTTGTCTTGCCTCGTCGCTTCATATTCATCACCATCGTACGACACATCTCGTATGTCAATGATTATTCTCGTATATTAAGGTCGCTCTACCGTGGACTTGGTGCTGGCCACTGTTCCAATACTCGCTGGGCGACCTGGTAAATCAAACCGCCCTCAACGAGTGCGTTCTGCGGCGCGGTTTGAATATAGCGAACGATACCGTGAGGGTGGGTGACGATCAGCAGGGGAAAGTCTGTGGCGACGAAGATGTCGAGCGTGTCGTTGGGGACGATGAGCGTGGATGTGCCGACAAGCTGATCCGCGACGTTGATCTTGGTTCCGGCCTGTATTTCGATGTGAGGTATTGCACCTTTTGTGGATGCGCCAGAGGATTGCCTAGCCAACTTCGAGAAGGCGTTTACGGTCCTCGCAGGTTGGTTCACGATTAGCTTCGGTGCCGGCGGCCTAGGGTTCGCCTGCGCCAACAGTGCATAAAACCTAACGCGTTCCTGCTTCAGGCTGGCAGCCGTAGACACGAAGAGCGTGTCCATTGCCACACACTGAGCGCACCAGTCGGGAAAGAGCAAAAATGCACTGGCTCCGGCCGATTTGCGCTTCAAATCAGGTGAGACAGGCTTGCGCACAATATCTAGCGGACGGTACGCCCGATCGTAAGCAGCCTGCGGCGATAGTTGCAGAGTCGCGGATTTGGGGAGCGCAGACTGCAGCTGTGACGGATTTTGGGCAGGAGCGGCGCGGAGGCAGAACAGCAATACAAGGATGGGAAGCCATCGCATGATGACCTCATTGCTATTCCACTAGGTGCGATCTTTGGACATTTTAGTACGATACTCGTCGTATAAGGATGTAGATACGCTGCAATTCGTAAGACATGCTTACTCCCGCGTGATCGCCCTGGCAACGTCTGCCCAAGTTGCCTGGAGGGCGTCGCCGAACTGCGCCCATGGAGCCGCGCCGGCCTCCAGCACCGGCATCACCAGCGTCACCTTGGTTCCACGCCCTGGACGGCTGACGATCTCTACCTCGGCCTGGTTTCCGTAGAGGACCTCCATGCGCTCGCGAACGTTCCGCATGCCGATTCCTCCTGCTCTATTTCCAGCGCCGTTCCCCATTCCGGCGCGCACGGCTTCGCTGGCGAGGACGCCCAGTGCGATCGCGGGTTCAGAGTCCATGCCGATGCCGTCATCTTCAACTTCGATAAGAAGCCGTCCGTCTGAAAGAATCCGGCTACGCAGCGTCACCGTGCCTCCGCCGATTCGTGGCTCCAGTCCGTGCTTGATAGAGTTTTCGATCAGCGGTTGCAGCAGCATACTCGGTACCACTACAGGCAACGTCTCCTCGGATATCTCCTTCACTACTTTGAGCTTTTCACCAAAGCGTACGACTTCAATGTCAAGGTAATCGTCCGTGAACGCAAGCTCTTCGGAGAACGGCACGAACGCGTCGCGATGCTTCAACAGCACGCGCAGTATATTTGCTAACTTCACGATCATCTCGCGCGCCAGCTCGGGCTGCGATCGAACCAGCGAAGCGATGGAGTTTAGAGTGTTGAACAAGAAATGCGGATTGATCTGCCGTTGCAAAGCATCCAGGCGCGCCTCCATCAACAAACGGCCCTGCTCTTCCAGCTTGCGTTCGATGCGAATCGCACTCCAGATCTTTAGCGGAATTCCAACGACCACCGGCGCACACGCGCAGATTGCAAGTTCTACTAGCCAGTACGGCGAATGCAACTCGAAGAACATGCCTGGATAGAACCGCGATAACATGCTCGTGCAAAACTGTATCGCGGTTATAAGGACAAGCAGCAGAATCTGTCTATCAAATTGAGGCCGGCGCAGGTTCCTCGTTACCCAGCGATACAGACTCAGATCGATCATTGGGGAAAACGACCACACCTCTTCGCGCTTGGTAAACCTGCCATACAGGCCCGCGATTACCCCGACCGTAAGGTTTACGGGCAGCGTCCAGAATTCCCCATGCCATACCGCAGGGATCGACAGTGCGGCGCCGCCCAGCATCGCGGTACCCGGTCCAAGGAGCAAACCCAGTAGGATGGTCGTCTCAAACGAAATGTCCGCGGCGTAAAAGTTCGGCACCCGCACTCGAATCCAGACGCCGAGTGTCAGCGGCACGCAGATGGTAGCCAGCAGGCCGAGCATCTGTCGGCGGCCTCGACGCGGCAGTAAGAGCAACTTCTTGAACGTGTTTGAACGCGCCAGCGAACTGGACACGGCCGCAGCCACGCCGAGTTTGATCAGCAGCGTGATCAAGATCAGACTGTCCGGCACCTGCGCAACAATAGCGTGTGTCATCCCATGCGCCATATCCAATACTCTATTTGTTTGTCGTTGTTTGTCATCCAAAGAGAGCGTGGAGTCGCATTTAGGATCGATCTACGCGCTGCTTGCATCGATCCACGATCCCGGTCATCCAAAAACTCTCCACCTGGTCCGTATAATCAAGTTATGCCTTTCGAATCCATTCGCAAACTCGCCGATGCCGATTTCCCCACTCGCTGGGGACAGTTCCGCATCCTCGGCTTTGAAGGCATCGTCGCCAATCCGGAACCATGCAACGACGCGGTTCCCGCGCCCGCGAAACGCATCGAGACGGCCGTCGTGCTTGTGATGGGCGATATTGTTCCGGCCAAACCCGGAGCAGCGGCGCCTGTCGTACGCATCCACTCGCAATGCCTTACTGGAGACGTATTTCACTCGTTGCGCTGCGATTGCCGTCAGCAGCTCGAGCTGGCCCTTGCGACAATCGCCGACGCAGGCGCCGGTATCCTTATCTACGAGGACCAGGAAGGCCGCGGGATCGGGCTCATGGCGAAGCTTCAGGCCTACGAGTTGCAGGATCAGGGCCTCGACACCATGGAAGCTAACCTCGAACTCGGCTATCGCGCCGACTGCCGGGTGTACGAACTTCCCGCCGCCATTCTCAAAATGCTCGGCGTCCAATCGGTTCGCCTGATCACCAACAATCCTGAGAAGGTCGATGCGTTGGAATCCGTTGGCATCATCGTCGCCGAGCGCATTTCCGCGGAGGTTGCGCCAGAGCCGACCTTTGAGAGGTATTTGAAGACCAAACAGGAAAAGATGGGCCACCTGGTCAGCTAGATGGGTCCTCGGCAAATTCACATCGTAGCCAAGGTTCCACGTAATCCTTCCATCCGTTCGGCAGATTCCTGGGGCTATACGTCTCATCCATTTCCAACTTTTGGGCAACGCTTGCATGGATTACTGACCCTGGGGGGATCACCCTGCTCGACCCAAGCGGGATCGTCCATTTCTTTGTCTTTGTTGTCCAGTCGTAGACCCTGCGTGGGACAATTTCCAGCGGCCACCAATTCCACTTCAACGATTGATGAATTGGCTGGGCTGAGTCGGGCGGAACCGGTGGCGGAGGCGGAAATCGTCCAAGAATCATCAGAACCCGTTGAGGATCGACGAGTAGACCAAACTTAACAACCTCGCACATCATCCATTCCAGCGTGATCTGCGAAAGTCCGCTATCTGCGCTGGGATAGGACCCTCCGATGTCGGAGTGCACTCCCGCAAACCAAACCTGGTGGATAGTCTGCTGTTCTTCATCAAGCTTTTTCGGCAGCGCGGCCCCCCACAGGTTATTGCGGAAGAAGCACCGTCGTTCGTCGATCGACAAAGCGTGCACGCCATGCGTCATACTGGGGTTCTGCGCGGTGTACGGTAGCTTGAGCGGGTCCCAAATAATACCAACGGAACTCACCGTATCCCATACACCCACGACGTGCAGTTTCGGGCTGCGGCTGTAGGTACTCTTAAAGCCTTCGGCCTCTTTAAGGGTGGGCAACATTCCATCCGCCGTACGCGTATGGCGCGCATACATCTTCAAGATGTATGGGATCATGCCTTCGTTGCCGACATGCAGTAGCCCATACATGTGGATCATGCCGGCAAGCGCACGTACCGTGTATGCTCCACGGCTGAACCCAAAGAGATAAATCCGGTCGCCTTCTTTGTATCCGTTCATCAGGAAACGATAGGCATCGCCGACATACCGCAATAGACCTTCGCCGAAACCAAGGCCCATCACCACTGAAAATGCGGCTTCTAGCCGGTTGCGCGAAGTAGGCGAGCCCTCGGTTCCAACTCCCGGATGGTAGTAGGCGACCTGCTTTTCATCGTCGAGACTGAGGGCTCGGTAGAGGTTCACTACATTCGAATTCCGGTCGCCATACTCGTTGCCGGTGCCGTCGCAGCAGATCACAATGTTCTTCGACACGACTGCCTCCATAAAAGTGAACGAGCCCATTTCACCCAAAGTCAAACACTCGATTTCAAGAACGTCGTTCGTGCCACAGCCGATACACGCCCCAGGCGGCAGCGGAGCAGTTGTCGACGACGCTTCCATCGAGCAGCATCGTCTCGAACTCGGCCACACCTACTCGATGTACTTCGAGGCCAATCTCTTCGGCGTCGCGGTCATGCTCGCCTTGTGTAAGTCTCTCGGCAAGGTATACGTGCTGCTTTTGATTCATCACTCCGTAGCCAATTTGTAACGTGGTCAGCAGGGTCATGCGCTCTGCGATCAAACCGGTTTCCTCGCGTAGTTCGCCGCGAGCCATCTCTTCGGGATCTACATTCGCAATCTCCCAGCCTCCTTGCGGAAGCTCCAGGAATCGCGCGCCAACCGTATAACGGAACTGCTCGACCAGATAAATGAAGTCGCCCTGCGGCGTGGATTCGATTGGGATGATGATGCACGCAGGGTCTTTGTCGATTACGCCGTAGATGCCGCGCTCGCCGTTCGCTCGCTCGATTACGTCCTCGCGAACGCGCGTCCACTTATTGCGGTAGACTTCGCGGCTGCTAATCGTTTTGATCTCGCGATCGCTCAGGCCTTCTTCTCCGTTGCCCAATACACGGCATACTTCTCGTCTGTGACGCGATACATTGGCTTTACCGCGAGAGCACCCTTCGCAGATTTCGATTTGAACTGCAGATCTTTTGTCGATACGACCTCGATCCAATCAGCCGCATCGCCACCTGAAGCGACCGGTGCCTTGGCTGGAGAGCCAAGGTCCGCAGGCTTCGGGCCTGTATCGAACCCACCAATCTTCAGCGGGCCATCCCTTGGACCGAGGCCGAGATCGGCGGCCACTACCAGCGGCCCGTACAGCGCCGCGCTCATCACCGAGTCGCTGAGGAGCGGTTCGGAGTGAAGACGCATGGGCAACGACAACTCAACCTTGTCGCCGTCGCGCCAGTCGCGCGTGAGAGATATATAGCTGCCCGCTTGGGCAAACGCCTCAAGCTCGCGGCCATTCACTCGCACCGATCCTCCATCCACAACCCAGCCCGGAATACGTACGTGTATCGTTCTCCGTTGAGGCGTAGAAACCTTGATTCGGAGCGTAGTTCCCTGCTCGGACGGAAACGAAGTCTCTTGACGCAGTCCGAACTTCTGTTCTGGCCAGTTCAGTTCAGACGCGATGAATTGATTGACCCATACGCCGTCTGCATCATGAAAGTAGATTGTGTCGTTGAACTTGGCGAACTCTTCGGCACCCGTGCCTGTGCAGCACCAGAAGGATTCTTCCGCGGAGTTGAAGTGACGCCAATAGCCCGCCGCGAGTGGGAAGAAATACTGTTTCAGCCCCTGCGAGTTCTGCGTTCCCATGCGGCAGTTCCAAAGGCTTCGTTCGTACGCATCCATCCAGCGCGCATCGCCGCTCCACGCAAAG
>JANYLK010000222.1 GCA_025357875.1 Granulicella sp.
CAGCTCCTGGATGTAGGGAGCGTATCGGGATTCTACGGCCTCGGGCAGTGGGCGTGTCGCCATCGTTAGACGTTGGATGGCGGATAAGACGGTACGGGATGGCTCGATCACGGGAGATGGAATGCCGACATCGTCTATTTCAAAACGCGGATTTCGGGTGGTGCGGAGGGGGCTAAAAATACTATCCAATTGTATCGTTAGCATCGCGTATTGTTTGTAAGGACTTGGGAGGTATTTCGCTACGCAGGCGTTGAGTCTTCGCGGTGTGGCTGCTGCAGGAACAGGCGGTGCAGTCTGGAGCAGGACGAGGGCGAGCGCCACAGTCGCTGCGGCGAAAAGGATCGAGGCCCACGGCATAAACAGGAAGGCTACGGTGGTTCCGAGCGTGACGGCGAATGCGAGCCGGACGAAGCGGTCGCAAATTCCGCAGAGTACAGCGGCGCGCGGTATCAATCTCTTTTTTGACGGGACTCAGATTGAGACGACTTTGAGGCCGGGGAGGCGCTCGAAGTGTTTTACGTTGAGCGTGGCGACATCGAACCCGAAATGCAAGGCGGTCGCTCCGGTCAGGGGGTTTCGGGGAGGGCTGAGGCGGGGAAGACGATTGCGGCGGGGGTGAGCCGCTGGGTGGGGTCGAACTTGAGCCATGTATACGCGCCGATGAACATCAGCGCGGCCATTGGGACGAAGGGCAGGTTGTAGCTGCCGGTATGGCCAACGATGTATCCGAACGCCAGTGAAGACAAGAACCCGGCAACCCCGGCGGCCGTGTTCAACACTCCGACGAATGGCGCCGGAGTATGCGCCGCCGATGTCCAGGCAGACGGCGAACGCGATCGGCTGCTGGAAGGTGATGCCGCCATTGACCACGCAGAGCAGGGCCAGCGCCACGTAGGGGCTATGGGTGAACACTACGGCGATCATGGAAAGTCCGGCGACGCCGAGGCCGATGACGCCGAGCGAGCAGCGCCCCCACCTGAGGCCGACGCGCTTGACCAGCAGATGGCTGGCCAGCCCGCCCGCGAGGTTGGCGCAGGCGGCGACAAAGAACGGCAGTGACGAGAGCAGAAGTTGTTTTTCGCTGAAGCCGCGTGCCTTGACCAGGTAGGTGTGGAACCACGTCAGGAAGAAGACGTTGGTGTAGATGTAGCAGAAACAGATGATCGGAATTCGCCAGAAGTTGATGGAGCGCAGCGCGAGGCCCCACGGGAGCATGTGTCGGGTCGAAGTGACGAGGCCCTTCGTTTCGGCGATCTCGGCAGCGGAGACGCCGGACATCTCGGCGGGCGAATCGCGGTACCGTGAGTACCAGAGGAGTGCCCAGGCGACGCCGACGATGCCGAAAACATAAAAGGAGGCGCGCCAGCCGTAGTGGATCTGGATTGGCACGACCAGCAGCGGAGCGATGGCGCCGCCCACTTGCGCTGCCGCCAGCAGGAAGCCGAAGGCGCGTCCGCGCTCCTCGACGGGAACCCAGCGGGCGATGACGACGGAGATGTTGGGGTAGGCTCCGGCCTCGCCCGCGCCAAAGAAGAAGCGCGTGACCAGCATGGAGTAGTAGCCGCCGACCATTCCGGTGAAGGTGGTGAAGGCCGACCACCAGAGCACCACGCGGGTGAGGACTCGGCGCGCACCGATGCGGTCGCCGAGCAGGCCGGTGGGTATCTCAAATGCGCCGTAGGAGAGCGTGAAGATGCCAGTCACCCACCCCCACTGCGCGGGTGTGAGGTGGAGCGACTCCTGGATGCGCGGCCCCGCGACCGAGATGCAGACGCGATCGAGATAGGTGATCACCGTGAGCAGGGAAAGGAGTGCCAGCACTCGGTTGCGATATCGCATGAATTGTCCCTGGGGCCAGTGAGAGATTACGTTACCAGATGAGAGATGGAACAGGCATTGAGGGGATTTGATGGCAGTTATGAGTCTAAATAAGCGCCATTTTTCATCGTCAGCGACGTCGATCAAAACGATCGCGTTCTCCGGCGATAAGCTTGGCTCTGAGACGAGATTTCAGCAGCCGGGCCAGAATGCATTTTCCTCCATCACCGTTGCCGAATCTCAGACGTCATCCCTCCACGAGGTGGGACGCCTATGTGAGTGCACCAGATCCCGACGTACTTGCCGCAGAATTCACCGCTCATGGCGCGACATTCAGGGCACCGCTTGAAGATACCCACGACGGCCTGCGCGGCTTCGAGATCTGCGATCTCGACGGTTACGCATTGTTCTTCGGGCGACTAAGGTAGCCAGGGTCTTTCCACTTTGCCAACAATCTGCTGATTTTACGAATATGCTTTTGAACCAGAAGCCGGTCTGCTGCGTACAATCGGCTAAGACTCCATGGAATTCAAAGAGGCCATTAAGCTCGCGTTGCAGTCGCTGTGGCAGAACAAACTGCGCACGGTGCTGACCCTGCTCGGGGTCATGATCGGCGTGGCCAGCGTGATCGCTGTCGTGACTTTAGTTAATGGCGCAAACAC
>JANYLK010000026.1 GCA_025357875.1 Granulicella sp.
TCCGCCAGCGCCTTCATATCGGAAAACTTCTCATTGGTCTGGATTCGCCCCTGAGCGTCGCGCTTGGCTTCCCACGTGTCGTCGATGTTCACGTAGACGTAGCCCGCATCGCGCATCCCGGTCGACACCAGCAGGTCAGCCGTGTCGCGAATGTCCTTGTCCGTCACCTTCCCAGCAAAGAAGTTCCAGCTATTCCATCCCATTGGCGGAGTCGCTGCAGTCGTCGGCTTCGTCTCCACTGCCTTCTTCGCGCCCCCCTGTGCACCCGCTCCAACCGCCGCGCCCACAGCAAGAACCGCCACCCAGCCAGCCATCATCAATCGCAACCCAATCCGCATATTCAAGTCTCCGTGTTCAAGTCTGTGAAAGTTTTGACGAATCTTACCGCTCGCACTAAGTCACAAGCAAACAACACCGGCACCGGCGCATTGCGCCTTACGACTCAAGCCCTTCGTCATGTCTCCCGCTACACAAAGACAAGTGATGGCGATCACAGTATTCGTGCATCGACCGATTTAACATCACTATCCAACAGGGGAGGGAGACGCACCATGCAAAAAGAATTCATTCTCGATATCGCCACAGGAATCATCGTGCTCGGCAGCGTATTCGGAGCCTCCCACCTGAAGAAGATTGCAATCAGGATCAAGAAGTTTCTATACCCCGACAAAAGCCTCGCAAAAGCCCCCGAGTAGCCTTCCGGCCCAGGCGCATCCACACAAAGTAGGGGCGCTCCGACTCTCCCGTTGCAGAGAAACGGAGCGAAGTTTTGCTCGTTTATCGCGTCCTGATCGCCTGTTTTGCGGGAAGCGACGCAAACCTTTGGGCGGTTGATCGGCAACCACCACCGTGCTTACTGCTTTTGAATCTTGATCGCCATCGAGACCGTGGCCCACGTCGGCTTGTTGCCCAACGTTGCCGGCAACCCTCCTCGCAAGTCGCACCTCGGCAGCAAGGCCACATTCCCCTAAACTAATCCAACCGACTCAACTCCACGCCACACTTCGATCCGCCGCATCCAACGACACACACCCGCCGAATGCCGGCTCCCATACTCATGGGGTGTAGAATCGACCCTGAATGGCACAAGATAAATTACGAATAATCCCCCTCGGGGGCCTTGGTGAGTTCGGTATGAACTGCATGGCCCTGCGATGGCAGGATGACATTATCGTCATCGATGCCGGTCTGATGTTCCCCGAAGAAGAGCTGCTAGGCGTCGATATTGTCGTCCCCGATATTAGCTATCTCACTGAAAACCGGGATAAAGTCCGCGCCATCGTCCTTACCCATGGGCACGAGGATCACATCGGCGGACTGCCTTGGATCCTCTCCGAGCTGAACGTCCCCGTCTATGGCACAGAGTTTACCCTCGCCCTCGTCGAGGGCAAACTCGAAGAACATCGGTTGCTGGATAACGCCGAGTTAATCGAGATTCTTCCCGGTCGCCGTTTCACCCTCGGACCGTTCTCGATCATGCCCATCCGGGTCACGCATTCGTTGGTCGATTGCGTCGCGCTCGCCATCCACACACCCGTAGGCACGGTTGTCCATACGGGCGACTTCAAGATCGATCTATCGTCGCCCGACGCCAAGCCGTTTGACCTGCATGCCTTCGCCGAACTCGGCAAGCAGGGTGTGCTCTGCCTGCTGCAGGACTCCACCAACGTCGATCGCCCCGGCTACACGCCATCCGAACGCGCCGTCCGGCCGCGACTCGACGAGATTTTCTCGCAAGCCAAGAAGAAGCTCTTCTTTAGCTGCTTTTCCTCCTCCATCCACCGCATCCGCATCGCGATGGAACTGGCTGCAGCACATGGCCGCAAGGTCGCTGTAGTCGGGCGATCGCTCGACAACTCCACCGAAATCGCGCAGGACCTTGGCTATCTCGATCTGCCCCAGGGCCTTATCATCAACCCCAGCCAGATCCGCGAGATGCCCAGCAACAAGATCGTCATCATGATCTCCGGCACCCAGGGCGAGCCCATGTCCGCGCTCTCCCGCGCCGCGGTCAACAACCACAAGTTCGCCCACATCGACGCCGGAGACACCGTCGTTCTCAGCTCGCGCGTCATTCCCGGCAACGAAAAATCCATCTACCGCATGATCGATCACCTCGAGCGCCGGGACGCCAAGGTCATCCACGACGACGGCACTCAGGGGCTCATCCACGTCAGCGGACACGGATCGCAGGAAGAATTGCGACTGATGATCAACCTGCTGCGGCCTAAATTCTTCGTGCCCATTCATGGCGACTACCGCCACCTCAAGCGCCACGCCGAACTCGCCGGCGGCCTCGACATCGTCGAAAAGGTGATCCTGCTTGAGGACGGCGAGATCCTCGACCTCGACAAAACCTCCGCCAACAAGACCGGCAAGATCACCGTTGGCCGCGTCTGCATCGATGCCGGCGGATCGATCGACGTCGTCGAAGACATCGTTATCCGCGACCGCCAGCACATCTCCGAGGGCGGCATCGTCCTGCCCATCATCACCATCAACAAGCGCACCGGCAAGGTCGAGAACGCGCCTGAGATCGTTATGCGAGGATTCGCCGGCGACGACCCCAATATGATCGCCGAATCACGCCAGGTGGTTCAGCGTACCCTCGAATCTTCCAGTGACGAGGAGAAGGCCGACTACGCCATCATCAAGGAAAAGATCCGCAACGACTTGAAGCGCTACATCCAGAAGAGCACCAGCCGCCGTCCGCTCATCATGCCCGTGATCCTTGAAATCTGAGTGCTTCGCGCCATTCTCGACGCTTCGCAAGTCATCCGCGGCAAAAAAACGTGCACTCGACGTGGAAATTGGGCTTGAATTTCGCATCCAAGGGAACAGGAGAACAGAATGCTCTCGTCCGGAATCATTAGTATCATCGTCTCGCTGGTCGTCGTAGGCCTGGTGCTCTATCTGGTCGACATCATCCCCATGGATCGCACGATCAAGCAGATCATCCGCGTAATCGTCATTATTGCTGTGATCGTCTGGCTGTTGCAGGCCTTCGGCGTCATCGGCTCAGTCGGCAGCTTACTCCACCCGGGGCCATCCCGACCTCTTCGCTGACGCTCGCGCAAGTTCTTTCTCGAGCTCGAATTGGAACCTAGGTTCCAATTCGCACATACCGCCGCCCGCGTAACTCGAACTCCCCGCTAACCACCCGCGCAATCGCCTCGGGAAACGCGATATGTTCCTGCTCCAGCACTCGTACCGACAAAGTCTCCGCCGTATCGTCATCAAGCACCGGCACGGTCCGTTGCACCACGACGGCCCCATGATCCACAGCTTCATCCACGAAGTGCACGGTGCATCCGGCAACCTTCGACCCGAACTCCAGCGCCTGCCCCTGAGCGTTGAGTCCGGGAAACGCCGGCAGCAACGACGGATGCACGTTCAGGATGCGATCCGGAAATGCGCGCACAAAGTTCGCCGTCAGGATCCGCATATACCCCGCCAGGCACACGAGGTCCACGCGATGCTCCTTCAACCGCGCAATCATCGCCGCATCGTGTTCCACACGCTTTCGTCCCGCTGACGGAACGGTTATTGCGTCGAGCCCCATCTCGCTCGCAATTTTGAGACCCGGTGCGTCTGTCATATTCGACAGCACGACTGCAATCTCTGCCCCTTGCAGTCTGTGGTCCCGAATCGCATCGGCAATCGCAACAAAGTTCGAGCCGCGCCCTGAGAGCAGAATTCCAAGTCGCGTCAACTTGCGCTCTCCTCTGGCGATCCGTGCCGGGCGGAATAGCAGAGGGCTTCAGTCCGCAGAGAGCCGACCGGAAAATAAATGGGATGCAGAGGATGTTGATTCCCCCCAAAATTCGCTTTGCGGAGGGAGCGTAGAGTCGCAACGCCACGAATAAAGTCTACCGAATCATCGGGCTTTGGCCCCGGGCCTTTAGTTCGCACCGCCGCCTCAGACTTGCTTAGCACCCTCTTTAGCTCCGGCCTTGCTCTTCGGAACCGCAAATCGGACTCGCCCCTCATCGCCCTACTTCACCGTCTTCTTCTTCGCGACGACAGCCTTCGCGGTGGTCGTAGTTCTAACCTTGGCCGCGGTACTCGGTCCAGCTTTCGCCGCAACCTCCTCGATCGTCTGGTAGAGCAGCGATACGTCCGTCACATTCACCCATTCGCGCTGGCTGCAAACAATGATTGTTGGCGTGTGCTGCACGCCGATCCTCTC
>JANYLK010000028.1 GCA_025357875.1 Granulicella sp.
GTCGACGACACCACGGAAATGATGCTCATCTCCCAATTCGGCAAGATCATCCGCATCGACACCAAGACCATCCGCTCCGCCGGCCGCAGCACCTCCGGCGTCAAGCTCCTCAACCTCGACACCGACGACAAGGTAGCCGCCGCGGTAATCATCCCCCCAGAAGACGCCAAAATCCAACCCGAAAACGGCACGCTGCTGCAGTAGGTCTTGCTTCTAGGTAAGCCAAGGCTTCAGCCCAGGCCCCTCCTAGACAGCGCGACAAAGTAGCCGCCGCCGTAGTCATCTATATTTAGCGCCCCCGAGGGTCTTGACATTCTATATGCTACCTATATAGCACTCTCACGTACTAAGATGTTTCACCTCGAGGTGTATATGAAACAGCTTAGCTCTGCCGTAAAGCCACGCTACATAACGTTTGCCGCGACAGCGATTCTTGCCTTAGGGATATTTGGATCTATAGCCCACGGCTCGTGCAAAACCGATAACGAGCCCTGTCAAAGTTGCTCCTGTGACGCAGATTGCTTTTGTGTTTGTGTCCAAATCTGCTAAACCTACGCTGCGTATGCCAACTGAATCTAGGTTGACATACGCAGTTCGGAGCTATAGATCGATGTCCGTCTTCCAACTTGCGTTCCTATCTTTATTCGTAGTCTCCATGACGCCCAGGCACACACCTGAGTTGCCGGGCCACCTGTTAGTGCTAGACGTGTCATCGCAAAATTTTCAAGATGTAATTCTTAAATGGATGCATACGCCTGCAGGGCAACAAGCAAAAGGCCATTACACGGTAAAGATGCCTATTTTGGATCTATACGACCGACAAGGAACGCTGCTCTATCAAGGGTCCCAAGCTCAGGCGAATGCCGCTTTCATCGGGCGTATAGACGACATGCTGCACTCTGGGAGGCAAGCCGTTGCAGCAAGCGGGCCTGTTCTATCGGACTTTCTAAGCGAGCTGCCTGAGCTACAAAAACATCAAGATGATATCCAGAAGGCCCACCTGCCTATCCTCTTCGCTATTACGTTCCCCAATAAACCGTTTTGCGAGCCTCAAAACAAAGCTTTGAAGCAACTCGAAGCTAGTGAGCTCTTGAAACGCCTCGAAATTGTGGAAATCCGACTTTATTAAACACCCAAGGGGACAATATGAGAAAGGCCGCCAGTTTCCACGTCCTTTTACTCTTCGCTAACTTGTCTCTTACCGTCGGATGTTCGAGTCATACTGGAGGCTACTTTTCGGAAACGAAGCTACCAATTTTTCGTATATTAGAACTTCATTCGCAAGCAACGGGCGTAGTGGGAAGCTCAATACTTTTCCGATCGTCCAGGTTTATGACTCCAACGGTCGTCTTGTGTATCGGGATGGAGACGCGGAAAACATAGTCGGCACGATAGACCGACTTTCGGCGGGGTCCTTCGTCGGCACTGCGATCCCCAATTCTATTTCTTTAGCTGAAGTTATTCGACAACTCCCAGCTACCCGCATTTACAAAGCTCCGGGACACGAGAAGCTAACCATAATCGTAGTATCTCTAGAGGGTTGCCAAGGATGCACGGTTGTCGATGGCGCTCTTAGTCAAAAACAAAACGGAATTCTAGCTCAAGGTGATCGTCTAATCGTTGTCCACATTCAGCAGCCACCATAGAAGCATAATCAGTAATAGCCTGCGGTCTCGCGCCTCAATTATGATTCTGCATCGAGGATCTGCATGAAGGCTCTTTCTCTCTTAGTGTTTCTTACGGTACAGATCACAACTACGGTTCTCGCCCAATCTTCGCCAGATCCGCACTTCGATACTGTTTCCATACGACCTAGCAACCCAAACGACGCCACCTTCGGGTATAATCCCAACCCAAACAACTTCCAGGGTAGAGGCGTCGGAGTTCGCTTCCTAATCGAGCTCGCCTATGGGGCGAACGAGAACGATATTACTGGGATTCCCTCCACCCTCAGTAACCTGAAGTTCGAAATTCGAGCTAAGTCGGACATTGACCCAGCTTCGCCGTCCTCTAAACTCCGCTATTCTTCCGACGAGGGCCGAAGACTCTTCGAAGCACGAATGAAGTCGATGCTCGCGGATCGCTTCCAACTCAAACTCCACCCCGCAACTGCCTATCGGTCTGTTCTTAGTCTCGAAGCTGCTAGAAAGCCTCACCTCTCGCCCGCTGTTACGGAAAACGCCATGCAAACTTTCGGCCCTGGTCACCTGAAGTTCGATTCGATCGACATGGACGGATTTGCCAGTGCGCTCACCGGGCGGCTCCTGACCAATGTCATCAACCATACAAACTTGCCCGGCAACTATTCGGTAGAGCTTACGTGGAATGTGCGTGACCAGACCGAACCTCTTACTTATCCCTTCTCGGCGGTCAGTGACGCCCTCACTGATCAGTTGGGCCTGAAGCTTGTACCAGAAAGAGCCATCGTACAAATTTTAGTCATAGATAAAGCGGCGTTGCCATCGCCGAATTGACGGCCCACGTCGGGTGTCCCTCCTCACCACAATGTCATCTTTGCCCGGCGCGAGGCATCGTAGAAGGCGTATTCCGCACAAAGCTTCCATCCCATTGATATCCAATTCGCCACACTCGCATCGATAGTCAGTACCGATGCCGCGGGCACAACCGGCGCAACCACCGTGCCGAGCAGAGGCACAGGAGCGAACTTCGCCATATCAAGCCGGGTGCCCCATTCATCGCGGCCTTTCACGATGGGTGGGGTCTACTCCCGCCCACCCCTACCGCCCCTCCAAATCCTTCAGCATCCGTTCCCGCAGCATCTGGTTTGCTCGCGTCTGATACCCCTGCCCATCTTTCTTCAGCCACGCAATCACATCCGCATCCAGCCGCAAACTCACCGCCTGCTTCACCGGACGATAGAACCTTCCCCGAACCGCATGCCGCCACGCATCTGCCGGCAACTCCGGAATATCCGAAGTATCGATCGAACGCCCTTCGAGCGCCCTCAACTCCACCAACTCTTCCGCCGTCAGTGGAGTCCCCGGTTCACGTCTAAACAACACTTTCATATTCCCTCCTCTCATGCCGCGTCGCTTCTCGTGCCGAGATGATGCGAACGATCTCCTCGCCCTCTTCCACAAACGTGTGAATCACCAGCAGCAGATACCGCTCTCCCACCGCACCGATGCTCCTCCATCGAACCTCGCCATCAACGACACGATCCTCCGTCATCAAATGCATCGGGTCATCGAACACCGCGGCCGCGACCTCAAATCTCACGCCGTGCTTCCGGAAATTGCTTTCGTTCTTCTTATCGTCCCATTCAAAACGCACTTCATCCGCCTATACACAACTGTATATACAATCCCATCAACCCGCAAGGATTCGCAGCAAACAATCTACTGCACAGCCACCATATCCGCGCTCACCCGAATCGCCCCACTCGCCACGTTCATGCTGCGCGTCCAGTCCTTATACCCAGCCTTCTTCACCAAAATCTCATGCTTGCCGGGCGCAAGATTCATCGTCGAAGGCGTACTCCCCACAAAGCTTCCATCCACATCGATATCGCAGTTCGCCACACTCGCATCGATAGTCAGTCCCGACGCCGCGGCCACAACTGGCGCAAGCACCGTCCCAGGCAGAGGCACAGGAGCGAACTTCGCCATATCCAGCTTCATATCTCCAGCGATAAACGCGGTCACCTCGGTCCCCTTGGGAATCGTGATGTCCTTGCCGTGAATAAACAGCAGCAGCGGAGCAGCCGGGAAGAACACAATCGCCGTCCCCACGATCCCTGCCGTCATTGCGCCCACATGCCCGCCGCCCTTGGCATTCTGCGTCGCGCTCAGCGCAGCATTTTCGCCATCCACCATCCGCACGCTGTCGATGTTCACCTCCAGCTTTCCACCCCGCCCCATACTCTTCTTCGTCTCCGCGATCGTCACGGTTGCCAGTGCCTGTGCACCCTTGGCGATGACCGGCAAGCCCAGCAGATCGACCTCGCTCACCACTTCAAACGAAACCTGCTGCCCGACCTTCGCAGTCGCCGAGGTCAAATTCTCAGTCAGCCGCAGCTTCACCGCCGTCCCGTTCTGCAAGACATTGGGGGCAGGCGGCACGCTCGGTATTGACGATGGAACGGTCGCCGTCGCCGCAGGAGCTACAGTGAAGGACTGTGTAACGCTATAACCATTGAAGGCAAAAAGGAATGCAAGAGTAGACGCAAGAAGACGACGCATTTAGGAAACCTGGTCTCTGTGGATTAGAAGTCACGGGAAAGATATCTCTCACGCCCCCTCAGATATGTGTCCCACGACACACCTGTCCTCCAGAAAGCCGGGTGCCCCATTCATCGCGGCCTTTGCAATGAGTGGGGTTGCCGACTCCCACCGACCTCTGGAAATTCTGTCAACCCCAAAATTTCTGGAAAACCAGTCCAACTCATTCAAACCAAACCCCAAATCTCCCCAAGAAAGTTGGCCTAACAGTTATGGTCAACGCGCTATACTTAAAAAGTAGAGAAAATCAAAAGGCTGCCAGGGTGATTCCCGGCAGCCTTCGCAGTTTCCTAACCCGTTTATTTTGAAATATTTACCTGTAAGTGATTTGTTTTGACATATTTACAAACTAACCCGTTTATTTACTAGACTTTGCGAAAATAGGGGGGTCCCCTGGGACCTCCCAACAAAGGCGTCAAGCAATAGACTGTGCGAGCAATCTTGACCATACTTATCAATCCTCAACGGTCCACAATCACCGCTGATAGTCGAGTATCAAGCGTCAATCGATACGACCGAGGAGAATCCCCATGAACCTGCATAACCCTGTCCGAGCAATAGGCATCGCGCTTTCTCTACTGTGTATTCCGGTTTTCGCCCAGAACGTCACAGCGAAACCGGCACCCGCTCCCGCCGCCACTGCCGCACCAGCAGCCGCTCCCGAACCCATCGCCACCCCAGCTCCTGCTGTCACGGTTATGCCAGCGACTACCGCAGCAGCGCCAGATACAACCGCCAAATCCGGCGACATGAGCAGCCAGATGGCCAAGATGCAGTCCAGCATGACGGAAAACATGGCCAAGATGGAAGCCGCCGACGCCGCCATGAAGGCTCACATGGACACCATGAAGGATGGCATGAAGAGCGACATGGAGATGAAGCATTCCATGATCGCCCAGATGCAAATGATGACCGATCAGATCCAGCAGTTGAACGATCGGGTCACCGCGCTATCCACTCCCGCCGCACCCCCCGCCAAGCCCGTCAAGGCCAAGCCAGCCAAGCCCGCCGTCCGGCCCCCGATCATCCTCCCTGCTGCTCATCAGTAGAAGCCCAATACCCACTCATCGCGCTCTGCTGCGATGGGTGGGATCTCACTCTTCCAAACCAGCCTCTCAATCCGCTGCAACGCAGCTACCCTACTGCCATCCGGGCGACCGATACATCCCCGTTCCGCCATCCTCATCCAACTAAGCAGATCAATCCGGAAAGAGGAGTCCCCGCATGTCCGAGCATCACGACGCACCCAAAGCCCACGAACCCCACGCTGCCCATAAAGACCCCTCCAAGGGTCCCAGCAGCCCAAGCGAGATCAACCCCAAAGTCTCCTCCGACATCGCTTACTGGGCCAAAGAGTTCCACGTCACCAGCCAAGTCCTCCACGAAGCCATCCGCGTCCACGGTACTCACGTCGACAAGATCCGCGCCGCGCTGACCCACCACACCTAATCGCTTTAGGAAGTCTTCCTTACAAACAGTGCTACTGCGGAGGATCGTCCGGCATCACTGCGCCAGCCTTTATCCATCGCTCAATCGTCGCAATATCTTCGTCGCTTATCTTAGGAGACTTCGGAGGCATCGGCTTCGGATCGTCGGCTGGCCCTTCGTGGCGGATCAGCTTCACAAGCACGCTGTTCGCCGGATCGCCGGGCACAATCACCACGCCGTCCCGTCCGCCCTTCATCATGGACTCTTTCGTCATCAGGCTGAGCCCACCTTTATGATTCATCTCCAGATGGCATTTTCCGCAATTCGCAACAAGGATTGGGCGCACCTTCTCTGTGTAAAACGCCGGCTTGTTCGCACTCTCTTCAGCCGACACACCGCGTAAACCGGCTCCAGCCAGCACTGCGATTGCAGTTACTCCTACACCTGCGAGTACACGACGCATCCATCCTCCTAAAGTTAACCGATTTGTACACAGAACCTGCCTGAGCACTTATCCCAAGTCTACGTTGCAGATAGTGTAAAAGTTGCTCTGGTGCCTCTGCGCCTCCAAAATTCATATGCGACCAAAAGCCGGCACCGCTTTATTGATGGCGCTGCTGTCGATCCAGCTTTCGACAGGGCCGCTGCTGGCAAAGCCTACCCGGACGATCGCTCACCCGGTTGCCCGTCGGTTGATCGTCACCCAACCCGCTGCTCGCTCGTCCCACGAACGTGTCGCACATCCGCCCATCCTCGTCCACTCACGAGCGCGCCCCGGTGCGGCCACACGCGGACCCAGCATCCCAGTGGCATCTCGCTCGACTCGCAGCAAGAGCCGCTCGGTGCGAGTCAGCCGCGAACCCCCAGCTCTTCATTCCTCGGCCCGTCTCCACGGCCGCCCGCGCACCCTTGCGCAGGAGCGCGCCCTGGCAGCCCAAGCCGCCATCGCCTCCGCAGACCGAGGCCATCGCGACGATACTCGCGCCGAACGCGCAGACGCCCGCCCATCCCGCCAACGCCGCCTAAGCGTGCCCGTTGAGAACGCCACCCTCAACACTTTGCCCAGGTTGCGCGACTCCGGCTCATCCCATCCGCTTGCAGATAGCCGCGAAGACAGCGACGAATCAGCCGCCCATTTATCGCTTGCAAACAGCTCTACCAATACCTCCGCCCTCATCAACGTCGGCGGTGTCCTCCACCCTGCCCCCGGGTCCGTACGTCTGAAATCCATCGAAGAAGAGGCCGTCACGCCCTTACTTCTCCCGGGGCTTCGCGTCTCGTCGCTCTACGATAGCCACGGCCGCCTCGTCGTCCCGGCACCACTATACGGCTCTCGCGAAATCCTTCTCCACCAAAATGAGATGGCCAACCGTGACGGGCTCATTCGCGTACAGGACGACGCCGACCTGCTCGACCTCCGCCGCGAAAAGAAGCTGGTCGCCCTGCCTGACAACGAAACCCTCCGCGTCGACTTCCGCCTTCCTGAAAATCGCCGCTACTCCCGACCGTGGACTGCAGCTTTTCTCACCATCATGGCCCGCGATTTCTATGACAGCTTCCACAGTCCCCTTCAGGTTGACTCCGCGGTTCGCACCATCGCCGTCCAGCAGCGCCTCATTCGGACCAACGGCAACGCCGCCCCTTCGACCGGTGACACCGCTTCCCCGCACCTGACCGGCCAAGCGGTCGACATCGCCAAGGGCGGCCTCTCGCGCACCCAGATCGCGTGGATGCGAACTTACCTCCAACCTCTCATTGACCTCGGCAAAATTGATGTTGAGGAGGAGTTTCGTCAATCCTGTTTCCACATCAGTGTTTACAGGAACTTCGTTCCCGCCATCTCCCCGCGTGTTAGCATCGCAGCCTCGCGCCAACTCCCTTCCGCAAATCTCCAGGAAAGACCAGCCGAATGAATCCCATCGTCCAGTTACGCAAGGATCAACGAGCAGCCAGCGTCACGCACGAGTATCGCTCCTGGCAGATTCCCAGCGCGCACGTCCCACCATTTGTGTTGAAGATCCTCGGCCTGGAGTCCGCGACCTAGAAGCTTTGCGGTAAACAGACGAAGCAACAATTTCAGGATTCACGAGCAGGCAAATGGATACGGACGTCGGTGCCCCGCCCGAGTTCACTCTTCACTTCCATTCGCCCGCCGCATCGCTCTACGATCTCGTACGAAATGTATAGCCCTAGCCCATTTCCGAGGTCACCCTTCGTCGTGTAGAACGGCTGGTAGAGGTTGCGCAGCGACTCCTCGGTCATCCCACATCCGTTGTCCCGAATGGCAATTTCCATGGTGTCGGCTTCCCCGCGCGCGCTAAGCCAGATCCGGCCGCCCACTGGCACAGCCTGAATAGCGTTGGATAAAAGATTAGCCATCACCTGTCCAAGCTGGCCAATGATGCCGTAAAAACGAACATCCTCGCCACCCTCAACGACCACCTCGACTTCGCGGTTTCTGATCTGTCCGGCAAAGATTCGGAGCACTTCATCAAATAGTTCGCCGGCGATCCCGTACTCGGCCCGCTGAACACTCTCCTTTGACCAGCGCAACGTCTGCTTCGTTATTCCTGAAATTCGCCGCAGTTCGCCTTCGGCCAGTCGAATGTATCCACGAGCAGATTCGTCATCCTTCACACGATCACCCAGCAGGTAAAGCAGATTCGTAATCGCTTCCAGCGGGTTGTTGATCTCGTGGGCGACCACGCTCGTCATCCGTCCGGTCAGGGCCAGCTTTTCTGTCATGCCCAGCGCCGCTTCGCGTTGCCGTCGATCCGTCATGTCGGTAAACGTCCCCACCCACCCGCCAAGGCTGCCATCCCTGCGAAGATAAGGCACCACACGCACCAGGTTCCAGCGTTCTGTATTTTCCGCCGACGGCCGGAATCGTACCTCCGCCTCAAACGGCATTTGTTCCGCTACGGCAGCCTTCCAATATTCAGCGCACCGCTGCTGGTCCTCTGCCGCCATGCGCTCCTGCTCATACCAGCGTCCCCGGTCGGCCAGCCCCTGCTCCAACCATTTCTGGTTGACATACGTCAGTTCGCCATCATCATCGGCAGTCCACACAGGGTTGGGCAGCGCATGGGTCAGTTGTAGAAAACGCGCTTCGCCAAGCTGCACAGCTTCTTCCGCTCGCTTGAGGCTGATCGTCGTCACCGCGGCACGAAAATCCATTGCCGATTCAATCTCCATCTCGTTCCATGGCGTGCTCTGTCCGCGACTTAGTTCTTTCCACGTCTCGAATGATTTTCTAGGATTGAGTTGATCTTTCTCCTTCGAAGTCTTAAGCTCGCCCGCCCACTTCACGGTTCGCACGACCTCTGGCCGAAACCACATGATATAGCTCTGCCGGACGGACGAGATCCGGATCACCATCAAGCCACTCGCAACCTCGCTGAACTCCGCCGCCCAGTCGATGTCCGCCCCAAGATGCTTAGTGTGAAACAGATCTAGCTCGGACTGTCCATCCATCCACTCCGCAAGCCTTTTTACGTCCTTGACCTGGGGGGCTTGTCCGAACATCGCGCAGTGACCATCCAAAACCAACGCCACACCCGCCGCATCGGTGATCTGGACAACTTCACTCATCCGTTCCGCCAACGCAGACAGATAGTTATTTTCCGCAGCCATCTGGGTCAGCATTCCACGCTGCACCGAATGGAAGTGCATCATCGCTTTCAAGTGTGAGGAAGTCTGGAAATTGATCAACTGTGTGCAGACCAGCTTGCTTAGCAGATCGCACGCGCTGCGCACGAGGTATGGAACCAATCTAGGCTCTGCATGATGGCCGCTGATCAGTCCCCACAGCTTGCCATCGCAAATCAGCGAAACCGACATCGAAGACATCGTCCCCATATTGCGCATGTATTCGAGATGGACTGGAGACACACTCCGCAGGATCGACATCGACAAATCCAGCACTCCAATAGGCCTTTGACCTGGCGCATGAAGCGGCGAAGGCACATACATCGCATCCGGAATAATGCGAACGGTATTTTGGATGTATAGTTCACGCGCCTGCTGCGGAATATCAGAACCCGGAAACCTCAGGTCAAGGTAGCTGGGCAGCACTCCGTCTGTTGATTCGCTCAGCACGGTTCCGTGACCGAACTCATCGAACCGATAAATCAGCACTCGGTTGAATCCGGTAAGAGTCCTCACCTGCTCCGCGAGAGCTTCACACAAACTCTGCTCGGTCCGCAGGTTATTCAGCTTGCTGACAAAATTCGTGAAGACTTCATTCGCCATCTCCGGATTAGTCAGACGGTCCATGCGTTCAAATTCCACGACCCGCTCGTCCTCAACACGATGTGTGACGACGCTATAGAACTTGCCGCGCAGGGGAAAAGATCCAAGGTACGTCTGCCCGCCTGAGTTTTCACCTGACATCGTCAAGACGCGCAGAGCCCCCAGAATCTCCCGGTCCAGAAGAGTTTTTACGGGAGTTCCAAGAACTAACCCAAGTGGTATTTCGAGGAACTCTTCGACGTTCTGACTTGCGGCGACGACGTGTGTATCGTCTCGATCCAACAGCAGCAGAAAGCCATGACGCTGGATGCTTCCTGGAATCCGAATCGGCTCATCTTCGCAGCGGCGCGTGTCTTCCGCACCAAGGCTAGCCGCGGAAGTAGTGGTGCCGTCCATATCCATGAGGTTAGCTTCCATCCATCACCGACTTCTCCCGCACCCACGCCCCAAAAACGGCAAACATCTCCTTCGCCGACAACACCACGGCATCTGCATCGCTGTCGGGCACTCGGTTCGCTAACACTTCGCAAAACTCTTTCCACATCGCGCCAGTGTCCTTGCCATGGCCGCGAAAATAGGCGTCGCCCTCACCCTCGCTCAAATCAAGCGCCGCTTCCACATGCCGTGCAATCAACTGCCCACCCAGCGTCGACCCCTCCATCACATACATGGTCCCAAGCAAACTCGGCAGGTCATTCATCTCCGGCAGAGTCGGACTTCCTTCATCCTGTTCCACCATGTCAAACCACTCCAAGTCCCGCTTCAGAAGGCCCGCTCGCTGTCTTGCGGCGAGCATAGCGCGCATCCAATCCGGCGCAACCGCGGCCGCTCGCTCTTCCCACGCCGCCACTAACCCATAAATCCGGCTGAGACACGCCGCGTACTCGGCCCGGTCAAGCCCTTCGTTCATCAGGGGCAGCGCCCCCTCGACAGCAAGATGGTCAACCGCCGTCTCCAATCTCAATCTCTGTAAATCCAAATCGTAACTCTCCTAAGACCCATTCAGATGTGCGGGTCCTGTAGTTATACGCCTATTTATCCTTAGGAAATCGAACTGTCGCGGTCCACACCCACCAGCCCCTCACCCTAAGCCCATTAACCCCCGCGCCATTATCCGCCGTTAGCCTCCCCACGCCGTTATCCGCTGTCAGCCTCCCCGCACCGTTATCCGCCGTTACCCTTGCCGTAATCCGCTGTTCCCCCCGCCAACACTCCTCCCCGGGTGATCATTGCCCCTCCCTACTAAGTCGTCATTCTGGGGCAGCCAGAGTCTCTTTATTAGTCGTCCAACAGCAATCTCCGCAGAGTTCGCCGCGCCCACCCGCCAGCCCAGTGAACTCAGTCAAAAGCAGACTTCAACACATCGGCAATGGCGTTGGCCCAACTCACTGCTGAATGCCGGTGGCGTTGCAATCACTGCAGGGATGGAGTTGTCACGAAGGCACCACGGATGATGTAAACGCCGTCGCCCTGCTGCGGTCCCTGTGCGCCGCTTGTCAGGAAGGCTAGGCCATTCGAGCCCCAGCGACTTATCTTGACCGGTGCGCCGGTCACATCCGGACCGCGATGGACCCCAGAAGCGCGTTTGTTCGCAGGTCAAACGCCTCGATCGTCATTTGCTGGCTTGGATTATTGACCATGTCCGCCACCAGCCACGCCATACCGAGAGTGTCGTCTACAGCCATCGGAGTGTTCTCGCCCGAGAAGATTTCTCCTCCTACCACACGCACCGGAAGGCGATTGGCAGTCGTGTTTGTGGACGGATCGAAAATCTGTCCGTCGTAGCCATACACGTATCCGCTCAATGCGGAGTACTGAATGTTGTCCATCATCAAAGGTTGTGAGGACGCGGCCAGTTGGGCTCCATTTGAATTCACCGAGAGAAAGACCGCGGGGCTGCTGCCACCCTGGTTGTATGCGCCATAAAGATCACTTCCAGTCGCATTCCAGGCGAGGGACCAAAGCGGCTGCGAATAGCCACTTGCCCCGGATGACGTCGTCGGGCGCGGGGTCGATCCGTCGTAGATGACCACACTGCCAACCTGACTAAGAGAACATGCACGAGAGATGGCGACAGTAGCCGGACTTCCCGGCGCGCACTCTAGATCTAGAGCGTAGTAGAGCTGACCCAACGGCCCGGATCCGAGAGGAATCGTGATATCGCTTGCGAGGCTGGGCAAAGCGAATCTCTACACCGCGCCGTTCTTATCAATCCCCGCATACAGCCATGAGTCATCGGATGCAACGGCCAAGTGGTTAGCGCCCGGCCCTGCACTGACGGAGGTGCCGAGTTATCGCGTCAACGGATTGAGCGCGGTGATCGTGTTCTGATTCGTTGGGTTCGTGCCCGCAACCGAAAGATAGATTTGCTGCGAAGCCGCGTCCCAAACCATGTCGTTCGCCTGGACGCCAACGGTTGACAACGTAAAGGCGGCGGTTCCCGCCGGCGGCGCAGCGAATATGGAAAGGGTAGCGCCGAAGTTGAGGGAGCTGGGGACCGGGGTCTGTACGATAAGGTTCGCAGTCGTAGGAGCGCCGCTCACGTTGATTAGTTGGCTGGGCACCGTTGCCGTCATTTGGGTGGCTGAAATGAAGGTCGAGGTAAGCGGGGTGAAGTCGAATTCCACCGTGTCACCCAGGGCAAAGTTTGTGCCAGTGGACGGTCACCGTGAAGCCCGGTCATCCCGCACTACGCTGGCGGGGCTCACGCCGATTGCCGCCGGTTGACCGGGCACCCGATGAGGACCGGTACCGTCACCGGAACGGTTGTTCAGCGTGCCGGTAAAGGCCGGATGACCGCACCCAGACAGCATGGCGGTGCCGAATATAACTGAAACAGTTATGAGAAACGCCCGAATAAAGCACACGGTTGAAGCCTACACGCTTTGAGCCCGCTGGATTCGTAGCGCACAAAATACGAGAATTCGCCAAGTTGGAGCTTGCCACCTCCGCCCTCGACCGTCTCGTTCCAAGGGGTCACCCCCATCTTGTCAAGCCCCCAAAACAGTGCAAATCTCGCCAACCCCTTCATAACAATCATAAAACACCCGAAAATACTTGGCGCAACAGTTATGGTCAACCAGCTACAATGGAAACAATTGGCAAAATGAGGCCCGGCGCATTCTCGCCGGGCTTTTACATTTAACCAGCCTCGTAAAGAGTGATCAAAGGTGTGGTCAGCTGTATACACTGATCTGCAACTAACAACGAATGTGCAAGATGGGTATACCCCCCCCGGGAAGGGTGGGGATATGGCGTCAGCCACATGGGAGGGGGATACCCCACTGCGGCCGTTGGGGCAGCCATCACGATGTCCTTCACGCACCATCTTGTCGGGCAGTTCACACATCCTTAAGGTTAAGAGGTTTATGCTCACGAGGCTACGACGAATTGCCTGCCTCTCGACGCCAAATCTGGCCACGGCGCAAGCTCACAAGAATTCCGACCGCCCACGCAATATCAGGAGACGCACCCTATGTCACGCAAGCCGCTCGCATTCGCCGCACTCGCCGCCATGACCATGATTCCACTCGCCGCCATTGCCCAGGCTGGCCCCTACAAGATCATCAATACCGTCAAGATCGGCGGAGACGGCGGATTCGACTACGTCACCGCAGACCCAGACAGCCGCACCCTCATCGTCGCGCGCTCGGGCGCCGCTGGCCACATCGGCTTCTACAACATCGACACCCTCGCCCAGATCGGCGACATCCCCGGAGTCAGCAGCCACGGCGGCATCATTGACACCAAGACCGGACACGGCTTCGCCACCTCCAAGCCCATCACCATGTTCGACGCCAAGACCTTCGTTGTCATCAAGAAGATCGAAGTTCAGGGCAATCCCGACGGATACCTCAACGACACCGTCAATCACCGCTTCTACGACCTGTCCCACTCCTCCCCCAACATCACCGTAATCGACGATACAGACGGCTCCATCCTCACCACCATTGACATCGGCGGCGCGCCCGAGCAGGCCGTCTTCGACGGTAAGAACAAAATCTATGTCGACATCGAGGATAAGGACGCCATCGCCGTCATCGACGCCACCACCATGAAGATGACCGGCAAGTACGATCTCTCCAGCAAGGGCGGAGGATGCGCCGGCCTCGCGATGGACACTAAGAACAACATCCTCTTCGCTGCCTGCCGCGACAAGAAGAACATGATCATCCTCTCTGCCACCGACGGTAAGATCATCACCGACCTGCCCATCGGCAATGGTTGCGACGGTGCTATATTCAACCCCGCCACCATGGAAATCTTCAGTTCTCAAGGCGACAGCACCCTCACTGTCATTAAGGAAAACTCGCCTTCCAACTTCGCAGTTGAGCAGACCGTCAGCACGCCGCGCGGTGCCAAGACGCTTACACTCGACCCCAAGACGAACCACATTTACCTTATCGCCGCCGAGTACGGTCCGATGCCAGCACCCCCACCGGCAGCAGTCCCCGCGACTGCGCCCGCAGCGGCTGCATCCACTGCGCCCGCCGCGCCACCGGCCGAGCGTCCACGCGGTGGCCGCCCTCCAATGATCCCAGGATCGTTCTCCATTATCGTGGTCGGTAAATAACGCAGTTTTGTTCAGCAAGCAGAGCAATTTTGCTCAGAGTGTCAGGCTGATAATGCAACTATCGTTTGAGCGTCACTACAACGTGATTGCTCTAAACTAAATAAGACATGCAAAGCCTGGCCTCCATCATTACCGAATC
>JANYLK010000040.1 GCA_025357875.1 Granulicella sp.
TGAATGTGAAGTTGCCGATTATTTTGAGGCTCGAGGGTACCAACGTTGAAGAGGGCCGAAAGATTTTGAAGGAGTCCGGCTTGAAGTTTGAAGTTGGCGCAACGATGAAAGAGGCTGCTGATTTGGCCGTAGCGGCTGCGAAAGGTGAGTTAATGCCGACGCGACGGGGACAGAAGCTGCTGAGAGAAGAAGACGCGATACGGCGCTCTTGAGTCACTCGGCGGAGAGCAGTCCATTGACTCCATCCGTGAATGGATTCAAACAAACGTGCCGGAAATCTGCGATGAACGGCGCATTGGAACATTGCTTCGAGGTTATTCGGATTTGCAAAAGGCAAGAACACGACACCCGGAATTCGGCCCCGCCTTCCTCGAGAGAACGAGGCAGGGACATTTCAAACTAGTCAGTTCGTCATAATGCTGCTAAACAAGCCAGCTTTTTTACAGGTACCTAAGGAAAATATATGTCCGTTCTGGTAGACAAGAATACCCGCCTCATTGTGCAAGGGATTACGGGGCGTGAGGGTTCTTTCCACGCTAAGGCCTGCGAGGAATATGGGACGAAGGTGGTTGGCGGTGTGACGCCGGGCAAGGGCGGAACGACGCATGAGGGTTGGCCGGTGTTCAACACGGTCGAGGAGGCGGTGAAGGAGACGGGCGCGAATGTGACCATGATCTTCGTGCCGCCGCCGTTTGCCGCGGATGGAATTCTCGAGGCTGCGGCGAGCGAGATTCCGCTGATAGTTTGCATCACCGAAGGCATTCCGACACTGGACATGGTCAAGGTTTGGGAGCTTGTGCGGCGTTCGAAATCAAGGCTGATCGGGCCGAATTGTCCTGGCGTGATTTCGCCCGGCAAGGCCAAGGTTGGCATTATGCCCGGGCGCATTCATAAGGAGGGGTCGGTTGGGATCGTGTCGAAGTCGGGCACGCTGACTTACGAGGCCGTGTATCAGTTGACGACTCGCGGGATTGGGCAATCGACGGCGATTGGGATCGGTGGCGATCCGATTATCGGGACCAGCCACATCGATGCACTGAGCCTGCTGAACGACGATCCAGATACCGAGGCGATCATCATGATCGGCGAGATTGGCGGTACTGCGGAAGAGAAAGCCGCCGAGTTTATCAAAGCGCATGTGAAGAAGCCTGTGGTCGGGTTTATTGCCGGGCAGACGGCTCCTCCGGGCCGTCGCATGGGCCACGCGGGCGCGATCATCTCTGGCGGCGAAGGTACGGCTGCGAGCAAGATGGCAGCGATGGAGGCGGCGGGGATTCACGTGGTGAAGTCGCCGGCGGAGATGGGCTCGGCGATGGCAAAGCTGCTGGGGAAGGCTTAGGCGGTCGCAGAACAGACACGAAAGCGTGGCGTGCCAATTAGGACGCCACGCTTTTATTTTGGTTGACGGCGGTAGAACGGTCCAGAAATAGCATTGCCAGCACGATGGCGATCTGGGCAGGCGCGCGCTCCGAAGTGGAGTTTGACGACTGCGTCCGCGACCCACACGGCGCATCCGACGAACTATATCCACGCTGTTTTCTAAATCGCTGTGCCGAATTCCTGCCACTTGAATCTACTTGAGGATATTCCCCAGGGGATCACTATATTCAATTGGAGCTATGTTGAGTTCCTTAAGGCCAGGTTCGATTTTGGCGCGGTCTCCGACGGCAACGATGACGAGTTGATCGGGGTGTACATCTTCTTTTGCCACGCGGGCGACGTCTGGCGAAGTAACCGAGGCGTACTTCTCCGGAAGCTTCGCGTAGTAATCCAGTGGGCGGTCGAACAGGAAGATGGAAGTGAGTGCTTCCGCGGTTGCGGCCGTGGTCTCGAACTGTCCAGGGATTGACTGGATGCGCGCTTCTTTTGCCATCTTTAGCTCGTCCTCTGTTGGCGGGTTGGATGGGAAGCGTTTAATCTCGTACAGCAGTTCCTTGACCGCGTTTGCGGTGATGTCGGAGCGCATCAGGCCACCTGCTAGAAATTGACCTCCGCCGCGATAGAAGGCATAGCCTGAAGACGCTCCGTAAGTATAGCCATGCTGCTCACGAAGGTTCATGTTGATGCGGCTGGAGAAGCTGCTGCCAAGGGTGTAGTTCATCACCTGCAACACCTGGAGGTCGGGTGTGATTGCGGGAACGCCGATGCCGTAGGCATACAACGCGGTCTGCGGAGCGCCGGGTTTGTCGACGATGACGATCCGTGTGGACTGAACCGCGGGCGCAGGTGGAATCGCCGCGCTGGCCGCCGCGTTGCCGGTCCACGTGCCGAAGAAGCGTTTTGCCAGTGAGCGGGCTTCAACCTCAGTCATGTCGCCCACCAATACCAAAGCCGAGTCTGCGGGACCGAAGTGGGATGCGTAGAAACCTGTGACATCGTCGCGGGTGAGTGCCTTGACGCTTTCCGTGGTGCCAATGGGCGATGCGCCGTAGGGGTGATCGCCGTAAGTCAGCCTCGGGCCGACGCGCTGGGCAACAGCAGAGACGGAGTCGCTCTCCTGGCTAATGGAGACAAGCCGCTGCTGGCGGATGCGATCCAGATCCTCTTCTTTAAAAGCTGGATGCTCGACCACGTCAGAGAGCAGGTCCATGCCTTCGTCGATGTGGTTCGTCAACACCGTGAGGCTGGCCGTGGCGGCGTCCATGCTGGCGGCGACTCCGATGCGTGCCCCAATGTGCTCTTGCGCCTCCGCGAGAGTGGTCAGATCCCGGGTAATCGTAGACTCGCCCATGGTCTGCGATGTAATGCCGGCGAGACCACTTTTTCCGGCAGGGTTCGACTCATTCCCAGCGCGCGTGACGATGAAGGCGGAGAGGATGGGCAGAGCCTTTTGTTCGACGAAGTAGACCTTCAAGCCATTGTCGAGGGCAAAGACTTTGGGGGTGGGAAGCTCGAAGTGCGACTGCGGGCCGGCCGGCGGAGGCGTCTTACGCCATGCTTGTGCCTGTTCAAAATCCTCGGCATACGGGTTGACGATCTTCACCTCGGCGTCTGTATTCTCAGGGCTGCGTGGAACGTCGTTGAGGACTTTCTTGCCGGGAACGCAGTAGACGACGACTGCCGAGTTCTTGGTCAAGTATTTTGCGGCAGCAGCTTTCGTGCTTGCAACCGTTACTGCCTGGGTTGCCGCGACATCCTTGGGCAAATACCCTGGGTCGCCGGTGTACTGGTTATAGAAATCGAGTGTGTCGGCTATGCCGCCGAAGCCTCCGAGCCGCTGTAGGCCTGAGATCTTGCGGGTGAGTTCGGTTGCTTTGGCAGAGTCGACCTCCTTCTGCGTGGGGCCGTTGGTCTGGAGTTTGGCAATCTCGCTCCAGACGGTGGCTTCGAGGTCTTCCAGCTTAATGCCGGGCTTTGCAGTTACAACGCAAGTGACTACGCCTGTAAGTTTCTCTGGATCGACGTTGCAGGAGACCCGCTGCGCGACCTGGCTCTTGTAGATCAGCGCCTGATCGAGCCGACTGGCTTTGGCTCCGCCCAGAGCGAATACGGCGTTCTGGATGTCGTCGGCACCTGGGGCGAACTTTGCAGGAGAGAGCCAGGAGATGGTCAATTGCGGCAGCTTCACCGTGTCAGTAACCGTGACGCGGCGCTGCTCCGTGATCGGGGGTGTAGGCGTGTTGACGGGCTCGACCTTTGGACCCTGAGGAATCGGGCCGAAGTATTTTGTCAGTAGCTCCTTCAACTTCTTCGCATCGAAGTCGCCTGCGATGGCGATGGACGCGTTGTTCGGCGTGTAGAACTGTTGGTGAAAGTCGCGTATATCAGCGATGCGAGCAGCCTCGATGTCGGCGTGCGAGCCGATGACAGAACCATAGTAAGGATGCGATGCCGGAAAGAGTTGGTGATAGACCTCTTGCTGGGCAACGCTGTATGGCCGGCCTTCGCCCTGTCGGCGCTCATTGCGGACCACGTCGCGCTGGTTTGCGAGCTTGACGCGGTCAAGGCCTTCCATCAGGAAGCCCATGCGGTCACTCTCCAGCCAAAGCGCGAGTTCAATCTGGTTCGACGGCACGGTCTCGAAATAATTGGTGCGATCGAACCCAGTAGTGCCGTTGACGTCGGTAGCTCCTGCGCCCTGAACAAACTTGATATGAGCCTTTTCGCCGACGTGCTCTGAGCCTTCAAACATCATGTGTTCGAAGAGGTGGGCGAAACCGGTGCGGCCTGCGCGCTCGTTCAGTGGACCGACGTGATACCAGAGATCAACGGCCACCAACGGAAGGCGATGATCTTCGTGGGTCAGCACGGTAAGGCCGTTGGGCAGCGTGAATCTTTCGTATTTAATTTCGGGAAGCTTGAGAGCCTTGCCCGTGGGGTGGGCCTGAGCGAAAGCTGGTGTCGTGGCAAGAGCTATTCCGAGAATCGAGCCGACTGCGGCGCGGACTATATGATCTACAAGTGTTGTGGCATTGCTTCCCATTATTCAGACTCCCAAAGTTTGTATGGGGAAGTGTATCGGGAAGGCAGCGCCCTAAGCCACTGCTGTTTCTGCTAGAGGCTGTATTTTCCGGTACATTTGAGGGAGCAAAAATTAATTAATGTCAGGAGCAAAAAGACCCATCATGTCACAACGCACATTCAGCATCATCAAGCCGGACGCGGTTCGCAAAGGATACACGGCGGCAATTCTGGCGGAGATTGAGAAGGCCGGATTCAAGATTGTGAGCATCAAGCGGATGTCGATTTCCAAGGCTCAGGCCGAGGGATTTTATTATGTTCATGCGGCGCGGCCGTTCTTCGGCGAGTTGACGGAGTTTATGAGTTCAGGGCCGATCTTCCCGATGGTGCTAGAGAAGGAAAATGCGATTGCCGATCTGCGTAAGCTGATGGGCGCGACCAATCCTGCGCAGGCGGAAGAGGGCACGATCCGCAAGAAGTTTGCCGCATCGATTGGCGAGAACGCGATTCACGGGTCGGACGCGGAAGAGACGGCGGCGTTCGAGATTGGATACTTCTTTGCGGGGATCGAGTTGAAGTAAGGATTACCAGGGGAATTGGCGGCAGGGGCAGACGCTCCTGCCGCTTCACATTTTTGGGTCGGGTTGCGCCGAACCGGTAGGGTAGATTCGAAGTCGAGGTGAGTTGTGGATATTCGATCAGCGCTGATCGCGCGGTGTCTTCTTGTGGCAATGGCGGCCAGTTGTTTGGTGATGGTGCAGGCGCAGATCCCAGCAACTGCAACGCCTCCGGCTCAGACAGCTTCGACGGTGCAGCCTCTGGACGCGATACCTTATTTGCCGTCGCTTGATCTGACTGACCTGGATCGGACCGTCAATCCATGTGAGGATTTCTACAAGTTTTCCTGTGGCGGTTGGCAGAAGAACAATCCGATTCCTCCCGATCAGGCTTCGTGGGACGTCTATCGCAAGCTTACGAATGACAATCAGCAGTTCCTGTGGGGAATTTTGCGCGCTGCGGCGGTGGCGAAGGATCGCACACCGGTGCAGCAAAAGATTGGTGACTACTTTGCCGCTTGCATGGATACTTCGGCCATTGATCGTCGGAGCTACGATCCGCTGAAGCCAGGACTTGCTCGACTGGATGCGCTGAAGACGAGAGCAAAGTTGATTGCGGCGATTGCGGGGATTCATCACGAGCTTCCAGGCTCATACTTTTTCGACTCCGGCACGGAGCAGGATTCTGTGGATTCGAACACGATGATCGCGGCAGTCGGTGCCGGTGGATTGGGTCTGCCCGACCGCGATTACTACCTGAAGACTGATGCGAAGAGCGTGACGATCCGGCAGGAGTATGTCGCCTACATCGTGAAGCTGATGGGTATGATTGACGAACCGGAGGCTCGGGCTAAAGCAGACGCGGATACTGTTCTTCGTATTGAGACGGCGCTGGCCAAGGCGTCGTTGACACGGGTTGATCGGCGCGATCCGCACAAGGTGTATCACAAGATGACCGTGGCGGAGTTGCGCGGGCTCGATCCTGCGATCGACTGGAACAAGTACTTTGCAGCGCAGGGCGTTCCCGGAGTGACGTCGCTGAATGTGTCACAGCCGGAGTTTATGAAGGCTGTCCACGCGGAACTGAACAGCGAGCCTGTGGAAGAGTTGCGGGCGTATCTTCGCTTCCATCTTGCCACGGCTGAGGCGGCCTCGCTCGCTATGCCGTTTCAGCAGGCGCAGTTCGATTTCTACTCGACCACACTACGCGGAATTGTCAGCATGCCTCCTCGATGGAAGACTTGCACGCGGCAGGTCGACCACTCGCTTGGCGAGGCGCTGGGACAGGAGTTTGTGCGGCGGACATTTTCCGCGGGCATGAAGGCGCAGACGCAGAAGATGACGGAGCAGATTGAGACCGCGATGGGGCAGGAGATTGCGGGGCTCGACTGGATGAGTCCGGAGACGAAGCAGGAGGCTATGCGCAAGCTGCATGCGATTCGCAACAAGATCGGGTATCCGGACACGTGGCGCGACTATTCTGCGCTTGCGGTCAAGCCGGACGATCACTTCGGGAACGTGCAGCGTGCTTCGCAATTCGAGGACGCGCGCGAGTGGCATAAACTCGGCAAGCCTGTC
>JANYLK010000049.1 GCA_025357875.1 Granulicella sp.
ATTTGCGATGAGTGCGGTGAAGAAGAGGATGGCTAGATGTTCAGGCCACCGGGACGAAAGGGAAATCGGGGAAACCCCTGAGACGTGAGGACGGACGACTATCACAGGTCCACGACGGACGCGGATAACCTCGAGCCTCAGTGCTGCTTTCCCTCGCTTAAAAAACTTCCCTGGTTCGGCAATCTGAAACTCCCCATCAAGCATTGACTAGCGTCAGTGCGCGCTGATTCATACCTTGCCACGACGCACCAGTTGAGCCAAAGAAAATACGAACTGACCGCCTAAAAAATGCATGTCGTTGCATGTGTGGACCGGATATTGGCAGCAACCAGATTCCATCCCCGGTCATAAATTCAAGACGGCGAGCCAGAATCTACCCCGACCATAAATGAACCACCGTCCGAGCCAAAGACGAGTGTGCGTATCTCGCGTGGGGCTGAACCCAATGCAGACGAGGCTGCGCCCGGAAAACATTACGCACCGCAGCAGGGAAGCGATACTTAGATGAGAATGACAAATGCGGCTGCGGTTTCGAAATCGAGCGCCCTGACGGAACCATTGACGTCGTCAGAATCGCAGCCGAGATATTGAACTATGAATCAGTTACATTGTGCGCGATCGCGGCGGCTCAGGATTGCCGAACCTAAGTGTCCTCGTCGGGAGGCAAGCAACTTTCAAGATCGAAGGGTATCTGCCCCCCCTGTTGACGCACTTTGCCGCGGCTAAGTCGCCGGCTGCGTTCTTTGGGCCGCCCGGAGGAAGCATCTGCGGGATTTTTTGCCGCGTTCAGGTCCGTTTTCAGAGTTGATAGGAGGCTGCGCCCGGCCGCGGTCGCCGTGATCAACTTCACGCGACGGTTAGCCTCCAAACGCGTACTTCGGATCCAACCCGCGGTTACTAACTTCTTCGCGATGTTGCTCATCTCCGGCTGACTCAACCCCAACCGTTGCTGCATTGCCGAATGCGACATTCCCGTAGCCGCCGAGCTGAGTTCAAGAATTTGTGTGAGAGTACTAGGTGACTCATCTACCAAGGTTGGGGGAACGCGCTTCTGCCATATTGTTGCCATGGTGATGAACAGATCTAGCCCCGTAGCTTCGCTCGTCGCCAACTCTTCTCCTTCCAGAACTCGTGGGGCTTTTCTGGATAGCCCAGCCGATAATACATGGAATTATATATGTAACTCAATAAACAGTGGTTATAGTCTATTTGAAGCTGTTTGCGAACCGCTGATACCTCACGATTTGAGCCCGGTCAATCTTCATCTGGCGACCGGATCCACAGGTTGCCTTTGGCCGAATATTTTCGAGGCTCACACTGGCAGCACATGGAGAAACACCGTTTGCCAGCCGCCAACCTTGTTTGGGACGGAGCTCGATCGGGAATCTCCATGGCAGTGGCCAGCGGCCCTAGGCTCAGGCGAAGCCTGAAACAGGGCAGTAGTAGCAGCGTTACTTGCTGTCGGATACGGCTCGCCCCAGTCATTGACTGGGTCCCGGGTTCCGTTGCAGAAATGGGGTATCCGGCCAAACCGCTAGACACAGTCTAGGATGCCGAAGGTGTATCTACATGAGGAGTGTGAAGGATGACGATGTCAGCGCAACACAAGTCACAAGATAGCGGTCACAGGGGGCCGACCGGGTTCGACCGCTACCTACAACAGCAATATGCCGACTGGTTCAGGAAGGACTTCCACTGGAATCTATACGTGACCTTGACGTTTTCGTACGATCTCACCAGCGGACGTGCAAACGCCGTACTCGGCACATATCTGAGGGCGATTGAACGGGAGGTCGAGGCACCTCTCGCGTGCCTGATCGCAGAAGAGCGGGGCCCCTCTACGATGGGCAAAGGTCTCGGCAGGGTTCATTTCCATCTCCTGATCCGCTGCGCCAAGCCACTGGACCCCGTTCAACTGACCGACGTGTGGCGTGAGGATCGCTTCGGGGGAGATCGTACCGTTGGTCCATCCCCAGTAGTGCTCAGGTATGAGAAGGAGATTTCGGCTGCGTTCTACCTTATGAAGGGTCTGCGCCATCCTGAGTGGGGATTGTCATTGTGGCGCCTGGAGGGCGCGAGTCAGCGGAAGCCGAAAAGCTTTGCTACGTCTAAGGAGACTCGCAGGATGTGGAGCAGGAGCGTACGCAGCGGTATGCCGCCGCTGCGGCATAGCTGCAACCCGAAGAACCTGTCGTAGCAAGTTCGGTTCGAGATCCTGAAGGCTTTCCACGGCTACCTGATCAAGTACTTCAACCTGATCGTGTTCAGTGAAGTGCCTGCGCTCACTGGCCCCCAGGGGAAAGATGCGCAGGCTTTTCTGAAGCTGCTACTTCCCAAAGGGTCATCCGCCGGCGTGTCGAATCTGCGCTACGCCTCGAAGCACCTGCACCTGGCCTTCAAGGACTGCGTGACTTCCGAGGAGGTTTACGATGT
>JANYLK010000050.1 GCA_025357875.1 Granulicella sp.
CAACTCGGCATGCTGGACACAGCGGAAGTCAGTGCGCGGAAGTCGCTCACGCTGGATCCTCAGCATCGTCTGCCGGATACAGAACAACTACTCGCGACTATCCTGATTCGCAAAGGAAACTTTACTGAAGCGCGAGCGCACCTGGATCACTGCCGGACTTACACTCCTGCCGGGGTAAAGGCTGATCTCTTGCGTAAAGAAATCGCTCAATTGGATCAGGCGATCGCTGCTAAGAAGTAATCATCAACGGTTTTAATGTTGGCCTCAACGTCCTACGCTGCGGCGGCGGTTTTGCATGAGCTTATCTCGAAGTTAAGATGGATGCAGGTCAGTGTTGTATTCGCAAAACTACAGAGACTCTCCAAGCCTAGCGCAATCAATTACTATGGTGCGTCCTTCGGGAACTCCGGCGTCGCTTTCCGCGGCACGTAGTGGAATTGATAACTCGGTGGCGCAGCGCCCGATTCAACCCGGTCATTCCACATCAACTGATACTTCGAAGAGTCTTTCGATGCTGGAAAATGTTCTGCTCCGGAATACGGATACCCACTCATCCCATGAAAGGGCATCGCCGACACCGTAAAGGGCATCGCTTCGTAGTAGTCCATGTCCTTGACGTAACCGTTTGCGTAGAAGAAATAATCTCTCTTCCAGTCCTTCGGCAAAGGAGGCAACACGGAATCCTGGAACTCCAGGTCAATGTCCTCTCCACTGCCAAAGATCGCAAACTCGTTGTCGATTGACTTTAGTAGTGGCGTGACATCGCCGTAGTGCGTATATAGGCCGGTCTGACGATGGAAGGGCCCGGTTGCGCTCACCTGATCGTAGTGATAGGTGAGATCCCCGGGTGTGTTGCCGTCGACTTGCTTTGGGTATCCCCGAAACGCAAGTGATGCCGATGCAAGTGGCAGTTCCGTTTCTCTCATAAGTCCGGAAGAATCGGCTTCGTTCGAGATCAGAATCTGATCCCAGTAAATCTGAAGGTTGGTGGTGATTCTGATTCGCCTCGTCCCGGCCGGTAGGCTGCCTGTGAGATCCGCCACCATGGTTCGGTTGAGGCCGGCAGGAAATCCTATATCATCCACAATTCGTTTCCATCGCCCATCCGGCATCTGCGCGTCAACATAAGGCGAAATCGGGACGATACCAGCCTGCCACGCGCCGTATAGCGAGCTGGCACTGAAGTATTCGATGAAACCAGACATGAGCAAACGCAATGGCTTTGCGACGGACCATTCTCCCAGTTCAAGCGACAAGCTATGTGTGTCAGCAAATCCGGCGTATGCAAGATTGGTGAAATCGCGAAGATATTGATGGTCGCGATCGCTCAGGATTGCTGACACTTCGGTCCCATGGTTGTCCCATACCGCTATCGCAGGGTGAGCCGTTCGCGTAAAGATGGTCTTCTTTTCTGAAAATGGTGGATTGTTTCTAAAATGCTCGTTGGGAAAGACCTCAGAGTCTTTCGGATGGTCCACCGCGACCAGGCGTGTCTGGTCGATATAGTTCACCTCTTCCATCGGCTCACCGAGGCGCAGACTGAGGAACCCGTGGTCTGGCTTGAGTTGCGATCCCTCCACTTTGATCCATTCATCTGGATCGGGAATATTCCTCTTTTTTGGAGAGATCCAGTGACCTATGACAGCCGCGCCGATGGTGTCGGTAACGAAATCGTACTTGGTTCCGTCCCAGGCGAAGAGCACCGGGCAAGAACTGCCACGACGGTCCAATTCAGTAATCTCAAGCGTTCTGCTTGATGTTGCCGATCCGCTCGATACGGGATCGATCTCGTCTTGTGGGACGCCGGTAGGCCACAACATCCGGATAATGTCAGGCTGTTTGGCGCCGCCCAGTCCGGCCAGAATGCTGGAAGCGCCTTGTCCCAAAAACCCGCTCGCGCCAGCGACTTCCCATTTCTGCCATGTCCCGCCAGCAAACACTTCCACCTTCGTACCGAGGGCACTTTTATTGTCCGCTAAACCATGCAGGACGATCTGAATGGAGTAGTTCTGGTTGCCACCGTGGTTTGTCAGCAGCATTGGCGAGCTGCCCTGCGTGGATACGATGAGGTCCGCAGCGCCGTCCCCGTCGATATCGGCCGCCAGGATGGAGCGCGCATTCTGCATGACGACCTTATCCAGCTTTAATTGCGCTGTCACATCCTGAAAACCGGTTGTCCCCGTGTTGCGAAGCACTCGCACTTCAGTCCCCCGCGTTGTCTCAACGATGGCTGCCAGATCGATCCAGCCGTCATTATCAACGTCGATTGGGGTGATGCCCCACGCGCGAATGACTCCTTCCAGAGGTAGAGGCACGCGCTCGAACCGTTTTCCATCGATGTTCTTCCACAGGGTAATGCCGGGCGCGCCCGCGTGAGTAACCGCCACGTCCATCCAGCCGTCCTTGTTGAAATCGAAGACGGTAATGCCTATTGCCGGCGCAAAATCATGTCGCGGGTACAAGGGCATAGCGAGGAATTTACCCTCATGCTGGTTCATGTACAACGTCACGCCATCTTCTTTGCCGGCTACAGCGAGATCGACGGCGCGATCATTATTAAGATCGGAAAGTACAGCGTCGATGGTGCTCCCGCTTCCTCCTAATCCGGTCGGCTCGGTCCACTCGGTAAACGTCTGATTTCCGTTATTCCTCCACAAGACGCTGCTGTTTCCTTCCACAGCGCCTTCACGTCTCGATCCAGTGACAAACAAATCGAGATCGCCATCATGGTCAAAGTCGATAAAAGTTACACCAGCCGGCTGATTCAACTGCCGAATTCCAACCTGTTCCGTTACATCCGTAAAAGTTCCATCGCCACGGTTGCGATAGAGCACTACTCGATCGCTCATTGCAATCACGAGATCAGGATGTCCATCATTGTCGAAATCGCCCACAGCGCAGGAAACAGGTCGTCCTTCCGCAGACAGCCCGAGCTTCGCGGCCGAACCGAGTTCGTACCCTCCCTCGGCTGAATGATGGTAGTAGTCGATGCCGCGGCCGTTCCCGTTGAGCACGATCAGATCGGGCTTGCCATGCCCATCTAAATCAATGAGGCACATGCCGCCGACAAGTGTGCGGTCCGTGGCTCCCCCGGCTGTCTCCGACGACGCGGTCTTCCCTGCCTTAGCGAGCAGCGCCGCGCTGAACGAAATTGGGATCATGCGCGAGACCGGTGCCGTAGGCTGCTTTATCTCTTCGGCGAGCGAGTAGGCGCCCTGCTCTCCGTAATTTTGTCCTAGTGGAAAAGCCTCTTTCCCAGCCGTGATACGTTGAAATTGCTCGAGGTGCTGACGCGCTTCATCCCCATTGCCTAAATGTTGCAAGGCGCGAGCTAGAGCAAACTCGGAGGAAGCATGCAGGGGGGAGAGGTGAAGAGCCACACGGTATTCATCGATCGCATGAACATAATCTTTAATATCGCTGTACGCCGAGCCCAGGAAATAATGGGCATCGGCATTGGTTGGATCTACTTTTAGTGCATGCTCGAAACATTGGATTGCGCCTTTTCCGTTGTTGTATCCGCGCTCCAGCAGACCCAGGTTGTACCAGACACGGGGGTCCTCCGGACCGAGCTGTGCGGCTCGTTCCAACTCTGACTTTGCCTCGCTGACATGCTGTACGGAAAGCATAGCGATGCCGGAGTTGAGATGAGGAACCGCAAGCGTATCATCCCTATCTATGGCCTGTTTGAACAGCATCAGCGCTTTATCTGGTAGTTGCTGGTTCATATAAGCGACACCCAGATTATTCAGCCGCGCTACTTCTTTCAGACTGGGCGATGACTTGGATTGTGCCGCCGATAACCCGGCAAAAAGCACGCAGACAACCACAACTGGTGGGTGCTGCGCGATCTTTGTAATTCGTGAGAAGAAACTTTGAGACATGGCGACGCTAAGTATAGCTCAGCCCTGCTGCTGTCGCGCTTTTGTTCACTAAGCTTCAGCGGCGAGAAAAAGCTTCGAAAAAAAGGATGAAGGCAACCCTTTCCTGTAACGTTGTTCTTTTGGAAAGAAGCTTCGGTAGGTCCATTGCAATTGTGACGATCGACGCGAGAAGAATCAATGAGTGAGCTTACCGTCAAACCAGCCATTGAACTGATCTCCATGTTGAGACAAGGTTCCATCTCTTCTGTCGAACTTGCCGAAGAGCATCTGCGAGAGATCGACCGATTGGACCCGGTGCTACACGCCTTTGCCGACATTGATCCTCAACGCGTTTTAGAGGCTGCCCGCCGCGCGGACCACTTGCGAGTGCATTCCTCTCAGTCCTTGGACGACATGCCTTTGCTGGGGCTTCCAATCAGTGTCAAGTCTTCCATCGCCACGGCTGGATACCGGTGCGAAACCGGCACAGTGCTTAACAGAGGATTCATCCCGAAGGAAGACGCGGTTGCTGTCGCTTGTTTGCGACAGGCGGGAGTCATCATTCTGGGCACTACCAATTGCCCTGAGTTTTTGATGGCTTATGAAACTGACAATTTGCTTTATGGCGCGACTGCCAATCCTTGGAGTCTGCAACATTCGGCAGGAGGGTCGAGCGGTGGCGAGTCTTCTGCCATTGCTGCAGGGCTCTCCGCTGGTGGTATTGGCAGTGATAGCGGGGGGTCGGTCCGCGAACCCGCTCACTTTACTGGAATATGTGCATTGAAGCCAACATCCGGCCGCATATCGACGGCAGGGCACACTCTGCCCTGCGTCGGCCCCTTTTCGACCTTGGGAGCGCTCGGCCCCATGGCTCGGACGATGCGTGATGTATCGCTCTTCTTTCAAATTCTTGCGGCAACCGGGGAGATAAACCTGAGTCATCCCTCGAGACTCCACTCTGTCAATGCCGAACACTTGCGGTCGCGGCCCATTGGAGTTTTGGAAGATGACGGACTGGCTCCTGTATCTTCGGAGACTCGGCTGGCCGTGCGCTCTGCCGCCCAGGCCCTGAGGGAGAGAGGGTTCGAGGTCAAACCGTTTCGTTCAACGCATCTTGAAGCTGCGCGCAAACTGTGGCGGACCTTTTTCATTCGCTGCGGCTACATGCTATTGGCACCGCAAATCGCTGGACACGAGCGTCAACTCAGCGCTACCTTCCGTTATTTCCTCGAAGTTGCCCGCGACGAACCGGTGCTCACGGCAGAGGAGTTGCTGTTTGCCTGGACACAGTCGGACCAGATTCGCACATCTCTCCTCAAAGAGCTTTCGGAGTTTACGGCCGTTCTTACTCCAGTCAGCAGCATCCCTGCCTTCAGGCATGGAGAGCGGGAGTGGACCGTGGAAGCCCAGCAGTTGGAATATTTCGATGCTATGCGATTCACGCAATGGTTCAATCTACTTGGCGCGCCAGCGGCTGTCTTACCTGTTGGCAGGTCTGTCGATGGCCTTCCAATCGGTGTGCAGGTCGCTAGTTATCTCCATCAGGATGAAGTGGTCCTCGCAGTCGCTGAACTTCTTGATCGGGACTTTGGATATCACCCTCCACCTATCGCAATCAGCACAGCTGGGTGACCGGTCATCCGTGGTACACAATCCATGCGCGAGCGGGGAACGGGTTCACGTGTTCTCGCCGCATCTAGCATTTATCGACGCAATCAAGGTAGAGGACGCTTCCGCAATCTGTGTATCGCTGATGCGGTTGAAGAAGGGAAGCGCCAGCGTCCGCTTCGACTCAAATTCCGTGACGGGCAGAGGTCTCTGGCCAGCGTAGTCTGAGTAGCTGGGCTGGAGATGGATGGGTGCGAAGTATCGGCCGCAGCCAATCCCAGCGTGGTGCATCGTCCGCATAATGGCATCGCGGTCGTCGGTCGAAAAGGCCGCACTCAGGCGCACGACGTAGACAAACCAGCTGATGCGCATGCCCGGCGGATCAATTCCTTGAAGAATCAGCCCCTTTGTTCCGGAGAGCAGAGCGTCGTAACGGCGAGCCACCTGTTCTCGGAGCGCCAGAATCTCATCCAGGCGCCGCATTTGGCCAATTCCAAGCGCGCAGTTGATCTCAGAGAGGCGGTAGTTGTATCCCAGCTCCGTGTGTTGGAACCAGCCGTCATCCGGGCGTCGGCCCTGATTCCGCAGAGTGCGCATCCGCGCTGCGAGTTCCGGACTTGGCGTTACGATCATCCCGCCTTCGCCGGTGGTAATTTGTTTATTGGGATAGAAAGCGAAGACAGCTGCGTCCCCAAACGAGCCAACTTTACGTCCTTCATACTCCGCGCCAATTGCTTCGCATGCATCTTCGATCAGGACGAGTTGATGGCGTCGGGCCAGTTTCACAATGGGTCGCAGGTCCGCCGGCCTGCCAAAGGTGTGCACGACGAGGATGGCTCGCGTTCTGGGGGTGATCGCCCGCTCGATATCGATGGCGGAAATGTTCAGCGATGCTGCGTCGACGTCGACGAAGATCGGGCTCGCTCGCTCGTAACGTATGGCATTCGCCGCGGCAATAAACGTGAAGGAAGGCACGATAACTTCGTCGCCTTCTCCCAAACCCAGCGCGCGGATGCAGAGATGCAGCCCTGCGGTTCCGGAGTTGACCGCGACGGCGTGTGGTACACCGACATAGTCGCCGAGCGCAGCCTCAAACTCAATCATCTTTGCGCCAAGACTAAGCTGTGGAGTGCGTAATACCGCAGCAACTGCGTCGATCTCTGCCTCGGTAATATCCGGCGCGGAAAGGGGAATCCTCATGGCTGCGCCGCAGGCGTTTCCACAGGCTGGGCCCGTTTGCGCAACAATCCTTCAAGTGGGACGGTGGTCAGAATGCTGACGATACG
Source organism: Granulicella sp. (assembly GCA_025357875.1). Taxonomy (GTDB): domain Bacteria; phylum Acidobacteriota; class Terriglobia; order Terriglobales; family Acidobacteriaceae; genus Edaphobacter. The sequence continues at coordinate 6,758 of JANYLK010000050.1, forward strand.
CTCTGCGGCATGGCCGTCACCGTAAGGATTCTGCATACCGCCAATAGCCGCTCGAAAATCTGGGTTCCACGCCTTCTCGACTTGCGCCAGGATGGAGTCGGCTGATGCGTGCGCTTCGAGCACGTTGCGTGCGCGCTCTCGGCCAAATTGGCGAAGGCCAATATTCACCACCGGCAGTCCAAAGGACGCGGCCTCCATGATTCCGCTGCTGGAGTTTCCGAGCAGCAGACTCGCCTCGCGCAACAGGCTCCAATAAGTGATCGAGCCCAGATTCACGAAGACGTGGCTGTCGTTGTGAGTCTCGCAGAACGCGTGGGCCATCTGCATCAGGTTGTGGCTGCCGGCGTCGGCGTTCGGATAGCAGAAGAGGATCTGTCCCGGTATCTGTTTGAGCGCAGCAAAGAGGGCGGTCGTCTCCGCTGTCGTGTCCTGCAGGAGAGTGACGGGGTGATAGGCCACAACTGTCACCCGGGCGCCGAGTTGCAGCGCGAGCTTCTGCTCCAGCTCCTGCCTGGAGAGGAGCGTGCTGCGGCGAACGTGATCCAGAGATGGCGCTCCTGCCCGATGAACGCGCCATGCCTCCTCGCCCATCGCAATCACTCTCGCGCGTGCCGACTGCGTCGAGGTGAAGTGAATATGTGCCATCTTCGTCAGCGCATTGCGGACCGCATCGTCGATGGCGCCTTCGCTCACCTCGCCGCCCTCGATATGCGCAATGGGAATCCGCAGGGTCAGCGCGACGCTCGCCGGTGCAAGCATCTCGTAGCGATCCGCAATCAGCAGCATCAGGTCCGGCCGTATCTGCGCCAGCACGTCGGTCAGGCCCAAGACCGCCAGCCCAAGTGTCTTTGCCATACCAACGTCGGAGTCGGAACTCAGCAGGCACTCGATTCGGGATGCAATCGCGAAGCCATCGCGTTCGATCTCGCTTACTGTGCCGCCATACTCCGGCGAGAGGTGGGCGGCCATCACGATCAGCTTCAGGTCAACATTCGGATGTGCAACGAGATCCTTGAGCGGCCAGTACAGGTGGCTGTAATCCGCGCGCGAGGAGGTGACAACTGCAATCTTGCGCTTCACGATCGAACACCCAAGACTACTCGTACCGATGCGTTCCGTTGCATAGCGATTATGGCGCTGGGTTGATACTCCGGCAGCAGCCGCAGGATCGTGTCGATCATCCTACCCAGATCCCGATGCTGTACTGCATCACGTAATTCTTCCAGAGCAACAGTGAAGTCTGCCACTGGAGGCTGTGGAGTGATCACCCGCCGGAGCAATTCAACTCCCTGCACGACGTGCGCCGGATCTTCCCATCTCTCGCGTTTGGAAATCAGTGTCTCTTCTATTTTGTCTCCAGGCCGCAACGCCGTGAAGGCAATCCGGGCTTTGTCGCGCAACAACGGATCGCTTTCTGCAATCAACCTGGCTGCTAGATCTTGAACGCGGATGGGTTGTCTCAGTTGCGGAACGAAGAGGCCCGTTGAATACTTTGGAGAGCTCGCCGCGAGCAACGCGGTGGCTGCTTCGTCAACCGACATGAAATAGCGGCGGGCATCCGGATGCGTCACAGTAAGCGGCTCTCCGCATGCAATCTGCTGTAAAAACAAGGGTACGACGCTTCCCGTTGAACCCAGCACATTACCGAGGCGGACGGCTTTTTTCTGCATCTTTGTGGGATTGGGCGTCAGCACGGCAAGCTCCGCGATTCGCTTCGACGCGCCCATGATGCTGATGGGGTCAGCAGCCTTGTCGGTTGAAACCAGAATCATCTGCTCGCAGCTATTGGCAGCAGCCGCCAGCGTGAGGTCATAGGTCGCAACGGCGTTGTTTGCGATTGCGGCAAACGGATTCCGCTCCATTAGCGGAACATGCTTGAACGCCGCGGCGTGGAAGACGATCTGCGGCCGGTATTGCTGAAATAGTGCAGAGAGCAAATCACGGTCAGCCACGTTGCCGAGAATCGTCACCGTGCAGCTTGCCTTTAGGTTTCCTGCCCACGAGCGTTCCAGCTCGTACAACCCGCGTTCGGAGGCATCCATCAGGACCAGCTGCTCCGGTTCACCCGAGGCGATGGCACCCGCCAGTGCGCTGCCGATGCAGCCGGCGGCGCCAGTCACCAGCACCCGCTTCGCTCGGGTATCCGCGCAAAGTCTCTCCGGGCTAAAGCCTGCCGAAGTGCCGCCCGGAACTCGATCCCAGTTTAAGTTATTCGCAGGGTGAACCATCTTCTCCGTCAGCATGGCAACTTCAGTTCAGCCGCTCTGTTAGAACCGACACTTCATCATAGGTGCCCTCGAGGCACAGAGCAACTCCCGTGGTCATAAGGTTTTCGCCTCGCCAAAAACAGCAAATCTATTTTTTATTCGCGATTCCTGCTGGACGATCATGTAATCGTGCGTGTACGTTTTTTCTCTCACTCGAGGAGGGTTATGGAACGTCGTGAATTCCTGCGCGCAATGGCGGTGCTCGCCGCCACCCCAAAGTGGCTTCTTGCGCAGCAGAATACAAATGCTGCACCTGCGCTTCCGGCACCAGTGCCGTGGACGCTGGGGTTGAATCCGCGCACCCCGCTGCCGCACACCATGATCGCGGATACAGCGGGCGAGACGATCGCGTCGTTCTTCTCCCGGGTTCAATTCGGAACTTTGAGTCGGCTCGCGGACGCGATGTTACCGCGCACAGCAGACCATCCCGGAGCGCTGGAAGCGAAAACGCCCCAATTTATTGACTTCCTAATCGGTAAGTCGCCCGCAGTGCGAGGTTCTCTGTACATCAAAGGGCTGAACTGGCTGGACGCGCATGCAAGGCAGGATTACAAGAAGCCGTTTGCGCAGATTAAAACCGCCCAGGTGGACGCGCTGGTAAAGCCGTGGTTACGCACGTGGATGACGGACCATCCCCCGACACAAACTCATGCAGACTTCATCAACATCGCGCATGCAGATATCCGCACTGCGACTGTGAACTCGCAGGTGTGGTTTGACACGCTCGACCCGGGACGGCAGGAGGGCACAACGCAGCTCTACTGGTCGCCGATCGAGCCCGACATCTACGCAGAGCGGCCCACGAGCGTGCATACGCGTCCCACGCAGAACATCACCCCACCCCCAGCGTCCCACGAACGCCGTTCCTATCCGAAGTGAGATGCCAATGACCACACAGATTACAGACGTTCTGATTATTGGCTCAGGCCACTCCGGCGGTATGGCGGCAAAGACTCTGACAGAGAAGGGCATTCGTTGCCTGATGCTGAACGCCGGTCCCATAGTGGATGTAACGCGTCAGGCGCAGAAAAAGTCTCCCTCGGAACTGCCATTTCGTGGCTTCAAGCCGCCGGGCAAATTGGAGCATGTCTTCCAGGCGAACGAATTCAACACGAACGTGTGGGTGGACGAAACTGAGGTACCTTACACGTTCAATCCTGCGAACCCATACAACTGGGTGCGTGTAAGACTGTTTGGCGGCCGCTCACTTTTCTGGTCGCGGCAATCCTTCCGGCTGAGCGATTACGAATTCAAGGGAAAATCGCACGATGGATTTGGCGAGGATTGGCCGATTGATCATGCCGAACTCTCGCCCTTCTATTCACGTGTCGAGGAAATCTTTCAAGTTGCCGGTGCTCTGGACGGACCGCCGCAGATGCCAAACGGTAACTTTGTCCTTGACGACACTCCATGGAGTGAGTCGATGCAGCGCTTTATCGCAGCTGCCAAGCCGATGGGTGTACCGGTCTGCAAACAGAGGCGCGCCAACGGACGCGATGGCTTGGCTAGCTCAGTCAATCTTCTACTGCCGGACGCGGAACGGACAGGAAATCTGACATCGATCCAGAACGCCGTGGTACGCGAGATCACTGTGGACAAAAATACCGGTCAGCCGAACGGCTGCAGGTTTATTGATAGACAGTCGCATCGGGAGATTTCAGTGAAGGCTCGAGTAGTGATATTGGCAGCAGGAACGCTCGAGAGTACGCGGCTGCTACTCAACTCCGGACTTGCGAACTCCAGCGGTGTGGTGGGCCACTATCTGGCCGACCAAATCTATGGTGCAGGACTGGTGTGCAGCGTGCCTGAAGCGCGCGGTGGCAATGGACGCAAGAACCTGATGGGAGGCGGAGCCATCATACCGCGCTTCCGCAACATCTCCAGCAAGTCAGACAAATTCCTGCGCGGGTATGCGCTGAATGTGACGAGTGCAACAGGCCCCATGGGGGCTAGCAACTTCGCGGAGTATGGTGAAGGGCTCGATCGCAAGATGGACGAGTATGCCGGAAGCGGCTTCCATATGTCGATCATGGGAGAGGTGCTGGCGCGCTATGAGAATCACGTTCGCATTAACAAGCAGAAGACCGATGCCTGGGGTATCCCCGTGCTCCACGTCGAAACCAGATACAGCGTCAATGAGTTCAACATGGCAGCGGACGCGGTGGACGCGATGAGTGAAGTGGTCCACAACGCGGGCTTTGAGGTGCTCGCACAAAACAAGATTCCGAACCCGCCGGGGTACAGCATCCATGAGGTAGGTACATGTCGCATGGGTGAAGATCCGAAGAAGAGCGTACTGAACCGTTGGTCGCAAAGCCATGACCATAAAAATCTGTGGGTGGTGGACGGCGCCGGTTTCACCAGCACAGGCTGGCAGAACCCGACCATGACCATTCTTGCGCTGTCGATGCGGGCGTCGGAGCGGCTCGCAGATGAGATGAAAAAAGGTAGTGTTTAGGAGATTATGTGATCAGACAGACGCGGCGTGAGTTTATGGGCGGAGCACTTTCCGCGGCAGCCTTTGCGATGGTCGCAAAGAAGGCTCGGGCAAATGCGATGGGCCTTCCATTGGCCATTCAGCTCTATTCGGTTCGTGAGCAGATGGCCGACGACCTGGACATGGCGCTTGCCGCCGTTGCCGCAGCAGGATTTGTTGAGGTGGAGGCAGCTGCGTTACCGAAGAAGAGCGCTAAAGAGATTCGTGCGTCGCTCGACAAAGCAGGCCTGCGCTGCGTGAGTGCGCATCACGGTTTTGCTGATCTGGCAACGCGATTCGATGAATTAGTCGCCTATGACGCGGAGCTTGGAGCCAAGTACGTCATCTGCGCGAGCCCCGGTCATCGCACCTCGTCGGCGACTTCATCGGGCGGTCCACTAGCCGTATCTCTGGACGACTGGCGTTACAACGCGGAGAGGTTCAACGAGTTTGGCGAACGGGCTGAAAAGCTTGGCATACAGTTCGGGTATCACAACCATGTGGGCGAGTTCCACACGGTTGAGGGAGTGTTGCCATATGACGAACTGATAAAGCTCACGGATCCTAAGAAGGTTACATTTGAACTGGATTGCGGGTGGGCAATCGTTGGAGCGCACGATCCGATCGAGGTGATGCAACAGCATCCATACCGCATCTCCATGCTGCACGTGAAGGACTTCCGTCGTGAGGAAGTTGTCGACGGTCCTGCCCATGAGCTGAAGGTGACCGAACTGGGGCGTGGCGATATCAATTACAAGCCGGTGCTGGCGCAGGCGAAGAAGAACCAGAGCATCCGCCACGCATTCGTAGAACAGGAGGCATTCGATGTTCCGTGGAAGGAATCGCTGAAAATCGACGCAGAATATATGAAGGTGCTTACTTAGCGATCTGTCCTCGTTAGCTGCCACACATCGCAATCGAGCAACGATGTCTTATTGCCTGTTCTCGTTATTGTTCTTCACGAGATCTGGCCGGCCATTTTCCTGCTGAACGATGGGACCCTCACCCTCGAAGGGCCAGATCTGTTCCAGCGGAATATGCTGCTCACGCATGACTTTGGGTACGTTGTCGATGCGCAGGTTCTCAAAGATATGCACGCCAAGCTTGCCTGCGGATGCTAGATCCATGTCGCCGTCCTTATCCAGGTCAGCGGCTATGAACTGCGTTCCCGCACTCGCTGTTCCATTCATTGACAGAATGTGGCGCTTGAAAGTAGCCGTCTTCCGGTCCAGGGTGTACGCATAGACGACCACCGAATCATAGCTGCCAGGATCGTTGCCGTTGTGACCGCGATATCGCTTGCCTGTAATGAGTTGCATCTCTCCGTCAATCTCGGTCAGCAGCAGAGCGTGGGCCTGCGAGAATGACTCGTCAATGATGTGCTTCGTCCACGTGGGATGCGACTTCGGCCCTCCTTGCTCCCACCAATAGAATCCGTAACTGTGACCCTGGCCCACGATGAGATCCATGCGGCCGTCATTGTTGACGTCATAGCCGATGATGGGAAATCCGGTGTCCCCGAGGTTCCAGTCCGGATGCCACTGCCATTGGTCGGCATCGGCGTTAATCTGGCGAAACCATCCAAATGGCGTGAGGATGTCGGGTTTGCCGTCACCGTCGATATCAGCAATCCGATGCCGTGCCCGTCGGCCGCGGTGGGAAGAAGGTGATGGACGCGCGGCGTGGGACCGCTGAAGTCAACCCATAAGATGCCGGAATGGTTGTAGTGCGCCAACGCGATATCAGGCTTGCCGTCGCCGTTGATGTCTGCGAACACGCCGCCTTCTGTGTCAAAGCTGTCGGCGATTAAGTGTCGCCTCCACATGACGCCTTGCTGCTTTGGATTCTCATACCACCAGAGACCATTCGTGATCCATCCCGCTGTAATGATGTCGGGCGCGCCGTCGTGGTTGACGTCTACCGTCCATTCACCGCAGTCGGAGACAAATTCTCCAGTGGTACTCACTGTGCGCCATTGGTGTCGCTTCCAATTGCCTCCGTTGGTGCCGGGATTCTCATACCAATACGCACCGCTGACAAGGTCGAGATATCCATCGCCGTTCATATCCAGAGTGGTGATGCCCTCGGCGTGGTCGTTGCCCAGTCGATGTACCAGGAAACTACTTTCGGGCTGTCCACCGTTGACCCCAGCGCCGGCGTGCTCCATGCGTATTTAATGCTGCGCACCCAGCATTACGGCAAAAAGCAGTGCGGGCAAAAGGAACCTACGGCGCATGAGGAGAGTCCTCCGTGTATTCATTGTGGAAGTGGATGCAGGGTGACGGTCCGACCCGTCGCTGCTGAGGTTCTTGCGGCATCCAGTATCTGCATGACGACGATGTTCGTATCGAGAGCGGACAAGTCGCCTTGATCTCTGACCTCGCCGTGTAGCACCGCGGCTAGATAGCCGAGCGACGTGGCTTGACGGGCGGGCAAAGCTGGCGACGGAGCGAGCTTCTCCTCGTTATCTCCATGATGACGAACGCGTACACTGGCCGCACCTACAGTCGTCAGGATTCCATTCGTACCGTACAACTCCATGTCCTTGCGCCCGAAGCTCCAGTTCCAAGACGGCATGAGGACAGCCTGCATCTTCGGGTAGCGGATAATTACGGTTGAGTCATCCTCGACGTGCGGATAAATATCCGGCTTGTCAGTCTGCGAGACGGCTGTGACGCTCAGAGGCGTCTCGCCATGCATGAGCACGGTGACGAGGTCAGCACCATAGCACCCGAAATCGAAGAGGGCACCCGCGCCGTTGCGCTTTGGATCTGTGAGCCAGGGGAGCCACTCCGGTCCCACACCGATCTCCTTCGGTCCTTCGTGTCCATCGTGCACAACAACTTTACGAATTTCTCCGAGCACGCCTTGTGTAGCCTTCTGCAGTGCGTCCGCGTTGGAGGCATACCAGGTCGTCTCGTAGTTCACCAGTACATGGACGTGGTGGAATCGTGCGGCGTCGCGGATCGCGATGGCGTCTTCCATGGTGGTTGAGAGGGGCTTCTCAACCATGGAGGAGATGCCCATTTTTGCAGCGGCCTCAATGACGCGCCGGTGATCGAGGATCGTGGTGTATACGAGCACGGCGTCGGGGTGCGTGGAGCTTAGCGCCTCGTCCAGATCGGTATGGAAGAGGGAATGATCGAGCGAGTACTGCTTCTCATATTTAGCAGCTAAGGTGGTATCCGGTTCTACGATTCCAACAAGCGTAGCGTCTTTGCTTCGTGGAAGATTTTGCAGGAAACCTTGCACGTGCCCATGAACGAGGCCGACGATCACCACACGTACGGGCGTGGCCGACTGGGACGGTGCGGCAATGGCTAGTGCCGCCGACAGGACGAGTGCAGATGCGATACGAACCGCGGCCACCTTATACGACCTTCATGGTTTCAGGATTCCAATGCACCATCGCATCTCGTTCCATGCTCAGATTGCTCAGCAAGGCGGCACCCGCCGCGCGAAAGCCGAAGACAGAGTCTTCTACCGGCGGAGTGCCTGTCCTAACCGACTCGAAGAAATTCTTGAAGTGGTCCACCGTGTCGTTGTAGTTCCGCGGGGGCACAAACGTCTCCACGCGATTGTCAGCGATTCCAGGATTCGCCGTTTCAGGGAACTTGCTGAGGTAGTTCTGCCTGTAGAGCTGTTGTTGATCCTTGGAAAACGTGTCGATCGTCATGCCGGGATCCCTAGGCGCCACATATTTTGTTAGGGTCAGTCCTGAGGCGCTGATCTCCATTGTGCCCTCGGACCCCGTGAACAGAAATCCTTCCGCCTCACGGCCGCCCGCTATCTGGTTGACCCGGAGAGTGAGGTTGAACTGCTCCGGATAATCGAACATCGCCACCATGACATCCGGCACGTTACGGCCATCCTTCCAATAGCGCAGGCCGCCGGTGGCCATCGCCCGTGTCGGGCCATGCGAGCCGGTGATGAAGTGGGTCCCGCTGAAGAGATGGACGAAAAGATCGCCGGCAACCCCGGAACCGTAATCCGTCCACTTGCGCCACTGGAAGAAGTGTTCCGGATTCCATGGAATTTTAGGCGCGGAGCCAAGGAAACGAGGCCAGTCGCAGGTCTCCGGACTGGCATCGGGAGGAACCGTGTAGTTCCACGAACCCATGGATGCGGTACGGTCCCAAAAGGCGTTAACCAGGTTCAGCTTGCCGATAGCGCCGGCGTTCAGCAACTCCTTCGCCTTTGCGTAAAGAGTGTTGCTTACGCGCTGGCTGCCTGCCTGCAAGATCCGCCCAGTCTTGCGCACCGTATCAATGATCGCCGGGCCATCGCTGTATAGGTGAATCATCGGCTTTTCGAGATAGACATCCTTGCCGGCGAGCATGGCATCGATTGCAGCCTGTTTATGCCAATGGTCAGGTGTGGCAATAATGACGGCATCCACGTCGCGGCGAGCGAGCACTTCGCGGTAGTCGCGCGTCACAAAGACTTGCTCTCCCCATTTCTCCCGGGCATGCTTTAACCGGCCGTCGTAGCAATCGGCGACGGCGATCAGGCGCGTGTTTGGCACCTCCAGCGCGCTGGCACAATCCTGCTGGCCACGGATTCCTGCGCCGATCAGAGCAATCTGAATCTGGTCGTTCGGTCCGCGACGTCGTGCCGGTTCTTCCGCGCGCGCAAGGAGGTGGAAGTTGCGGGAAAGACCGGTCGCTGTCAGTAAGGATGCATTCTTCAGGAACGTTCGTCGCGTATCACTCAAGTCAGTTCGCCTCTGCCTTATAAAAGCGTCAATTTCGCCAACTGGGGGAGCGGGCGCAAGAATCACGAGCCATGCTACACGGCATAGTTGCGGAATGGAATCGATACCCGCTAAATTCGACATTTGGAAGCGGCAGCCGGTTGGCTAATTCTGAGGCGTCGCTCAGGGCAGCGCGAAGGCTACATAGGCGGCACCCTGCTCGCCTTTGGGATTTCGCGCATTGCTAGTGGCGATCAAGACGTATTGCCGTCCCTCAATCATGTAGGTCGAGGGCGTAGCATTCCCTGCATACGGCAGCCTGCCGGACCATAGCAATCTGCCGGTACTGCTGTCAAAGGCCCGGATAGTTTGGTCGTAGATGGTGGCCCCGATGAACACGATGCCACCGGCTGTGACTACCGGGCCTCCATAGTTTTCCGTTCCGGTATCTGCCACGCCCTTTGCCGCAAGCTCCGGGTAATTGCCCAACGGTACCTTCCACAGATATTTACCCGTATTCAGATCGATCGCGTTTAGCGTTCCCCACGGTGGCACCACAGCAGGGTAGCCATCCGGATCGACGAACCTGCGGTAGCCTGTAAATCTATAATCCGCCCGCCCGGCGGGTGGGGTCATGCTCGATTCGACCTCTTGCTTGCTGCTGCTCCCTGGAGCCACGGCTGCCGCGACTGGCGTGCCCAGAAAACGCAACAGCGCCTCACTGTCGCTGTCGCTGAGATTATGAGATGCCGGCATCCGGCCTTTGCCGTTGTGGATGACGTTTAGAATCTGCGCATCCGAAAGCCGGGCACGCACACCCACCAGCGCTGGGTAATTAGACCCGGCACCGAGCATCTCATTGCCGTGGCAGAGTGTGCACTTCGCTTTGTAGACTCGTGCTCCCGCAATCTCATTGGGGTCCGGCGAGGTCAGCGTCGCGGTATGCACCTGTGCCTCGCCCGCATCCTCGCCCATCTTCAGGTACGCGAGCAGCGCCGTAAGCCGCGCGTCCGCGACGTTCGGCAGCGAAGGCATACGCCCCTTGCCGTTCTGAATGATTGCAATCATCTGCGCATCGCTAAGGCGCTTCTGCACATCAATCAGGGACGGAAATGCCGGAGGCACGCCGCGACGGTCGCCGCCATGACACATAGCGCACTGGCTGTCGTAGACCGTCATTCCCAGGCTGCCGACGCGCTTATTCGCGACTAACCCACCTGTCCAGGGGACATCGTTCGCGTTGACGTACAGCACCCCCGAGCGTACGTCGACGGCCGCACCACCCCACTCCGCACCACCGTCGAAGCCCGGAAATACCACTGTTTGCCTGTCCAGACTGATAGGGATAAACTGGCCATCGCTGCGAAAGGACCGAAACTTCTGCACAGCATAGGTGTGCGCCTCTGGCGTGCGCGTGGTCAACATGTCCTCCGTCAACCGCTGGCGAGCGAAGGGCGCGGGCACCAACGGAACCGGCTGCGTTGGCGAGGTCTTTTCGCCGGGCACGTTTGATGACGGAAACGGCTGTTCTTGAATGGGGAACAGGGACTTTCCAGAGGTGCGGTCGAAGAGATACAGGAAGCCCTGCTTAGTGGTCTGCGCAATGGCGTCCACGCGCTTTCCACCCGAGAGCACGGTCACCAGCGACGGAGGCGATGGGAAATCGCGGTCCCAGATGTCATGGTGCACGCCTTGGAAATCCCATATCCGCCGGCCCGTGTTTGCGTCGAGCGCGAGCAGAGTGTTGGCGAACCTGTCATCGCCGATCCGATCCGCGCCGTAGAAATCATCCACAGCAGAACCCGTGGGCACATAAACTATCCCGCGCTCTTCATCCAGCGCCATTCCCGCCCAGTTGTTCGCTGCGCCCGTGTACGTCCACGCGTCCTTTGGCCAGGTGCCGTACCCGACCTCGCCGGGATGAGGAATCGTATGAAAGATCCAGCGCAACCTACCAGTGTGCACGTTATAGGCGCGAATGTCGCCGTGCAGCGCCGGCTTTGTCTCCGGTGCGCGGAAGCCGACGATAATGATGTTTTTGTACACCACGCCGGGTGAGGTCATGGCTGCAAAGCTCTGACTGATGTTCGGTTGGTCAAGATCAGCGCGCAGATCGATGCGACCACCTTCGCCGAAGCTCCCGATGGGCTTGCCAGTTGCAAGATCGAGCGCGTACAGGTAGCTCAACAGCCCCGCGAAGAGAATGCTGTGTTGCCCATCCGTCCAGTAGCTCAGGCCGCGCGTCGGCTGCAGTCCGGGCGTGCCGTTGTCAAACATCCACAGTCGCTTGCCCGTCGCTCCATCAAGGGCGATCACCTTCTGCGTAGGGGTGAAGCCGTAGACGATCCGCCCGATAACCCGTGGGTTTGTCTGCAGGCCGCCGGGTTCGCCCGTGTCGAAGGTCCATGCAATGCGAAGCTTTGAAACATTCTCCCGGTTGATCTGCGTAAGAGGCGAGTAGCGATCATCGGCTGAGCTTCCGCCGTACACGGGCCAGTCGGTACGTGCGGTTGCGGCTTGGCCTTGATGAGATGCATGAGCTCCAGCCTGTGCCAATGCGGCGATGCTACCTAGAAACATTACGGCGAAGGCACATTGTCTTGCGGCTGGGCATGCGAACATCCTGAAGGCGCTCTCATTCCCGTGATCAAACATAGTTCACGATGAAACGTAATCGAAGTGTAGTTGCTGATTGCAATGTGGTAACTCGATATTGGATTGAAAACTCAGTGCAGAAGCCCTAGCTTACGACGTTTTCAAGCGTACCGATGCCGTCGATTTCGATCCTAATGGAATCGCCAGTTTGGAGCGTGAATTCGTCTCCCGGAACTACGCCGGTTCCAGTCATCAGCAATGCACCATCGGGGAAGCTCGTCTCTCGAAAAAGATACTCCACGAGTTCCTCCGGCCTGCGCTTCAATTCCGCTAACGTAGTACTTCCTGCGAACACGATGCTTTTTGCGCGCTCAATCTCAAGGCGAATGCCGGTGCTCTTCGCAATCGGTCCGTCCGTAAGAAGGATGCAAGGACCGATGGCACAGCTTCCGCTGTAGACCTTGGCCTGCGGCAGATAGAGGGGATTTTCTCCTTCTATGTCGCGAGAGCTCATGTCGTTGCCGATCGTGGTTCCTACGATCTCGCCGGCCGCGTTTATGACCAGTGTCAATTCCGGCTCAGGTACCGACCAGTGCGCATCGGACCTGATCCGTACCATTCCTCTAGGCCCAACCACACGCTTACCCGCAGCTTTGAAGAACAATTCCGGTCTTTCTGCGGCGTAGACGCGATCGTAAAAGGTTCCGCCGCCGCTGTCCTTCGACTCCTGAATACGGGCGCTGCGGCTGCGGTAATAGGTGACGCCTGCGGCCCACACCTCCTGACTCACAACCGGCGCGAGGACCGCAGTCGGGGCGGGGATTGCACTTCCACCGCAAGCGTGGCGAGCTCGCTCCAGCAGTCCAGGCTCGCGGAATAGGGCATCCCAACTCTCCACTTTGAGCGCAAAGAAACTGCCGCCCTCTTCCACGAGAATCCCGTCGCCGGTCCGATACAGCTTCATGAGTTCTGCCTTTCGATAACCCGTTTCCGCACGTCCTGCTCAAGCCGACCGATAATAGCATCCGCGTCATAGATACACCCGCCCCACACCCCCCCGCTAGCCTGTACCAGTGCGGCCCAAAGTCGCGTATCGTCTGGCATGGAGGGGTGAGGTTTTAGGTCGTCTCGCGGGACCCGCCCCGCCAATCGAAGCGCGCCTTCCTCCGCCGAGAATTGCTCCTTCCCCTCTCCGACCAGATTCACCGTACCTACCAGCGCTTCGCGGTCGACCACAATTTCAATCAAATCTCCATCGCGAACTTTTCCGACGGGACCTCCAGCCAGAGCCTCTGGGGAGACATGGCCAATACACGCCCCAGTCGAAACACCGCTGAACCGCGCGTCCGTCAGCACCGCTACGTGCTTGCAAAATGGAAGGCTCTTGAGCGCGGACGTGACCTGATAAATCTCCTGCATTCCGGCGCCCAACGGCCCACCGCAGATCAACACGATCACATCCCCATACCCGACTTGTCCGGCTTTGATCGCGCCAATGGCCGCCGCTTCCGTCACATAAACTCGCGCCGGTCCTGTATGCCGATAGACATTCCCCTCGTCAATTAGCGTCGGATCGATCGACGTGCTTTTGATCACACTTCCCTCAGGCGCAAGGTTTCCCACCGGGAAGCATACCGTCGCACTCAGTCCTCGGATACGCGCCCGTTCCGGGGAAGAGATCACGTCATCCGCGT
>JANYLK010000105.1 GCA_025357875.1 Granulicella sp.
CCCACCGAAGCACTGAACTGCGGTCAGGCTCGGTTTCCCGTAGGTCAGAGTGCCTGTCTTGTCGACAATGAGTACATGGCAGGTCTCCATCTTTTCGAGAATCGAGGGATCTTTGATAATGATCCCGAACCGCGCTCCCACTGAGATTGCCCCGATGATCGCCACTGGAATTGAGATCAGCAGTGGACAGGGAGTCGCAATTACAAGAACTGCCAGAAAGCGTTCTGACTGTCCGCTGAAGAACCAACTCGCCAGGGCTATTGCAATCGCAATCGGCGTGTACCACGACCCCAGACGATCGCCAAGTCTTTGTATTTGTGGGCGATTCTCTTCCGACGCATGGAGCACCTCCACGATCTTCGCGTAGCGCGAATCGCTTGCGATCTTCGTCGCTCGGATAGTCAATGCCGCGCTGCCATTGATCGAGCCCGACAGAACGTTCGTTCCCGGCGCCTTCTCGATCAAGAACGGCTCGCCGGTGAGGTAGGACTCATCCATGCTGCTTCGGCCGCTTACGACGAGACCATCCACAGGGCAAATCTCGTGTGGGTAGATCACAAGTTCATCGTTCACAACGATGGAGTCAATCGGCACATCCGACACCACACCGCCGGCTCGATGTGCGGTTTGTGGCATACGCTTTGCCAACGCACTCAGGACCGAAGATGCGCGGCCTGTGGCATATCCCTCCAGAGCCTGACCGCCCGATAGCATCAATACGACAATCGCAGCCACCCAATACTGCCCGAGGATTAGCGACGTCACAATGGAGAGCACGGCAAGAATATCGACGCTGAAGTTTCCTTTGAATACTTGCTGGACCAATGAGATCAGCAGCGGGATACTGGCTCCGCCGATCGCTACTAGTAGAACGATGTTGAGGAGATGCTGGTTGTGCAGGCCCAGTTTCACTCCCAATGCTCCAACCATGCCGATTGCAATGAAGGTTGCAGTAGCGATGTGCGCTGCGGGACTACTAAGCCACTTCGTAAGTGTGTTGGACTGGGTCAAAACTGGTTCTATCTTATTAAGCCTACAGATTTTCGTCGAATCGAATGTGATTCCCCGCACAGCAGTTCGCGGTATCGCAGGGATATACTCAGGCGGCGTGGATGACCCCACACGAACTTTGTCTAGCGGCGAGCCCAGGAATCCGGCAATCAAGATATTGCTTCCACGCGTTGGAATTATCCTGGCGCTGATCTTGCTTGGCTCGGACGAGTCATCCTCATGCTGCTGTTCGCAGCAATCGTGGTTGAGATCCTTCTCACTGCCCTCGTCGAATGGCTCAGTAAAAACTCAGCATCAGAAGCAGACTGGCATTCGCCTCGATCATGTTAGTCGCAGCTTTTTTCGTCGTTCTCACCGTGTGGATCAGCGGCCCTACATCGTTCAGCAATTTGCCGAGCTTAAGAGTGACCTGCCACAAGCAGCGCATCGGCTGTAATTAGATTTGTCTAGGGACATTGGTGCTGAAACAGTGGTCTGGATACTCTCAACTTTTAAGCAATATCAATTACGCCTTCACTCGAATCTGCGGCATTGTAGTCAGCACGAGAAAAGCGCCGACAGGGCTGCGTCGCTGCCGGCAGCCTCTCGATAGCTTGCTCAATCCTGAGCAGAATAATCTAAATCACCAATTTTTATTGGGGTTTATGGTGAGAGCGCTGGGGCTCGAACCCAGGACCAACGCCTTAAAAGGGCGATGCTCTACCAACTGAGCTACGCTCTCAAACCACAGTTCAAAGGTAGCATATCGTGTGAAGTCAGACGCACATGGAACGAGTTGCTAGAAGCCTCTGACGGCCCTCCGTGACTCGAAACCTCATACGGCATTCCAAGATGGCGTATAGACAGACGATTCGAGTCTTGAATGTAGCGGGGTGGAGAACGGCGCTCAGTCAACCCAAAGCATGACCTAGAGCAGTGACACTTAAGTCGCATAGCACGCTCATTGACTTGGAATAGACGCCAAAGTACCCTCAAATCAATCGCATGGAAGATTTCGCATAAGTGGAATCGATGGTTGCAATTACGCGGTCCGGCACCGGGATCGCGATGCGCCGACGTTGTAAATGGGGTTCCGATGGGCTCACGCAGCACCGAAATTGACGACCAATTTACGGTGGATAGTACGCCGGAGGATGTGGCCGTTCTTTATTCATGGGCCAACTTGCAAGGGGCGAAGTATCGGGACTACTCAGCTTCCCGCCGGGAATACCGTGCGCAAGTTCGATATCGCGCTGCAAAAGATCTGCTGGAGCGTGAGTTGGCAGGCCAGTTTGAGGCGGAGACCTCCGCGGCGCGGGCGGAAAAGGCGACATTGACCGCACAGATTACTCCCAACTTGACGAATGAGGGCGAGACTACGGCACTGCAGATTCCGTCGCTTCGGAGTGCCGGAGACGCAGTCAGGATGGCGTCTTTGAAGCGGGTTGAAGCCGCGCGCAGGGCAGAGGCTGCGGCCCGTGCCGGTGTGCTTGCACTGCGCGAAGAACGAGAGATGGCGGACGCGCATTCTTCGGCGCTGCGCCAAGCGCTGGTCTATAAGGAGTCCGAATTGCGACGCCGCCAGCTTGCCGGTCCCCAACCATACGGACCTCTCGTCAGCACGTATGACCCGGCGACTGCCGGCCAGACCGATTTGAGAAGTGATGGCCCCGCAAACCTGCACCAATTTCTGGATGCAGACTGGCAGAGTTCGACGGGCACTCCGATGCACACCATACCGGAAGCCGGGATCCATCCGCACGATGAATTTAACCTGCATCAACACATTCCTTCAGAGACGGCGGAGCCTGAAGTCCTAGGCGGCCTTAGCCAGATGGCGAGATCGGGAGTTGACGATGAAGTTTCGGCCCCGGCGTGGCTGAACTCGTCGCAGACGACCGTCCGGCCTTCAGTATTGCAGGCAATCTCGCTACCCTTCAAGGGCGAAGCGGCAGGAGGCGACACGCTGCAGGCCTCGCGAGAGCGGGTCGCGGCGCGATGGTTTGCGCTCAAGGGAGTCTTCGAACACGCCGGACCGGAGTTAGCCGCAAGGCAGCCTTTTCGATCGCGTAACGGCAAGACGCCGATGCTTGCTGTCTTTTCGCTTGTTGGAGGAGTAGGCAAGACCAGCCTAGTCGCCACGCTTGGTCGCGCACTCGCGTCGAACGGCGAGAAGGTGGTGCTGGCAGATACGACATCGCATGGCCTGCTCCGTATCTATTTTGACTCACCTCAATTACGTGTCCCTGCAGTCGAGGGGGGGCTGCCGGCAATTGAGCGTACCGATCCGCCGATCACACTCGTGACCCACGATCTCGCGGACAGGGTTGAAGACGAACGGCGTCGCGTTGCCTTGATGGAGGAGATTCTTCAGACCAGCCAAGGCAACCACCGTCTGCTGTTGGACCTTTCCACTGGATCGAGTTGGCTGATTCGGAGTTTCGTAGATCTCCACCCCACAGTGCTTGTGCCCATTGCACCAGACATGAACTCGGTGATCAGCCTGCAGGCGGTGGAACGATTGTTCCGCGGTTTTCTGGATTCGGAAGGCCGGCCCCTGCTGCCGTACTACGTGCTGAATCAGTTCGATGCTTCGCTTCCACTCCATCTGGACGTTCGCGAGGTCTTCCGGCGGCAGCTTGGGGATCGGCTTCTGCGTTTTGCAATTCGCCGATCGGCGTCTGTGAGTGAGGCCCTCGCCGATGGAATGACCGTACTCGACTACGCTCCGGAAGCCCCGGTGTCGCAGGATTATCGCGACATCGCAGCCTGGCTCCGGGGCGTCTCCCCGCCAGCGACGGAGGAGTCTCGCCCAGCGCGTTGGGGGAGGCGGTGAAGCGTCCGCGCCTCTGGAGAGAACTGGAGGCCGGAGACACAAGCCCTTTGCGAGTTTTCCGAGTTGCCATTCTTCTGGGTGGGATATTTTTTTTGTGCTCTGCGGCAGTGCTGTTTCTTGACTGGCAACACCAGATCATTCTGGCTCTGCTGACTCTGTGTATAGCTACCTGGATCAATCGCCAATCGAAGTCCCATCTGGTGACGCTGACCCTGGTGCTCCTATCTTGCTACTCGACCTTTCGGTACGGTTTCTGGCGTTTCTTATCGGTGCTTGCCTACTTTCGCGACCCGGGCAGCAACTGGACCAAGGTTGACGCAATCTTCATCTGGATGCTTTTGCTCGCTGAATGTTATGCGTTTTTGGTGCTTGTGCTCGGATATCTTCAGACACTGTGGCCGCTGCGACGCATGCCTGTGCCTCTTCCCAATGACCCAGAGGAATGGCCGGCGATCGATCTCCTGATCCCGACTCTCAATGAACCTCTCAGCGTTGTGCGCTTCACCGCGCTGGCCGCGATGAACATTGATTGGCCGCCCGACAAGTTACACGTCTATATTCTGGACGACGGCAAGCGCGAGGATTTCCGTGCGTTCGCGGAAGAAGCGGGCATTGGATATAAGTCACGTGACAACAACCAACACGCCAAGGCCGGAAACATCAATCAGGCATTGAAGGATCTGACGTCACCGTTTGTTGCGGTCTTCGACTGCGATCACGTACCGACGCGCAGCTTTCTTCAACTGACAATGGGTTGGTTCCTCCGCGACCACAAGCTGGCCATGTTGCAGACACCGCAACATTCCTACTCGCCTGACCCGTTCGACCGCAATCTGGACCTGTTCCGCATCATACCCAATGAAGATGAGCTGTTCTATGGCGTGGTGCAGGATGGCAACGATTTCTGGAACGCCACGTCCTTTTGCGGCTCCTGTGCTGTACTACGCAGGGCGGCGCTGGATGAGGCAGGCGGAGTCGCGGTGGAGACGGTGACAGAAGACGCGCATACTTCCTTGCGTATGCAGATGCATGGCTGGAATACTGCGTACATTAATATTCCGCAGGCAGCAGGTCTTGCCAACGAGAGGTTGAGCGGGCATGTGAAGCAGCGTGTCCGATGGGCGCGAGGGATGGTGCAGATATTGCGCATTGAAAACCCACTGTTCGCGCACGGATTGAAGCCCGCCCAACGGCTGTGCTACTTCAATGCTATGTCTCACTTTCTCTACGCTCTGCCGCGCCTGATCTTCCTTACCGCGCCCATGATCTACCTGGTCTTCGGGATCAGAAATCTTCCGGGATTCTGGCTGGCTGTTTTGGCGTATGCCATTCCCCATCTCTTCCTTGCGCGCATGACTAACTCCCGTATTCAGGGACAACACCGCCACTCGTTCTGGAATGAGATCTATGAGACGGTGCTTGCGCCCTACATTCTGCTGCCCACGCTGTTGGCCTTCATCAATCCCAAGGCCGGACGTTTCAACGTTACGCCTAAAGGAGGGGTGGTCGACCACGACTTCTTCGACGCCCGCATTGCGCGTCCGTTCTTGCTTTTGGGCGCCTTCAATTTCTTCGGACTATTGTGTGCAATCGCCCGATTCTTTCAGCTTCCTACGTTCGCTGTACGAGACTCGATGGCGTTCGTGAACTGGCCAGCGAGCCTTTATGACGGCAGCAATGCAGGAACGATCTGGGTCAACGTTCTATGGGCGCTATTTAACCTGGTCATCCTCGGAGTAGCGACTGCGGTTGCGTTTGAGAGCCAGCAGAGACGTCGTTCGGTGCGCGTGGCCATGGCGGTACCGTCGGACGTGATTCTGACGGATGGTTCAATGATTCAGGGCATCACGTCGGATCTCTCCAGCGGTGGTGTACGCACCAAGATGGATCACGCCATAAAGGCAGAGATCGGCGACGCCGTTAAATTTGTCTTTCCCGTACTGGATGGGTCCGAGACACTTCCAGCGACGATCGTCAGCGTGGATGGAAGCGAGATGCGTGCGCAGTTCGGCTCACTCACTCTGCAAGAAGATGAGGCGCTCACGATGATTTTGTACTCGCGCGCAGATGCGTGGCTGGGCGTGGACGAAGGGCGCGAGACGGATCGCCCGATGCGGAGCATAGGCCGCATTCTGCGCCTATCGCTTCGAGGCTTCGCGCAGACGGCGGGAATTTCAAGGAGCAGGAAGGCCACTTCAAAAGGGCGGCTAGCAGCCAGCGTGGTTCCGATCGCCTTGTTTACACTTGCAACTTGCTTTTCGCCATGGACGGCGCGGGCAGTTGAGACAGGCGCCACTGCGATCAAGGCTCCCGCCAAAGTCGCCAATCCTGCCCTTCACCCACTAGCGGCGGGACAGTTCGACAATAGCTTTACTCTCGCCGATGCAGGAGTGTCCGACGCGATCAATCTGCATGGTTTCGATGCATCCCATTCGGTGTACTTTTCCGTGCCCCGCAACCAGCTTGTGAAGATGGCATCGATGAAGCTTCGCTATCACTTCTCGCCAGGGCTGCTTCCGGGGATTAGTCATATTAACGTGAGTCTGAATGGGACCCTACTGACGACCCTCGCGGTCACTGCCGCACAGCATTCGACAGCAGGAAACTCACTCCTGGAATCACAAGTGAACCTCCCGCCCGACCTGCTGGTTCACGACAACCAACTAACCTTTGAGTTCATTGGGCATTACGCGCAGCAGTGTGAAGACGCGGCAAATTCAACGCTGTGGGCCCAAGTAGATGCATCGTCATTGATTGAACTAGCGGGCTCGGTACTGCCCTTGTCCAACGACCTCAATGTGCTTCCGCTTCCGTTCTACGACAAAGGAGTGGATCTGTACCCGGTGGTGCCGATCGTCTTCCTTTCGAAGCCGACCGCGAAAGCGATGCAGGCAGCAGGAATAATTGCGTCGTGGTTCGGAATCCTCAATGGCTTCCATCCCGTACGGTTTACTGTCTCAGTTGGATCGATCCCCACGGGCAGCGCAATCCTAATCACAGCAGATTCGTCGCAGATTCCTCCGTCTCTTGGAGTTGGCGGAGTCTCCGGATCGACCGTTGTCATGGTGACCAATCCGTCCGATCCTTACTCCAACCTGCTTATTGTGACCGGCACCAGCGGCGACGAATTAATCACCGCCGCGATGGCGCTGACGCTGCATGGCGACACCTGGCAGGGGCCCAAGGTCTCCATTCGAAATTTCACGTCGCCCAATCCGCGAAAGCCAGATGACGCTCCGCGCTGGATGAGCACATCGTGGGACAGCGGAGAAATTGTTGAGACCGGTGACCTGCAGGGGGACGGCTCCATGCCGGCAAGCCTCTATTTTCGTGTCCCACCAGATCTGTCTTTCGCCGGGAAACAAAACCTGGCGTTTCACCTGACCTACCGCTACAATGGCGTTCCGTTAGCAGCCGGCAGCAGCCTCCAAGTCTCTTTAAATGGTGCGTTTATTAGTTCGACTCCGCTGCCGCACACCAGCAATGCATCCACGGTGCTGGAAACGGTGGTTCCTATTCCCATCGTCGATCTGCGGCCTTTTTCCAATACGCTGACGTTTCAATTCGTCTTCCGGGTGGCAAACATAGGGCAGTGCGGGAATACAGCACCGACCAACCTGCAGGGCGCAATTCTAAAAGATTCCCACCTCGACATCTCGGACATTCCGCACTCGGTAGTGCTGCCCAATCTCGAGTTGTTCGCGAATGCCGGCTATCCGTTCACGCGCAAAGCGGATCTCGCCGACACTGCGGTGGTGCTTCCTGATGATCCGTCTGTCGAGGAACTTGAGATATTCCTCGACCTCATGGGCCACTTCGGTGCGCAGACCGGGTACCCAGGGCTCCACGTCACAGTGACCAACTCGGCCGGCATGACCAAGGACGGAACAATGGACTACCTCCTGGTCGGCACCGCTGAAGACCAGCCTGCGCTCAAGATGTTGGGTGGGTCATTACCACTCCAGTTCGTTTCCAGCGGGATGCAGATCCACAACGCGCAAAGTCTATTTGATCCCGTCGCGTGGTGGCGGAATCGAGCTTCGCAACATTCGCAATCGGGACAACTTCGGACCGAAGGAGGTTTGCCCGATGCCGTGATCGAGGCCATTGAGTGGCCTTTGAGATCAAGGCGCACGGTTGTGGCTGTTGTGCTGCGCGACCGGGTGGCGATGCCGAGCTTTCTTGCGGCTTTTCTGGGGAGATCGCAGTCATCGGATATTGCGCAGTCCGTGAGCGTCCTTCACAGCGAGCGGTTTTCGTCCTACCGCATTGGTGGCGGCGCTTACCGGGTGGGACAGATTTCGTTGCTGACGCGGGTGACGACTGTCTTTCAGGAAGCTCCGTGGCTGATCGCAGTAGTGACCGTGATCTTCTGCTTCCTGATGGCGGCTCTAATTCAGACGATGTTGCGGCGACATGCGCGCCTGCGGCTCCTGGGCGACGACGACTAGGGTCAAATTGAACCATCCTCAGTGAGCAAAATCGTCCAACCCGTCCAGTGGGACGCGTGAGGCAACTGATTGCATCACCATGCCGAGTCTCAACTTATTAAAAGGAGCAACCCGGATCTCAGGTAGGTTTAGAAACCCATTCCGGCATGCAAAACCGAGATTTTTGGAATACCTGCCTAGATATCCTCAAGTTGTTTTGTCTGACACCCAAAACCGCGGTACGGGCGGAGGGAAAAAGCGATAGGCTTCTGATACAGCCTTTAGTGTCAAACTTGGTTCGCGCCGGTGACGACGAGCGGTGCACTGACAACAAATGATAAACAAAGTGTTCGCAATCCGGCTGTGCCTCCCCGCGATATTGCTTGCAATCATTGCTCTGAACGCGTCTTCAGTGCTGGTCGAGGCTCAAACTCCCGTGGCTCAGGCTTCTCAATCGGCCACTAAAATCATGCTGGATAAGGCTCGTGCACAGGAAGCTCGCGGCCGAAGAGATCTGGCAGTGCAAAGCTGGCAGCAGGTTTTGCTGACAGAGCCCAGGAACTCCGAAGCACTGGCTAATCTCGTTCGAGCCTACAGATTGGAAGGGGATACGAAACTAGCCGACAGTTACCAGGCGAGGCTCCGTGCGATAACTCCGGACGATCCTAGTCTCGCGGGTTCGGAACACCCTGGACCGACGACCGACCAGAAGGCTCAACTGGAGCAGGCTACCAAGCTCTCCGACGCAGGAAAGTACGCCGCTGCGATGGCCATTTACCGCCAGGCGTTCGGGACACATCCACCGGTCGGTGACTGGGCCGTTGCCTACTATGAAACCGAAGCGGCTACCGATGGAGGTCGTCCGCACGCGATACAGGGCCTGCGAGCCTTGATCGAGAAGAATCCTGCCGAGGCGCGCTACCAGATCTCTTTAGGGCGCGTTCTGACGTACAGCCTAGCGACCCGCGAGGAAGGCCGTAAGCTTCTCGCAGGTTTTCCGATGAACACGCAGGCGGCTCTTGGGCTCCGCCAGTCGCTGCTGTGGGATGCTGCCAATCCGGCCGTTGCTCCGCAGATTCGTGCGTACCTTGCGACCCACCAGGATTCGCAGCTCGCCGCAGTCTTTCAGGCGGCGCAGTCGGCGTCGAAGCCCGTCATTACGGCAGCAACAGGGGTCACAGCTCCGAACTCGGGCCCGACCGCCACCGCCGTGCCGGCGACCACCGCGCCAACAGTGGCGAAGGTTGTCTCGCCTACCGCAGTCGAGCAGCCCTCTCACCAAGTGCCTGCGCCAGCATTGAAGCCGAGTGCTGCAGCAGCGAGCGCAACGGCAGCGACGACGCCAAGGACGGTCGTGGCCATCGAACCGCCATCAAAGCCGAAGTCTACACCGGGCGCGCCAACTGAAGCGCAGACCGCCAAAACCCGAGCCGCCGACGAGGTCGCCGCGTATCAGGCTCTCAACGCCAACCGCGTGGCGGATGCCGAAACCCGCTTCAAGGCGATCCTGACCGGTGATCCCTCAAACTCAAAAGCGCTAGCGGGACTGGGCTATGTGCGCATGCAGCAGGGAAATTTTCTGGGCGCGATCAGCTTCCTCGAACAGGCCAAGCACGGCAGTCCCGACGATAAGGGACTCCTCGCCGCGCTCGAGACCGCCCGGTTCTGGTTCATCATGGGAGAAGGGCAAAACTCCCTGAGCTCGAACGACCTGACAATGGCGGAGAAGCGATACCGAACTGCGCTACAGCTTCGCCCTACCAGCCCCGAGGCGCTCGAAGGACTGGGTGGGACTTTACTCAAGGCACAGCAGCCAACCCCGGCTATTCCGCTCTTCGAACGCGCGGTGGAGGCACAACCCGCTTCGGTCGATGGCTGGCGTGGATTGTTTATGGCGCAGTTTCAGGGAGGAGACGCGTCTCTTGCGCTCGGAACGCCCGGGCGAATTCCTCCGGCTCCTCTGGCCCAGTTGATGAGTGATCCACTGTTTCTGCAGCCGCTTGCCTCCGCCTATGCCACAGTTGGACGCGGAGCGGAGGCGCAGGCCACTCTCGAGAGCGCGTTGAAACAGCGCTTCCCTGCAGACGTAAAAGGCCTGAAGACCGATATTGAAGTACAGCTTGCCGGCATGCTGGCCTCGACAAACCATCTGGATCAGTCTGCTGTGATGTACAAGCAGGCACTCGCAGATGAGCCTGGAACTCTCGCGGCATGGCAGGGGTTAGTGCGGGTCCAGCACGCAATGGGGCACGATGACGAGGCGCTGCAAACCGTCCAGGGCATTCCTCCCGCTACGTATGCCGCCGCGATGCGCGACACCGGCTTCGAGATCGCGGTGGCGTCGATCTATCAGGCTGAGAAAAAATTAGACGTGGCTCAGGACCTCTTGCAAAAAGCTGTCACAGAGCAGACCAACGCAGGGCAGAAGCCATCGCCCGCGATTGAGATGCAGCTTGCAGACATCTATATAGAACGAGGAAGTCCTCAGCTTGCCTTCCCGGTCTATCAGCAGGTGATCCATGAGAGTCCCGAGCGTGCCGATGCGTGGGCCGGATTGTTGTCCGCGTTACACGTGACCGGTCACGATAAAGAGGCGGTCGATCAACTAAAACTGGCGTCGCCGTCGGTCCGAGCTCAGTTAGAGACTAACCCCGGCTATCTGCAGACGATGGCTTCGGTCTATGGAGCGCTTGGACGGTCGCGCGAAGCAACCCAGTTCCTTGGGCGAGTTGAGCAGGATTATGCCGCACAGCGCAGCGCCCCACCGCTAGACGTTGAAATTCAAAACGCGTGGCTGCTCTACAACGGGATGGAAGACGCCGAACTTTACCGTCAGTTGATGAGCCTCGGCGGGCGCCACGACCTGTCCGCAGATCAGCGCCGGACCGTACAGACGATCTGGACGAATTGGGCCGCACGGCGCGCGAATCAGGTTGCCGCGGCAGGGAATCCGCGACGTGCTCTGGCGATTCTCAATGCAGCGGCCAGGGCGTTTCCTGATAATCCAGCGGCAATCAAATCGCTGGCGATCGGATACGCCCAAGCCGGGCAGCCGCACCAGGCTGTGCTGATCTATAAGGCGCAGAATATGGCTTCCGCAAGTGCTCCTGACTATGAGGCGGGAGTTAACTCCGCCCTCGCTGACGGAGACAATAAGGATGCAGAGGCATGGTTGCGCTTTGCCTTGAAGGCCTACCCAGTCGATCCGCAGATATTAATTCTGGCTGCAAGATTCGAGCAGGCACGCGGTGATACGGGAAGGGCAATTCAGTATTACCGCGCATCGTTGAGGGCGATGCCACCTATCGCTCCCGGCTCGAAACTGGCGGCTGACCTCGGACTTCCGGGACCATCCGCTCCCTTAAGTCTGCCCAGCCCTGATCAGCCGCAGGATATCTCAATCCTGCTTGCACCCGGGTATTCGGACCCGACTGCAACTAGCGGTGCATCTCCCGAGCCGTATCTGCCGAGCTATGGAGGTCATGCGCCGCTGCCTCCCTACGATAGCTCGGCCCGGCTCGTTCCGCCTTACATGACAAATCCTGGTGCAGCCGACCATAGCAAATCCGGCGAAGAGGCCACCCAGACGCACGCCGTTGCGGCCCCTGGAAATGCTCCGACTACCAGTCAGCGCAGCCAGACAGAGGTTGACACGGCAGTCCGCAGCGCAACCAACCGCGCACTCGGCCAGACGGAAGTCGCCGCGCAGCAAGCAATTTCGCAGCAGGCGGTATCCCCAAAGCCTGTAGCAACCTCTCCCGGCGCTGTCGCTTGGGAGGTCTACAGTCCATACGTTGCGTACGTCCCACCGCCGCCACCTGTTCCAAATGCCACCCAACCTACCGGCAACCCATCTGCCGTAGCTGTGCAGCTGGGTGACAACACGCCTCATCCGATGCAGTCACAGGCAGAAGTGACCGACGTTCTGCCGACCGCACGGTATGCACCAAGCGCACGCGCCAATCAAGCGGCCGCCTCCCACGCCGAGGTTTCAGCGGCTCGGGCTGACCGCATCCGGCGTCTGCAGGAAGAGTCGGCTGCCGGCAGGATCGGACAGAGCCATCCTCCGCCGGAAGACACAATCACGGTCGCGACACAAAACGCGGACTATGTGATGGCGGGGCAGAACGGAGCCCAAATTCCCCAGCCGCCGAACCCGCCCGGACGCCAGCTTGGCAAGATTCCGGACACCGGCGCACAACAATATCCGCAGCCCAGTACGCCACCCCAGCCCGCCGGTTCGCCCACGATTACAAGAAGTCGTCCGGCTCCTCACAAGCCGGCTGCCACCACTAAATCTGCTCCACCTACGGCCGCCCCACAGCAAGTCCAAACGCAACCGACGCCCACCGTCGCTCAGCCTGCGCCCACCACTCCCAGTACTCCCGTTGCTACGGATCCCGGGGCACTTCCACACATCGGCCCCTCTTACCCGATGGCTACTCCACCGACTGATGCTCAACTGAGAGCCCAGAATTTGCCGCCACTCGGTGGATACTTCGAGGCACAGGTCCCCATCCCCATGACTCAGCGGCAGCAGGCTGAAAGTGAACTGGCTTCGCTTGAAGGATCGTATAGCGGATGGCTTGGCGTAACCGGGATGGGCCGGTATCGCAGCGGAGCCGCTGGCCTCGACCGCCTCTACGATGTCGAGGCGCCAGCCGAAGCGTCGGCCGTCATCGGTCGGTCAGCGCGGCTGACCGTCGTTGCGCTCCCCGTCTTTCTGAACTCCGGTGTGCTTAACCGCGCCGCCTTCATCACGGGCAACGTGCCCTACCTGGGCACGCTGGCAGCGAATTCGGCCACTCCTCCGGCGCAGGAATATTCGAACGGCATCGGCGGCGAACTTCAGTTGACGACGCGAAACGTAGGACTAGCCGTCGGATA
Organism: Granulicella sp.; assembly: GCA_025357875.1. Lineage (GTDB taxonomy): Bacteria > Acidobacteriota > Terriglobia > Terriglobales > Acidobacteriaceae > Edaphobacter. The sequence goes on from JANYLK010000105.1 coordinate 13,144, forward strand.
CACGCCCCACGAGTTTCTGGTTCGCAACTTCACGGGTCGCCTCCGTTTGAGTGGTCTCGGCGGCCACGTGGTGCTGTACGGCGAGCGTCAATCCGTCAAAGACACCCAACTTTCCTACGCCGGATTGCACAATCCCGGAACTCCGTTCGCGACGTTGCAGGGTCCAATCTGGGGCGGCGTGATATCGAATAGCGGCGGAGTACGCTTCAACTTCGGAGGCGCAACTTCTACGTTCTATCTGTCTGGTGAAGGTGGCATCCTAACTGGACAACATGTTCGCGACAACACTCGCTTCGGGGGTACCACAGGAGCAGACTTCCGCGTGGGCAATTGGCCCGAACACGGCAGTCTGATGCTTGGCGGATCTCTTTCGGGAATGCACTACGCCTATAACGAGGCCGGATTGAGCTACGGACAGGGTGGATACTTCAGCCCGAGTTCCTACTTCCTCGCGTCAGTGCCGATCAGCTTCAACGGACATACTAGGGCGAATTTTCACTACGTCATCGCAGGATCGCTCGGCGTCCAGACATTTGAGCAGGATGCGGCGCTGTTCTTCCCGCTGGATCCGTCGCTGCAATTAGGATTTGTTCCCTCCAACGGAGCAATTTGCACTGCATCGCAGGCGCCGTCGTACAACTGTGGACAGTACCCACTTACCGACACCACCACATTCAACTACTCCTTCAACTCTCAAGCTTCTTACCGATTCGAGGCGCATTGGTATGGCGGCGGATTCGTAATTGCCAACAATGCAAGGAACTTTAACAGCGTATCAGCGGGATTTTTCTTCCGTTACGTCTTCCGTGCGCAACACTCGCCGGAAGGATATCCGGCCGGCCTGTTCACCGTGGATGGCTTGCGACCTCTTCAAATCCCGTAGCCCGCTCGGTCACTACACCCTGTAATATTGCCGAGAGTGGACGCAAGAGGAATTTTAGGTGGTGCATCAAACAACCATGCCTTGTACCGAAGCATTCGTAAATGTTGACGGCATCCGCGTGCATTCCTCAAGCCAAATCGGGCAAACCCATGCTTCTGATTCATGGCCCGTGTGGTGTCTTCTCCGTAACTGGCACGACAACATCGTCGCACTGTCTGAAAATGCAAGCTTGTACGCGATCGAATCTTCCCAACGTAGGCAAGTCTGACCGCATCCCGGGCCTCGCCGCAGGGCTTGAAGCCACCGCAGATCGGGTCGCTGCAACCATCGAAGCCCTTAGCCATGATTGCGCCGACATTGCGGGACATTCGCATGACGGGGCAGTCGCTCTAATGCTCGCCGCTCGTCATCCCGAGCGGATTTGCAGCCTGATCTTGTTTGCTCCCGCCGGCCCCTACTCGACCTCATCCGATCTCATGGTGCGTCTGTATTCCAGCCGTCCGGGAAGGTTACTGGCAAAGTGGGCGCCTTATGTGCCGCGCACAATCCACAGGATTGCGTTGGGCCGCATGTATGGATATTCTGCCCAAACCAGCGATGCCTGCCTGACCAGATACATCGATGATTTTCGGCAGCCAGGCGCGGCGGACCACATCATGAAGATCGTTCGTTGCTGGTTTAGATATGGCCAGGCTGAAGACTGCCTCGGGTCGAAGTGGCTCAGATGTTTTCTTTTAGACCGGCGTCCGTGAATCGTGAAATAAATGACGCTATCCGCTTCACCTTGAAGACGTTTGAAACTGTAAAGCCCATCCACGCCCGTGATGTGAGACACCACCCGCTAGTATCCTCGTTTCAAACCTGCACTATAGCGCTCTTTAGCGGGACATGACGCTGATCGGTAACGGTTCCAGTGAGGGACCGAAGTGCTCTAAGCAAAACCATTCTGCTGACATAGAACACCCCAGACTGCGATCGTCGCGAAAACCGGCGCCGATGCACTTCAGTGTTCTTCTATCGGTCCCCATCCGTCACTTCCTTCGTCCGCCGTGCCATGGCGCAGAGAGTATCTCATCACAATTGGACTCTACAAGCGTTTCGTTCAAGTCAGGCTTGGTTGGTCCGGCGTGCGCTTGGTCCATTTATAGATACGGGCGGAGTTCTTCCAAAAGTATTTCTCCTGAACTTCCCTCGACTTCGACGAGAAAAAGCGCTTCACCAGCGCCACTTCTTCCGGGATAGTGGCCACGCCGTAGCTGTTCGGATAGTCCGTCCCAAACATTACGCGGTCCTCGCCGAACATCCCGAACAGGTACTCAAGCCTCGCGCGAAGGAACTCGTAATCCTTCACGATCACGTTGTCTGTGAGCCGAGGATGGTATACCTCGGTCAGTTTGACGAAGATGTTGGGCCGGGCCGCCATCTCCTTCACCACTGCCTCGTATACCTGCTGCCCCTCGGCTGTCGGATCGAACGAAGGAAGATGATCCATGATGATGCGCAGGTCCGGGATCGCATCGGCAAGCAGCACATTCGCCTGCATCAGGCCCATGCTCGGATTGGCCGTGTCGAGCGCCATGTCGGCCTGTGCGAGAAGCTTCAGATTGGCGACATCGACCGAATTGAGAACGACCTTTGCGCTGTCGGCGTTGTAGAACCGACTGGCGCGGATAGCGCAGTAGAGTGGGTCCCTGTGGAAGTGAGACACATACTCGCCGAAATCCGACCGCGCAGGATCAAGATTTCCAGAGACGCCAACCATGAACGGATCGGCACGACAGACTTCGAGATACCACAGGTTTTCGTCGATGAGACCGCTGGACTCCACCACAATGGCGCCGACGACGCCAAGAGGCCTGGCCAGCGACGCATACATCGAGGGGAGCGATGTATGCGAAATCGCACGGTACGCCTGCGAACCCATATACCCAGCGCCCACGGTGCGTGTGCCGTCGAACAGATGGATATGCGCGTCGATGATCGGTACCGCATCCGTTGTGGCCGCCGACGAGTTCCTGGCGCATGCAAGCGCAGTCCCGGTCATGGCGGCGCTGCCAATGAAAACACGTCGCGAGATCGCACCCATCCGTCATCCCTCGTTTGCCCTGCTTGCCTGCGCAAACGCTTTAGGGCTTGGTGATGGCCACGTAGCGATCCGTCGTCTCCCATCGAATATGTAATTCGGTCGAGTTCGCCGTAGTGTTCTCGAACGAGAGACTCATCACTTCCTGCGGTGTTGTCATCGCTTTGACCTTCATGGGAACGCGGCCGAGATCCATCTCCGGCTTATATTCGGTTCCCCACTGACCGGTCTCGTTGTTCAAAATCAGCGTCCAGGCATCCGCAGTTGGCAGCGAATAAATCGTGTGCGTACCCGCCGGAACCAACAGATCTCCGAACTTCAACGGTACCGAGGTGATGATGGTCGTCGCCGGATTTGCACCGGTCCGCCAAACTTGACCATAGGGAACAATCTCCGGACCACCGACGTGACGACCGCGCAGATGAGGCGTGTTGTAGTGGATGTCGATCGTGCCACTGGCTACGGAAACGCTGGCGGTCGCAGCCGGGCTCGGCAGAGGTCCGCCCGGTTTGTCCATGCTTTTCTGGGCAATCAACGGAGTGCATACGACGCCAAGCAGCGCGATCGAAACTGCGGTCCAAGTCCTGCGGGAGGAACGTGAACGGGATTGCGAAATCGTAAGGTTCATGGGTTTCTTTCTTCAAGCAATAGCCGGATGTTGAATACCGGGCCGCGCATCGCTGGTGGCCGGAAACGGATTCGTCAGTCGTATAGATGCTCGACTATCCGGGATAGGGTGTCAAGCGGCTGCAAACCACTTGAGCATGCTCCGTACGAGGTCGACTGGGAGTGAGAAATTGACAGCTCATCATCATTGTCGTTATGGTCCTCCTCACCCAATCCGCGGCTGCAAAATGGTCTGACCATTTTTTGCCCGTAGAGATATAACGACACCATTACCCTTGGCCCCGCGCCGATCTCCCAGCCATCCTCCAATCTCAGATTGGCACCGAAGTCAGCTACGTCGGCAACGTATCCACACCTACTGTGGCGCCATATCCCCGTTCTGCAGCAAGCTTCACTTTTTTGGTGGGCGAGCTGTACCTGCCCATGGCCTCAACGACTAATCAGCAGACGCTTGCCAATGTTCCTGGCCCGGGCACCGTGACACTCAGCGCCATGCTGCAACCCACCCTGTCCCAGCTTACCTACGGTGCCTAAACTGGCACACCGGCACTTACTGCGGCTGTGCAGTTCTTCGAGGGCACAACCAAGCTCCTCTGACCGCCAACGGCACGCTTGCTGCGCTCACCCTTACTGGCATCAGCACCGGTGCCCACACTTACACAGCGTACTGCCCGGGAGACACCAATTACGCTGCCTTCACCTTCAGCAGTGTGACGGTAACTGCAATCCCCACAACCACTGTCGTCGGTCTGTCTTCAAACTCCGTCGCGGTGGGCGGCACTGCTACCATTACGGCATTCGTCGGTTCCTCGGCTGGAGTGCCGCAAGGTTCTGTCACCTTCTACAGGAAGGGACCACGAGCCTTGGTACCGCCTCGCTGGCTCACTGCAGGCATCATTAGCATCTCCGGCTGCGGAACAACTGCGCCTATCAAAATGGCGCCGACCGGTTCGCAGACAATGACGATCACTGCAACCGAGGGAGCGCAGGTACAAGCCGCATCGATCGTCGCATCTATATCCCAATGAATATTCGAGCAAACACCGCTGGTATACTGAAATTTTGGAAGTTGCTACGCAACTCAACCGGTATCAAGATGCGCCCGTAGCTCAGCTGGATAGAGCGGCAGCCTCCGAAGCTGTAGGTCAGAAGTTCGAATCTTCTCGGGCGCACCATCCCTCTTCTCTGCCAAACAATCTATTGCAAGACTGATTGCGGTTAGCCGGCTGCGATGGTGCGGCTCGACTCATTCCGCGACTCCGATCCAACACCTGTGAAAAGCAGAAGTGCCACTGACGCGCTTAGCAGCGGGCCGGCAACGCTGAATAAAGCTCGCCCGATCGCTCCCGGGGGACCGCCGTAGTACGTATCCATTGCAAACGCGGTAACGCACGCTGCGGCCGTCGCAATCCGCCAATCGAAAGGGAGTCTTTTCAACCGGAGTAAAGACAGCGGTAGCAGCCAGAAGAAGATGTACCAGAGATTTCGATCACCCAGCGATGCGATGAAGTGCAAGACATACGCCGAGTTATGGTGAAGGCTTAGGCCAAATCGTATCGGCGACTGACAGACCCCCGTAATCCTCCATTGAACCGCGATCAGGGAGGCCAGTGCCGCAGCCCACGACGCAATCATCCAGGCTGAGGCGGACGCTGGCTTGCGCAACGTTTTCCGCGCACAGAGCCACCACGTTAGAGTGAAGGAAACTAGAAATGGGACGAACGACTCCTTCGCTGTTGCGCCGATAATTCCCCAAACAGGCAGAGTCCAGTACATATCCACCGACAAACTGCATACCAGCAGCATAAGAAAAAATGCTTCCCCCGCGTCGATCATTCCAACCAACCTGAGATTTGGAACTGCGAAATTAAGCAGGTAAATCAGCGCGGACCCAAGTGCGATGGAATAGCTCCCAAGCTGACGATTCACAACTATCACAAGCACAACCGCTGTGGCCGCTACGAAGATCGCATTGACCACGAGCAACGCGAACATGATTGGATCCCATGTGCCAATGTGATTCAGCGCCACGCGGTAGATCGGTTTTGCCAGATACGGAACCAGCACGCGGAACTGCGTATGGTCGCTCGGGTCGGGCACCGGCGGTGAAGTCACAAGAGCAGCGTATATTTGCACATCGGCCAGCCCGCCGGGCGCTTTCCGCCAGTCGACGCGATTCAGACTGGGATAGCCGAGTCCGCAGCAAATGAAGAAAAACAGCACGAACAGCAGCAGCAGTCTTCCACGCGGAATTACTGCACGATTCATGGGGGTCCCCGCAAGCAGTAAGAATATCGCGAGCGCTCGCTCCCCGGACTTACTTTGTTCGGGTCATCATGTTGCCGCCCAAATACACCGCTCGCGGAGCCGGCCCTGGCGTGCCATCGTCCCAGGGAAAAGTGGTGTACACCGTCTCTTTGCCACCGTCCGGCGTCATACGCAGGGCAGTTCCGTCGATGCGATACCTACCGTGTTCGCTGGACTGCGAACCACCGCTGACCTCACTCTTGTCGCTCTTCGAGTCGAAGGAATTCACCATTCCGTTATCGTAAGTTCCATTCGGATGGAAGACGATAGTGGAACTGGCCATCACTGCCCCACCACCCACGCTATTGCCGCCAGAGAAAGTTCCATCCAGCGTCGTTCCCGGCTTGAATATCTCGACCGGGCTGAATATCCCGGCGTCCCAGCCGAAGCCACCGTTCATCGTTTCGAATTTTGCGGTACGCGTGTCGTTTGGAAAAGCAAGGGTCAACTGCCCCCCTTGGAGTTTGTAGCTGCCGACATCATTTGGGTGCGAAGCGCGTTCAGCGTTCGCGTCGAAAGCACGACTTGATCCGACTGGATTTTTCACCAGCATTCCATTGTGAAAAAAGTACGTCGCCGTCTCAAGGCTACTGCCAGACATCCGGGTCATCAAGTAGAGTCCGTCGAGACCGCCCTGCGCGGACGCACCGTTGCAAGCGAGCAGGCTGGAAAAGATACAGCAGAGGATGGCTGATTTCATAAGTCGGGTCATGATCACTCTTTCAATGAGGTATTTGATTGAATAGCGAAGCTTGAACTTTCGTGTCTTGGCGGGTCGCGCCCGAGCGTACTACATGCCATAAGAATTAGCCACCTATTTGCAACTCCCTACAAAACACCAAGCGCAATCGCTGCGTTCTTTGCTCTGATCCCCCATGTTGAGTGGCCATTCCATCGGCACAAGCCGTTACGGCTCATCGGTAAAGATCGCCTCGATCGTCGTCGAAAATAGGCGAGCAAGTTTGAATGCAAGTGGAAGTGAAGGATCGAACTTGCCAGTCTCGACGGCATTCACCGACTGACGTGACACCTCCAGTCGCTCGGCGAGGTCGGCCTGCGACCAGCCCCGTTCAGCGCGAAGTATCCGAAGTCGATTCTTCATCGGTACCTCTTCTGAAGAAACGGAGAACTGATGCCAACAAAAATCCAGAACAAAGAAAATGTCCATGTGGGCTCAAAGTGCGGTATGGGAGTGAACGACTCAAGCATTCCCCATACCGATGTAACCGCGAGAACACCGCCGAGACCCCAGAGCATGGATTGGACGAACAGGTTGCGCTGAAACTCATCTTTCTCCTCAGCGAGGTAGAGACCGACCGTGACGATCATTCCGATGATTGCAAGCGCAGGAAGTACTGCCAGTAAATAAGCGAATGGCCCCATTGGATGAAGCCGGTGGAAGCATGTGCTGACGATAAGAATCAGGGCAATGTAGGCAATCATCGCGACAGCAAAGCGACGAATATAACGACGGGTGGCGACACTCTTTGGCATGCAAATAATGATTGGTTTCCTTTCCTTTATGACAAGTACACTTTACCTCATGAAAAACGAGATGTCAAGCCACCTTGACACTTTATTTTGACACTCTCGCTTGGAGCGGCTAGTCCTCGCGTTTAGGCTTACAGCATGAACGTGAATTTCGCCGAGCGCGCGCACAATCACAACTGGAAGCTCGACCCGATCGTGCGCTCACTGCTCGACACCGACTTCTACAAGTTGCTGATGCTGCAATTCATCTGGAAGAACTTCCCTGCTGTCCATGTGACCAGCGAAGTTGTTAATCGGACGATCCGTGTCCAATTGGCCGACGAGGTCGACTCGCACGCGTTGATCGCGCAGATGGAGCATCTACGCGGCCTGCGTTTTCGCCGATCGGAGTTGATATGGCTTGCCGGAAACACGTTCTATGGCACGCGCCAAATCTTCGAGCCT